>JANQMF010000192.1 GCA_028280225.1 Pseudomonadales bacterium | reverse complement strand
GGGGTTTTATCTGTTTATCACCATGAACAGCAGCCGGCTGGCCGGCCGGCAGCCCCTGTCCCGGGCCTTTATGAACCGTGGCGTGGTCTGTCAACTGCGCGGTTACAACCGGGCTGAGCTGTTGCAGATTGTCAAAAACCACAAGGACGGCAAGGCCCTTAATCAACATATACCCAGATATCTGGTTGGGCTGCATCAGTCACTGCAGTCAGCCTTAGAAAAATATCCCAGGGCCCCACTACCCACGTTACGGGATTTGCTCAAGTGTGTATATGCCGTTGCCAAGCACAACATGAGCAACAGCACCAACCTTAAAAGAGATATCCTGCCCCTGTTTCTTAAGTCCTACCGGCTCTTCTATTCATTTGGCCGCATCGATGAACTGGCGCCCTATAAAATACCCGTAACGGATACGTTGCCTGCCTTGTCTGTGCTGGTGCAGTTGTATAGCCACGGGCACTGCCGTCAGGTGAGTAAGCGTCAAACCATTCCGGCGATCGGCTCATATGCCCGGCAACACGGTGTGCGCATACACCAAGACAGGAAAAACAGACAGCATGATGTACCGGTAATCTACTTGCAGGGACACCTGGCCTACTATGAGGGGGCACTGCCGTTATCGGATAATCCTTATTTACCGCAATTGCTCCAGGCCTGGTGGCTGGGCCGGCAGCCTGATCTGGCCATCCGGTACAAAAGGCTCAACCCGAACTGGGGTACCCCTGCGGAGATTTTGCAGCGTTTGAAATCAACCCCGAATAATCCGGGTGATGAAAAAGAAAATAAAAAAGTGGCCCGGATGCCGCCGGTTTCTGCTGCAGGGTTTGGGCAACTGCTATGTGGGATGGTGTTAAACCCAGCCGCGCAGGACAACCTGTCTAAGCTGATCACCTCCCAAACGCTGCCTTATGACTGGGTGAATTGCTTGCGGCAAGTCTACCTGACCTATCATACCTTTAAAGCGGCACAAGATGTGTTGAACAAGCCCATGCCAGGCCCTGTTGGGGATGCTTTGACCATGGCATTTTTGCACCGTTGGGCGCAACTGACCCAGGCGTTTTTTAAAGAACATGCGTGGAACAAAGGTAAATCCAATCAGCAGGCCCATAAATTTTCCGCCTTTAGCCGCCAGTATCAATACGCGGTTGGGCTGGCCAAACAGGTGCCCTTAACGCCCAAGGCGCAACGCGGCATTGAGGGGTGTGTGCATCTGGACTTTCAGCGCATGCAGCTCCTCACACCTCAGCACTATGCAGGCTGGTGGCAGCAATTTGAGCCGAGTGATGTTTACCAGGTACCCATCAATAAAAAGATCAAACCACTTGATGATAAATGGATAACCGTATTTACGCTGTGGCTGGCTATACAGTTTGAAGACATTCAGGCCACCGAGCTAAATATCAAATTGATGCCGAAGGGAGATCGGGACGATCCCGGCCTGTCGAGCCGAGTGAGCGGCTTTTTGCGGTTGCTGACTCAGGGCCGCTGCCGCGGCGTGTCCATTAACAATCGCCTTCGCCCATCAACCCTAATACCGGATATGCAATATGCCCGTGAAGACCGTACTCTATATGTATTCTCTGTCCACAACCCGGAGTGGTGTACTAACCTGCTCCTGGCCACGGCTACCGGCCGCTGGTCGTATCAACTGCCCAGTCAGACAGATCTTTATGGCCGCTTACTGACGGAAACCCTGTATTACCTGATATATATCCGCCAGTTGGTACAAAGTTTTCCGAGATTTGACTGGGGGTTGAAGCCGACCAGCCAGAAAACCAAACAATCCTCCTCGGCAGGCCCAACCGGAACTCTATGCCGTTACTGGCAGCGGGAAGTAGATAAGATCAGTAACAAAAAGCCCAACTACAAACAAACCCCAACAGATATTCTGATCTACTGGTTTATCAAGGGAGGCGCCAAGATTGCGCAAAATGATAACAAACATAAAGCATACATAAACCGCATTCGCCCGGACTACGCGGTGCATTACCTGGTCCTTGCCTGGGTATTTAACTATATCAGCAGGGAAGAGTTGGACAATACCTTCAAGCAAGCAAGCTGGGCGTCATCTCTAATGAAACCCATCTGGATTACTACCCAGACCATTGATCGCCTAAAGCATCTTAAACAGCTAACGACAACCGAACCACAACAGATCGTTGAGGCTATCCGGAAGATCAGCGAGTCCGTTAAATTTATACGTCGCCAACTGACAGGGTTCGTCAAATCACGCGAGCTGAAGATTAGTGACAAATCTGGCCTGGGTGACAGAACACCTACCTTACCAATACACCTAGCAACCGGAATTAGTGACACCATCAAATATCTACCCACCGGTATTTATGACGAATGCGACAAATTAGGGGTGCTTAGCAAGTTGCGGGATCTAACCCCTGAGGACTATATCTCCAAAGCAAATCCCAAAGAGCTTGACCATGTGGGCAGTATCACAACCCTCCACCGAGTGTCCAAGCAGAACAAAAGCCGGTTTAAACTCTTGATTCCATTGGGATGCGCTATAAAAGATCCGTTATCAAAAAACACATGGGACCTGACAAATCGGTTTGGCCCGGATGGACTGGTCACCATTGAACTACCAAGTCAGCAAACACAATATACGTACCACGTGCTGCGTCGAAAACAGCCATTCTCAAAAGAAAACCCCAAAACCAAAAAATGTCCGCACAAGCCGCCTATCATTAATTCCAAAACCAATCTCGGGCCCACCCTGCAAAAAATATCATCCAAGGAACTGCCCAAAGATCAAACGAAGCTGACCTCGGAGCATACCGGGTTGATTCAACGGCTAGCGCTTTGGATATCGCAAAACGGCACTTACTCCTCGGACAACAAAACCACAGCGCAATGGAATGCCTGGCGCAATCACAAAAACAAGAACAACGAGCATCTGTTAAATTTTTGCCTGCGTATTGGTTTTAAGGGGGTATGTTACGAGTTCAACAGTATCCTGTTTACAATCCTGTGGTGCATTAAGCGCTTTAACAACCCGATGCGGCTGGTCAACGTCTACAAGGTTCAATCCGGCGAAGTCCATTCAAACAACGCCCACATAGTGGTGCAGGTGTATGTAGAGGGGCAGTGGGTCACCTTTGATGCCACCCCCCAGGACAACCAGACCGTTGACCATGTGGACGTACCGGTAAAGACTAATTTTGCACCACCGGCCTATGCTTATGCACCACCCGACCGGCACAACCCCTACAATACAGCGAAAAAGGACAACGAGATACGCGGGAGAATCCGAAGTCAGTTTCCCCAACTGTTTCACCGGGTCAGCGAGCGTGGCGGACAGCGCTTTGCCTGGTCCGGTCACCGGCTGAACTTTAAACAACTGGTTAGGGGCCGGCCACCATTTGCCACCTTCAATACCATCACCACTTTACAACCCCAGAACCTGGTCATTACAAGTCATCTTGCTGTTTACTATTTCACCGGCTATGACGACATATTGGACGTAACCACTGGTGGTAATTTTTACCGCGGGCATGCCATCAGCCATCTGTTTGCACAGTTAGCTCACCTGGGGTTTACGTTCAGTGTCAGTGTGTCCGGCGAACTGCTTCATGTGAAGGATATCAATCGCCTGAGGCATTTGATGTACGCCGGGGATATTTGCGACATTACACCTGAACAACTGAACAAACTCCGTGAAACAAAAAGATTGGCTGAACCCTACCGGACGTTTGACTTGGCTGCCCTGAGAGAACTGATCTCCTCGTTCAGGACAAGCTACCCATACACAACCCCTCAACAAAATCGGCGTTATGACGCGATATATCTCAAAAATGGGGATGCAAGGCCTACGTTTAAATTGGAGGACAATGCCTCAGTCAAAAAGGCCGCCCCAATTCACTCATCATGGTTGTATTTTGAATTAGAAAAACACCCGCTGCCGAAGGATATCTTTAAGCACCTGGACGCCACAAAAACACTGCGCAATCTAGCAATCAGGTCTAGCTCTCCCACGCTGTTTGAGGAACTTAACCCGGCGCTGAAATCCATAAACACGCTGGAGGCTTTTGATATCTACGCTGATGAGGTAGGGGGTGCTTTTTTCTCAAAATCAATAAACGGCGTGCCGCTCTATAGCTTGAAAATTAGCGCAAGTATTGCCCGTAGCGGTAATAGCCTTAACAACTATTTACAAAAGGCATCATCACTTTATGCATTACACCTGAATATCCAAGATACCGGGGTACCTGTGATCATCCCCCCTAACATCAAGTATCTGTCCGTCTCATCAATACGCAATATCAACCTCGACTATAACCAATTGGTGACCCTTGCCTTGAACAGGGTAACGCTTATGGAGTTGTTTACCAGTCAAGCTACCTTTCCGGAGCTGGTGACGCTATCTCTACACCAAGTCTTGTTTTTGGATAACCTGGACCCTAAACTCTGGTCGGATTTTATCGCACGCTGTCCAAAGTTGACGAGATTTAAAGTCTACGATAACCCATTAGATGGTAAATACAGGTTGATCAATACGCAGAATTCCAAATTCACCGGTATTACCCATCTTCTGATTAGGCACTCAACCGAGATAAATAAAATAATTGACAATACTTCGAACCCCCAAGAAACGAGGAACGATGTTAAAATTTACTTGGAGAAAGAGTGTTTTCCGGACCTGCTCTATTTTCGCGAATATAAAATACGTCTGATGACCCGCTTCCCCTGAGCAGAGACAAATAACCGGTGACAGAATGCCGATTTATGGATTAAATCCACAAGAATACCAACCGGTTACCTTCGCTGTTAAGCTGCCCACATCTTGTAACGCTACGGGACACTTCCACCAAGATGATGACCCTGGACGAATATCGTGAGCGGATTGATCAAATTGATGACGCCTTGGTTAAACTGCTGGCCCACCGTTTTGACGCAACCGGCAAAATTGGCCAAATCAAGGCTGCCGGGAATCTGCCGCCGGTTGCCCCGGAACGCGAAGATGCCCAGTACCAGCGATTAACCGCACTGGCCCTCGAACACAACTTGCCGCCGGATTTGCTGGAAAAACTGTTTCGTACCATCATTGCTGAAGTTGTACATCAGCACCAACAACTTCAGTCTGTGCCATCGAAAACTTCAAATCCCCCGCACATACACCGGGACCACACCATCCCGGAAGTGGCTCCTGACGGCTCCACCGTCCGGCCGTTAGCCCGGTGCCGGGACGCCAGTCACTGCCACTGTGTCCTGGATCCCGGGCAAGTCTCCGTGGCGGTTGCTCACCGTACCGTTGACGAGCTGTGGTATTGCATAGCCGGAACCGGTGAGTTCTATTGTCAGAACCTGGGGCCGCGGCCCATACCGATCCATGCGGGTTCAAGCTGGCACGTCCCCCGCGGAGAGAGCTTTCAGTTTAAAAATACCTCAGTTGAGCCGTTGCAGTGCATTATTACAACCTGCCCACCCTGGCCCCCATCCGGAGCGGCAGAAGCCCTACCTGCAACGAGCTTTTGGTAACCATACGGGAGACTTTATGAAAGGTAGCTGTTTGTGTGGCGTGGTAGTTTATGAAGTCGACGAATTTGCCGCACCCATTGTGCACTGCCACTGCCGTAAATGCCGCAAGGCCCACGGCAGTGCATTCTCCACCACCGCACCCGCCTTAAGGGAACATTTTCGCTGGCTTCAGGGACAAGACAAAACCCGTTTTTTTGAATCTACCCCGGGCAAACGCCGCCATTTCTGCGCAGACTGTGGTTCGCACCTGATGGCTGAGTGGGTGGACAAACCCGCGGTGATTATTCGGCTGGGTTGCCTGGACGACAACCCTGAAACAACCCCCAAGGTACATATCTGGCGCAGCGAGGGGGCCCCCTGGTACGACCCCGACACGCGCCTGCCTCAGTGGCCGGAAGGGCGGCCCGGAAAGAACCAACCCGGTGGCCGTTCACAAGGATAAACTTTTTCCACAGCCTTAACTAAATCCCTTAAGATCGGGTGTATCAGATTTTCCGCGGGAGAGGAGACATGCCGGACCAGAGCGCTCAACAGGCCATTTTTGTGCCCATGCTGGGTATGTGGTTGCTGACCTTTGTGGTGTGGACTTACATGTATGCCAGGCGCATTCCCTTTATTCAGCAGCTTGATCTGCCGGACGGAGAACTCACGCCGGCAACCCTGGCCCGCCTGTCACCACCCGAGGTGTCCAACCCCTCGGACAATTTAAAGAACCTTTTTGAACTGCCTGTGCTCTTTTATGCGGGTTGTTTGTATTTGTACGTATCGGGTACCGTTGATCCGATTCACCTGGCTTGCGCCTGGGTCTTCCTTGTGTTCCGCGTGTTGCACAGCGGCATGCATTGCACCAAAAATGTGGTGATTGTGCGGTTTGGCCTGTATGCGGTATCTGCCCTGGCATTGTGGGTGATGTTGTTGCGCGCGGCTTTAGCCACCATATTTAACGCTTAGGGGAAGCTGATGGATCCACATAAATTTCGCAGCCAGCATGATCTGGAGTTGTATCAACAGTTGCTGGCGGACAGAGATGTCCAAAGCGTTAACGAGCAAATCGCCAGGCAGGCGGAAAAGGGCAATCTGGGGGTCCGACGCCACCTGTTATCCACCTCAGTGCGGCTGAGCGAGAGCATGGCATCAGATCTGCACAAAACCGCCGCGGAATGTCAGGAAAAGCTGTCCCTGGATATTCCCCTGGAGCTGTATGTATTTCCCAGCCCCAGCTACAACGCCGCCTGTGTAAAGCCGGAATCAGGGCGTCTGTTTATTATGTTTTCTTCTTCCATTCTGGAGGCGTTTACCCCGGAGGAAATCCGCTTTGTCATGGGCCATGAACTGGGCCATCACTTGTTCAATCACCACGACATTCCCATCGGCTACATCCTGCGCGGCCGCAACCGGCCCAACCCACGCCTTGCCCTGACCCTGACCAGCTGGTCGCGCTATGCGGAAATTTCCGCGGACCGGGCAGGCGCCTATTGTGCAAACGATCTGCCCGCGGTGGCCCACGCTCTGTTTAAACTTGCCAGCGGTCTCAGCGGCGCGTATGCCAACTTCAGCGTGGATGACTTCCTGCGCCAGGTGGACGCCATGCAATCCGAAGACAGTACCCCGGGACAAGGGGCGCCCACCGAAGACTGGTTCTTGACCCACCCCTTCAGTCCACTGCGGGTCAAAGCCCTGCGCCTGTTTTTTGAGGCGGACCTGATGACCCCGGGGGGCAGCAACCTCAACGATCTGGATCTGGGGGTTGAAGGCTTAATGAGTCTGATGGAACCCAGTTATCTGGAAGGCAAAACCGATGCTGCTGAGGCCATGCGCCGGTTGCTGTTCGCCGGTGCCATCGCCGTGGCCAACGCCAGCGCCGGGATTTCCGCTGGAGAAATTGCGGTATTTGAAGAATTTTTTGGCAAAGCTTCCTTCAGCGACCGTCTGAATATTGACCAGTTGGTAAAGGAGGTACCCGAACGCATCAGCCAGGTGAAATCGGTAACTTCCATCCCCCAACGCATGCAGGTCGTCAGGGATCTGTGCCTGGTCTCCCGGGCGGATAACCATACCACCGAGGCAGAACGTCAGGTGTTGTGCGACATCGCCAGCGCCCTGGAGATTTCTTCAATATTTGTGGATAAGTTATTCGACTGTGAGCCGGAGCTGGACTAAACATGAGCGGGTGGTCAGACATACAAACAGCACGTTATATCAATCTGGCAACTTACCGGAAATCCGGCGTGGCGGTAGAAACGCCGGTATGGGGCGCCGGTGTCGGCCAGGCGGTTTATGCCTTTAGTGAAGGGAAAGCGGGCAAGGTTAAGCGTTTACGCAACAACAGTACGGTTCGGGTTGCCGTATGTGATGTACGCGGCAAGTTGCTGGGTGAGTGGCAGGATGCCGAGGCTGTCCTGGTTCAGGATCCCAACGAGGTGGCTCAGGCGGAGCAGGCCATGCGCAACAAGTACGGCTGGCAAATTCTGCTCACCAACTGGATGGCCAAGCTCACCGGCCGTTACCGGCAGCGCGCCTATATTCGAATTGTCGAACAACCCTAGGAAATCATGAAAACCTACCTTATCGCCAATATTAACATTCACGATGGGGATCACTTTGCGGACTACGCAGCCCAGGTGCCCGGGATCATTGCCAAACACAACGGCCGCTACCTTGTCCGCGGCGGCGAATCCGAGGTTGTTGAGGGTTCCTGGCAACCCCAGCGGGTGGTTGTCCTGGAATTTCCCAGCCGGCATGACGCTGATAATTTTATCAACGACCCTGAATATGCACCCATCGCTGCCATTCGTCATGAGGCGGCACACACCGACCTGGTGATCGTTGACGGGGTGCCGACCCAGTGAGCCCGCAACAACAGGCAAACCCCGTGACCGGGGGCTGCTTCTGCGGACAGATACGTTACGCCTTTACACCCCCGGAAATTGCCACGGTGAACTGCCACTGCACCATGTGCCGGCGCGCAAGTGCCGCACCCTTTGTTACCTGGCTGGTGGTGCCCACCACACAATTCAGTTATACCCGGGGACAGCCTGCTGAACTGGCTTCATCAGCAGAGGGTACCCGTTACTTTTGCGCCCAATGTGGATCCCCCCTGGTGTGTATCAACCGGAAACACCCCGACTGGACCGATATCACCCTGGGCAGCCTGGATCATCCCGAACACTTTGCGCCCACCCGGGACGTCTACGCTGACACCCGTCTGGACTGGGTTACCCCCATTGAAAAGTCATGAGCGAGCTGTGTTATCTATGTCTGGGTGGGCCCGGCAGGCAAAGGGTGAAGGGCTACAACATCTGGGTTTGTCAAAGCTGTTGGCAGCGCGCAGCTAAGGGCTGGCCCAAAGAGTACGAGCCCAGCTTGTTTCAAGCCCTGCAGCGTGCGGGATTACTGATACCGGACCGCAACCCACTCAAGCTGTTACCCCGGGAGTATCATCCGCCCGGGGATTTTGCCCTGTAAAGTGCCCCTGGGGCAGCTGGTTTAAAACTAGGGCAAAACCGGATCCAGGCGGATGGGGACAGCATCGTCCCGGCCAAAGAGCATGCTGATGTAACTGTCCGCCCAGCCATACTTTTTGTTCATCAGGGTGTTAATCTGCTGCTGCATGGCGGGTACCGGCTCAGCGCTGACTCGCATAGTTTCTTCACTCCGGGTGACCTGAACCACATTGTTGGCCTGCAGACGCTGATACCAACCCGACATGGGGGATCCGGAGCGCAGCCATGCCCGGCCTTCATAATCCACGACCCAAAGCCGGGTTTGCTCAATTTGCCCCTGGTCGTTTTGCGTCTCCAGCACCACCACTTCGCCGGACTCCGAGGCAATCACCTCAACAATCACTATCACCGCAAGCAGTGCAACAAGGCTACCCAGTATCTTCAGCACAATTTTCATATCTGCTCCCTGTTATGCCCCATAACTTTGCACAAACTCTACCAGGTATTTCACGTTGTCCACCGGTGTTTCGGGAATAATGCCGTGGCCCAGATTAAAGATATGGCCGTTCCGCCCGGCCACATCCGCCAGCAACGCGCCTGCCTGAGCCGCAATGGTTTTTGGGTTCGAACACAGGACAATGGGATCCAGGTTGCCCTGGACCGCCGGCAGTTGTAACTGCTCCCAGGTGGGTACCAGGGGAGTGCGCCAGTCCAGGGCCATCACGTCAAAACCCACCCCGGCAACTTCCGGCAACAGGTGGCTGTTGCCGGTGCCAAAATAGATCACCGGCACCTGAGCTTGCAGTTTTTCCAGCAATTGTTTGAGGTGGGGCAGCACAAAGGTGCGGAAATCACCCACCGAAAGGCTCCCCACCCAGGTATCAAACAACTGCACCGCGTCTACCCCACTTTTGATCTGCAGTTGCAGATAACTGACCACCTGCTCAACCAGCTTGGCCATCAACTGATGCCAAAGTTCCGGGGTGTTGTACATCATCTGCTTAACGTACACATAGTTCCTGGAACCCTGGCCTTCAATGGCGTAAGACGCCAACGTAAAGGGTGCCCCGGCAAAGCCGATCAGCGCAATGTGCCCGGGCAATTCCTGGAGAATGTTTTTGACGGTCTGGGCAATATAGGGGGTGGCTTCTTCAGCCGGTGCGTTGACCAGTTGGGCAACATCCCTGGCGCTGCGCACCGGATTGGCAAATACCGGGCCCTTGCCCGGTAAGTAGTCCAACGCCAGGCCCATGGGCTCCATAACAGGCAGCAGATCCGCAAACATAATGGCGGCATCCACGCCAAGAATCTGTTGCGCATCCAGGGTGGCCTGAGCGGCTTTTTCGGGGTTTTTGAAAAAATCCAGGCTCGGCATATCACCTTTGACGGCGTGATATTCAGGCATATACCGGCCCGCCTGTCGATTCAGCCAAATCGGCGTGTGTGCTGTGGGTTTACCCCGACAAGCAGATACAAATATTTTTTCCACTTATAAACAATCCGTGGGTCCTGGCAAAATAGCCGCAGGCACCTTAGCAAAGCCCAGCCGTGCAACCAACCGGTTCCTCACCGCCGGGGGACACCGGAAACACTTTTTGCTGATCAAAGCTTTTGACGTTGACCGTCTGGCATTTGCCCAGGCTGACATGCGAATTGACCAATTCTGCGGTAGCCTCATCCAGCAAAACCCCGGGGGTATTGAGCATCGATTGCAGCCGGCTGGCCAGATTAATCGGCGTGCCGATCACCGTATAATCCCAGCGAGACCCGGAGCCCCAACTTCCGGAGGTACAATAGCCTGAGCTGATTCCGGCGGTAATCAACAAGGCAGCGCCTTCAGCGTGCGTCGGGTCCGGCTGATCTCTGAGTTCACAGGCCATGATCATGATGCACCGGACACACTGAACCGCATTGTTTTTACGCTCGCCAGCACTGTTGCTGGGGAATACACACAATACGCCGTCACCCAGAAATTTGCTGACAAAGCCGCCCCACTGACGGGTCAGCAACGCCGCCACGGACAAAAAACGGTTAAGACGGGCATGCAGGATATCCTCAGGCAACTCCCGCGCCGCCTGGGTAAATCCCACCAGGTCCACAAAGGCCACAGTCACCCAGATGCGCCGTAACCCCACGGCCCCCGGGCTTTGCACCCACCGGGCCATATCGTCGGGTAAATAACGCAAAAGTTGCCGCATCGTGGTATGGGCACTGCGGCGGGCTGCCAACAAAGACCGGGCCTGCCGGTGGGCCACCACACACACGGTCAACATAAAACAGTAACTACCGGCCAGGGCAACCCTGTCTAACACCGGGATGCTGCTCAACACACAGCCGCCGCACCAGACTCCCCACATCAATCCCGCCGCGCTAATCTGCAACAAACCCTGCGCCAATCCCCACAAGGCAGTGTTGCTGGCAAAGAAAATCCAGGCCACCGCCAGCGTGAACATGCCGCCAACCCGCAGGTCCAGCAGCACCGCGTAGGTGATTAAAAATTCCAGCAAATGCAGCCATTGCAAAGTGTCAAAGCGCCACCGCTGCGCCTCAAAGCCAAAAACCAGCACCCCGTGAAAAAGTACCGGCACTGCCACAAAATAGACCAGCCACGGATTTAGGTGGTTGTCACTCAACAGACCATGGGCCGCCGCCATACCCAGCAGGAAAAGGTAAACCGTATACCGGCACAAGACCATCGCCGGCACAACACCGCGAAAAGTGTCCCGGCCCAACGTACCCATTTTCATCAGCCCATATTAGGCCAGCCCGGCTCATGTGCAATCAGGCCCAACGAACTTATTGGTGTGCGCAATCAACCCTTAAAGGTTTGCGCCTTAGCTGATCAAACTCTGCCCAGGCCCGGATCTACATCCGCTCCATAATCAACCCCGGCAAAACCAAAGCCAAAAATTTTCAGAAAGTCCTGGCGAAACCCTTCCAGGTCCCCAAGCTCCGCCAGATTTTCGGTATTGACCAGGGGCCAACGGCGCTGCACTTCATCCTGAACCGCGGCAGACAGTTCCACATCGTCCATGCGAATGCGGCCTTCTTCGTCCAGACGTTGGGTTGCCCCCTGTTGCAACTGGGTGGCAAACATACGATAGATATGAGAAATAATGTCTTCGTGATTACCCTGCTCTTTCATCACCTTGAACAACAAAGCCACATATAGCGGCACCACCGGGATGGCTGCACTGGCTTGGCTGACAATGGCTTTCAGCACTGCCACCCTTGCTTCACCCTGCACCGCAGCCAGTTTTTGGGTAATGGCCCGGCTGGCCCGGTCCAAATCCAATTTGGCCTGACCCAAGGTCCCCTCCCAATAAATGGGCCAGGTCAACTGGGTGCCGATATAGGTAAAGGCCACGGTTTGACAACCCGGTGCCAGCACGTCCGCATCCAGCAGAGCGTCCATCCAGAATTCCCAATCTTCCCCTCCCATGACCGCAACGGTGTCGGCGGTTTCTTCCGCCGTTGCCGGTTCCAGGTTGACCTGGGTGACTTCGCCGCGCTCCACATGAATAGACTTGATGTCCAGGGCCTCGCCCAGGGGTTTAATGGCGGAACGATGCAAGGTTCCGGTTTTAGGATGCTGGCGTACGGGAGATGCCAGACTGTATACCACCAGGTCAATTTTGCCCATTTCCGCCTGGATGGTCTGGATAACCTGCTGCCGCATTTCATCCGCAAACGCATCCCCATCCAGGGTTTTGGCATACAAGCCGGAGGTCGCGGCAGCTTCCTCGAAGGCAATATTGTTGTACCAGCCCGCGGTGGCGGTGCGGTTCCCTTCCGGGAGCCGCTCAAAGGAGACACCCAGGGTGTTGGCACCGGCGCCAAAGGCGGCAACCACCCTGCAGGCCAGGCCATAACCTGCTGAACAGCCCAGCACAAGCACATTCTTCAACCCCTCGGCGGACAGATCCGCCTGGCTGTTTACGTAGGCAATTTGCTCATCAACACTGGCTTTGCAACCAGTAGGGTGAGCGGTGGTGCAGACAAAGCCGCGAATTCGGGGTTTAACAATCATAAGGTCCTTTCTTCTTAATATTTGGCTTAAGCTGTTTTTGTGTTTTGCTTAAGACTTAAGCAGATGTGCCGGCGCCATGATACCCCGGCCAACCGCCCAGCGCATAGCAGCCTCCACATCAATTACCCGGGGGCCATCCCGCATCACCTTAACGGTGGCATGTTCGCCATCAGCCAGTTTTAAATCCCGGTCGCCGTCCAGGGCAATAACGCCCGGACCGCGAAAGGGCACCGCGACGTCAAAGGCCAACTCGCTGACCCCACCCACATGCACCCGGCTGAATAGTCCGGGAGACACCGGTGCAAGCAGCGGTTCAGCTTCGGGATCAATATGCACCAGCAGGCCAAAATTGTCCTCAGCATAAACCGGCCTGACCAGGCCGCCGATGGGGGACATGCCAATCGAGTTGGGTTCCGCCCGGGTCAACACTATTTGATCTATTTTTTCCGCGCTAAAGGGCAGCAGATTGCCCACGTGGTCGTTGCGCAGCAACACGGCATCAATCAGTCCAACATCCGTGTTGTGGGGTGTTTGGACCCTCAACACCTTAACCCGTTGCTTGATCTGTTGATCCTCAGGCAATTTTCCCAGCGCCGCCAAACCCGCCACCATACCGGCCACAGTGGGTTCTACCAGCACCGGAAATACATTGTTGGTGCCGGTGGACAGGGGCACCAGGTCAACATCCGGACAAATTCTGACAATGGCGCGATTAGTACCGTCGCCACCCAGCGAGACAAAGGTATGACACCCCTGCTCGGCAAAAGCGGCCACGGTCCGGTGGGTGTCGGACGCATCATTGGCCAGCGGATGTTCCACCACATGGACGTTGGCCTTAAGGCCCATGTGCTCCAGGGCCATTGAGGCGATGCGGAACGGCTCTCTGGTGATATAGATATCCGTTACCCCCATGGCCTGAGCCCCGGCGGCCACTCTGGCCACAATATCCCGCTTTGCTTCGTGGGTCATATTGGTTGCCCTGGCCGCCAGACGGCGAACGTCCCGGCCGGACATGGGGTTGACCACTAAACCCAGTTTACCGTTGCTCATGGATATCCGGTTGCCGGGCTGTAACCGGCGTTAAAAATTTTTCCAGAAAGGCAAATTTTGCCAGGCGGTCGTAGTCCCGGTTGGCTTTCTTGCGAAAGCCGTGACCTTCATCATCCGCCAGTATGTACCAGACCGGCACCCCTTTTGCCGTCAGTGCCAGACGCATCTGCTCACTTTCGGAGGCGGGTACCCTGGGGTCGTTGGCGCCCTGAGAAATCAGGACCGGGGTATGCATTTTGTCCACATGATTCAGCGGCGATATCGACTGCAGAAACCGCCGCATATCCGGGTCCCGCTCATCCCCGTACTCAACCCGGCGCATGTCCTGACGGTAGGGCTGGGTATTCTCCAGGAAGGTTACAAAATTACTGATCCCCACCGATTCAACCGCCGCGGACAAACGTGGGCCATAGTGCACCATGGACGCCAGCACCATGTAGCCGCCATAGGACCCACCCATCACCGCAACCCGATTGGCGTCCAAGTCTTCCCGGGTCGCCAACCAGTCCAGCAAGGCGCCAATATCTTTGACCGAATCTTCTCTGAGTTTACCGTTGTCCAACCGCAAATAAGATTTGCCATAGCCGTTGGAGCCACGCACATTCGGCGCCACCACCGCTGCGCCCATCTCCAGGGCGTAGGACTGTATGGTGGTGGAAAAGTACGGTCGGTGCTGGGCCTCGGGGCCACCGTGGATCAACACAACCACCGGATGGGGTCCGGGCGTGGAGGGCTGATAAACAAAGGCGGGTATCTGGCGACCGTCAAAGGTTGGGTACTTGATCAACCGTGCGTCCACAAATTGATCCGGGTCCAGGCCCCCCACTTCACTCCGGGTCCAGCGCACCAGGGTCTGCCGGTCAATATCCAGTACGTATACATCCGCTGGAGACGTGGGGCTGATCAGGGTGACCCCCAGCCGGCGGCTGTCGCCGGAAAACACTAACGACAAAAGAATGCTGTTGGGTATGGCAGGCAGGGTAACCGGGTTTGCGCGCTGACCGGTGGCACCCAGGGTCAGCAGATTCAGTTTGGAGTAACCCTCGATATTTATACTGTAGGCCAACTTGTTGTAATCCGGGGAAATAACAAAACCCTCAACGCCCCATGGGTCGTTGTTCACCACCGCTACAGCCTTGTTGCGCAAATTGAGCCGCCGCAACTGCAAAAACTCAACCCCGGAATCTGAGGTAAAGTAAATACCGCCGCGATTGTCATATCTGGCATCACCAATGGCTATGCCCGGTCCACCCAGCAACAGAGCCATTTCGCCACTTTTTATATCCAGTTCATAAACGGACGATTCATTGATGGAAACCCGGTTTTTGACCAACAAATGGCGGCCGTCAGCAGACCAATCCAGCGGGTACCAATAACCTTGTTGGGTTTCCAGCAGCACCCGGGTGTTGCCCTTCAGATCTTGCGCATGGATGTCCCAATTACGCCCGTTACGCTGGGTGGTGACGTACACAAAGCTCTGTTCATCGGGGGCCCAGATCACACTGTCATAAAGTGAGCGGCCGTCGCTGACCATGCGCGCGGCACCGGTATTCAAATTAAATAAAAACAACTGCCGAAATTCCGAACCACCCACATCCCAACTGAGGATGGCGTGTGTTTTGGCACCCCGCCGGGGTGTTGTAATACTGCTTACCGGTTCCGGCAGGAAGGTAAGCTGGCTTCTTGCCCCCAGGGGTTGAGAGACTCGATGCAGTTGATCCGCCTGGCCAAACCGCGTAGTCAGCAGGATGTGCTCACCTTGCCAGCCATGCAGCAGGGCTCCCCGCGCGTGGCCATACCGGTTAAGCCGCTCTGCCAATGATTGGGGCAAAGCCGGCACGTTAATGGCTGTGATCGCCTTGGGAATGGCGACGCTGCCGTGTACCTGGATGCTTGCCAACCCCAGCAGCATACCCAGCAAGGCCACACCCAGCCGCCATGTCTCCCGGTTAGAATACCTATTGCTGATCAATTTGCCCTCTTCTTGCTTGAGTTAAAGCTTGTGCAGCGGCTAAACGTTATCCTTTCTATCGTACCTGGCAATGGTAAAGGCTGCTGAATGCCGGTCGTCCGCCTGTCCCTCCACACTGTGCACCAGCCGCCAGCCGTCCATATCAAACTCGGGAAAATAGATATCTCCCGGGATCTGAGCATGCACATGAGTGATGTACAGGCGGGTGGCATGGGGTAGCGCCAGAGCATAAATGTCCGCCCCGCCAATCACCATGATCTCGGTCTGGTTGTCCGCAAGACATTGCTGTTCAGCCCGGGCCAGTGCGTCCGTAAAACTGTGCACCACCACAACTCCGTCCCGCTGCCAGGTTTGATCCCTGGTCAGCACAATGTTGGTGCGTTTGGGCAGGGGGGCCTTCATGGATTCCAGAGTTTTGCGGCCCATAATCACCGGCTTGCCCACGGTCACGCGCATAAAGTGTCGCATATCCTCCGGCAGGCGCCAGGGCAGGGTATTGTCACGCCCGATCACCCGGTTGTCCGCCATTGCCCAGATTAAGGCTATGTCCATGGCCACTAGACCGCTATGGGGGCCTTTATCCCTTGATGGCTTTGGTACCCGGAAAGGGTGAAGTCGTCGTAGGTGAAACCAAAGATGTCTTTTACCTGGGGATTAAGGGTCATGGTGGGCAGGGGCAAGGGTAGCCGCTGGAGCTGTTTATCCGCCTGCTCCAGGTGATTGCTGTACAAGTGGGCATCCCCAAGGGTATGCACAAAGTCACCCAGCTTCAGACCCGCAACCTGGGCAATCATCATCGTCAGCAACGCATACGACGCAATATTGAATGGCACCCCAAGGAAAATGTCAGCACTGCGCTGATACAGCTGACAAGACAGCTTACTGTCCGCCACATAAAACTGGAACAAACTATGGCATGGGGGCAAGGCCATATTGTCCACCTCAGCCACATTCCAGGCGCTGACAATGTGACGCCGGCTGTCCGGATTGTTTTTAATGTCTTCGACCACCTTGCTGATCTGATCAATGGTGCCCCCGTCGGGACCGGGCCAGGAGCGCCACTGTGACCCATAAACCGGACCCAGCTCACCGTGTTCATCCGCCCATTCATCCCAGATATGCACATCATGATCCGTCAGATATTTAATGTTGGTGGAACCGGAAAGAAACCACAGCAGTTCGTGAATAATGCCCTTTAAGAACATTTTTTTGGTTGTCACCAGGGGAAAGCCGTCGTTCAAATCAAAGCGCATCTGATAGCCGAAGACACTGTAGGTCCCCGTACCGGTGCGATCACCTTTGTGGGTCCCGTTGTGCCGGACATGGTGCATCAAATCCAGGTACTGCTTCATATTTTAGCTGCCTCTTTCACATTAGCTGCCTGTATCATCTTAAGATGTGGGTTGTGATTTGGGGTTGGGCCCCAGGGGCAGCGGCGGTTGCGAGCGGGACCATACGTACAGCAGGATACCAGCGATTAACATGGGTATCGACAATATCTGACCCATCGTCACGCCACCCATACCCTCAAGACCCACAAAGCCGATATGGGCATCCGGAGACCGGAAGAATTCAGTACAGATACGAAAAACCGCATAACCCATGAGGAATACAGCCGAGACCGCACCCCGGGCTCTGGGCCGGGCGGAAAAAAACCAGACCACAAGAAACAGTAGAACCCCTTCGATAAGCGCCTGATAAAGCGACGACGGGTGCCGGGCCACCCCCTCCCATTCACCCACGCACATGGGATTTAAACCGCGCACCGCATCACATTTGTAAATCAACCCAAGACCACCGTCGGCAACCCGCCCGGGCAGTTCCATATTAATGAAGTTACCGAGCCGGCCAAGGCCAAGCCCAATGGGACACAGCGGGGCCAGAAAGTCGCCTACGTCGATAAAGCGGCGCCGGGTTTTTCCCGCAAACAGCCACACCCCAACCACAACCCCCAACAAACCGCCGTGGAAGGACATACCCCCCTCCCACATACGAAACAAATAAAGCGGATCGTCCAGAAAGGTGGAAAAATTGTAGAACAACACGTACCCCACACGCCCGCCAAGCACCGCGCCCATGGCACCAAAAAAAACCAGGTCGGAGATATCGTCTGCTGACCAGCCTCCCGGATGGGTCCCGGCCCGTCGCTTGCCCAACCACCAAACCACCGCAAAGCCGGCCAGGTACATAAGTCCATACCAACGCAGCGCCACGGGTCCAACAGCCACAATCACCGGATCAATAACGGGATATTGCACGTGTGTGTCTTCTTTGCCTAAAAACCAAAGCATAACCGATTTTGGTGGTAAACTAGCGGGCTTTATCAGCCTCTTGTACCCCTATGTGCCTGATCCTATTTGGTTACCGGACCCAGCCTGACATCCCGCTGGTGGTGGCGGCAAATCGAGACGAATTTCACGGCCGGGCCTCAGCACAGGCCGGCTTTTGGGAGGATCAACCGCATATCCTGGCGGGACGCGATCTGGTTGCCGGGGGAACCTGGCTGGGCTGCACCACCGGCGGGCGCTTTGCGGCCTTAACCAATTTTTCTCATCCCGATGACCCCCCCAAGGCACGTTCCCGGGGTTTGCTGGCCCAGGAGTTTCTGCAATCTCAAATACCGGCCACCACCTACGTGGACAACCTGCAGGCTGAGGCATATTCCGGATTTAACTTGCTGGTCTTTGACGGTAAGCACCTGGTGTATACCACCAATCAGCACCTCGACAAAAACGGCGGTATGCGGACAGACGTGCTTAAACCCGGTTTTTACGGTTTGAGCAACGCTGAGTTAGGGGCGGAATGGCCCAAGTGTGTGCAGGGTGCACAACGCCTGAAGTACATCACCCGCAACCGGTTTGACCACAGTGACTTGATCAAGCTGCTCAGCGATCACTCGGTACCGCCGGATGATCAACTGCCCCAGCGCGGCCGGCCCATTGAACTGGAAAGGCGTGGGGCGCCTTGTTTTATCCTGGGCGATGAATACGGCACCCGGGCAAGCACAAGTATCATATTGGCCAAGGACCACCTCAAATTTCACGAGCAGGGCTACCTTAAACAAGGTCAGACCGGCACCCGTGTCAGCTACGAAGTGGCGATCTCACCACCCCTGGCATAACGTTTTTACCTTAATCACCGAGGACAACCCATGGATACATCCCTGACCGGCAAAACAGCAATGATCACCGGCGGGAGCCTGGGCCTGGGCCGCGCCATGGCCGAAGCCTTCTACCACGCCGGCGCCAGGGTTGCCATCCTGGCCCGCCGGCAAGAACCCCTGGACGAAGCGGCGGCAAGCATTGGTGCCCGGCCAAGCCAGACTGCCGGCGGTCATATCCAGGCCTTTGCCTGCGACGTGACTAACCCGGACAGTATTGCGGCGGCTCATTTGAGTATTGAAGAAAACCTTGGGGCCGTGGACATTCTTGTCAACAACGCAGGCCAATCCGCAACCAAGGCGTTTAAGGACATTACCGACGAAGAGTGGCAACAGGATCTGGACCTGAAGCTGATGGCAGCCGTGCGGACCACCCGTCTGGTGTGGCCACATATGGAAAGCCAAAAGTGGGGTAGAGTGATCAACCTGCTGAATGTATATGCCAAAACGCCGGACGCCCGAACCGCCCCCACTTCGGTCACCCGGGCGGCGGGCATGGCGCTGACCAAGGTGCTGGCGGGGGAGGGTGCGCCCCATAACATTTTAGTCAATGCCATGTTGATCGGCTTCATCAAAAGTGATCAGATTCGCCGCATGCACGAAGCCAGTGGTGAAAACATTTCGCTGGAAGAATTTAGCACTAACGCCGGTAAACGCCTGCCCATGGGCCGTATGGGTGAGGCCGGCGAGTGCGCAAACCTGGCCCTGTTTCTGGCCAGCAATGCAGCGTCTTATATCACCGGCTGTGCCCTGAACATGGACGGGGGATTGTGCAAGGTGGTTTAAGCCGGGGGCGGATTGTGTGCGGGGTTCAGTCGTGATGGTGGGGCAAAACTCTGCCCAGACCGGCTTCGGTCAGCTGCTGGTGCATAAACTGATTAACATCCGCCGCGTATCCCATGCGCAATACCTTGGCCAACATGCGCCGCGCATTACTGCGTTTGATATTGCGAATCACCCACTTCACCTTGGGTAGATGGGTGGCGTTCATCGACAACACGTGATAACCCATGGCCATCAGCAACACCGCCCCAGCGGGGGTACCGGCAAATTCTCCGCAGATACCGATTGGGGTTTCTTCCGCATGGGCTGCTCTGGCCACTTCACGCAGGGCGGTAATCACCGCCGGGTGCAGATCCTGATAAAGCTCCGCCACACGGGGATTGTTCCTGTCCACCGCCAGCATGTATTGGGTGAGGTCATTAGAGCCCACCGCCAAAAAGTCTGCCTGTTTAGCCAGTAAACGGGCCTGGTACACCGCGGCAGGTACTTCCACCATCACCCCCACCTGGGGCGGCTTAACGTCAGCCCCCTCCTCGAGCACCTCAGCATACGCCTGATCAATCAGCACCTTGGCGGATAACAGCTCCGCCGGGGAAGAGATCATGGGCAACATGATGCGCAGATCCCCGGATAACCCCTCGTTAGCCTTGATCATTGCCCGCACCTGGACCAGAAAAATTTCCGGGTGATCCAGGGTCACGCGAATACCCCGCCAGCCCAGGAAGGGGTTTTCCTCGGTGATGGGAAAGTAGGACAAAGATTTGTCGCCGCCAATGTCCAGGGTTCGCATGGTCACCGGTCTGGGTTCAAAAGCGGTCATATGCTCCCGGTACAGGGCCATCTGCTCAGCCTCCGTGGGGAAACGATCCTGGGACATAAAGGGGATTTCGGTACGGAACAAACCAATCCCCTCCGCGCCGCGATCCAGGGAACGGGTGATATCACCGGACAGCCCGATATTGACCCACAGTTGCACCCGCCAGCCGTCTTGAGTGATACACGGCAATTCCTTAAGTTCATCCAGTTCTTCGTCAAATACCCGCGCCTGTTCAATCAACTCCCGGCTTTCGGCCAGGCGCCGCTGGGAGGGCCGCCGAAACACTTCGCCGTAGTGACCGTCAACCAGCAGCGTTTCACCCTCAATTTCATAAGCCGGCAGATCCAGGGCGCCCATCACCGCCGGGATGGCCATGGCCCGGGCCAGAATGGCCACATGGGAGCTGCCCGACCCTTGTACCGAAACAATGCCGCGCAGCCGCCCCGGGGGTACATTGGTGAGCATGGCCGGCGTCACTTCATCCCCCACCAGAATCATTTCTTGCGGAAACTGACTCTTCTTCTCACGAATATCCTGCAAATAGACCAACAGGCGCAAACCCAGGTCCTTAACGTCAGCACCCCGTTCCCGCAGGTATTCATCCTCCATGAGTTCAAACCGGTCAAGGTGCTCCCGAATCACCTGCTTCAGCGCACCCTGGGCCCACTGGCCCCTTTGAATGCGGTTGCGGATATCACCGGCCAGCGCGTTTTCATCCAGCATATGCAGGTAGGCATCAAAAAGTGCCAGCTCTTCCTTGGGCAGACTGGAGGCAAATTCTTCACTGATCTTGCGAATGTCCCGGCGCACACTCTCCAAGGCGCGGTCCAGCAGTAACAGCTCCTGGGTGACATTATCCGTTTGCCGCTCCGGCACCGCATCGAGGTCGGCCACGGGGTGGACCACCACCACCTGTCCAAAGGCGATACCCGGCGCCCCGGCTACGCCCTTAAAACAGGTTTCCGAAAGCGCCTGAGGAGACTGGCCATCCACCCGGGGGCGAATGGCGTTGTCCCCCACCGCCTCAGCATGAGCAACCAGGGACGCCAGTTGCGCCGCCAGGGTGACCAGAAATGCTTCTTCAGATTCGTCAAACCGCCGGGAAGCGGTCTGCTGCACCACCAATACCCCAAGTACCCGGCGCTGGTGGATAATGGGTACCCCGAGGAATGCATTAAATGCCTCTTCTCCGGATTCCGGCAGATAAAAATAGTTGGGGTGCTGGGCTGCCGCCTCCAGATTAATGGGTTCCGCGCGCCGCCCAACCAAGCCGACTAAACCCTGATCCAGACTGATGGAAACCGCACCGATCTGCTCCTCGTTCAGCCCATCCGTTGCCGCCAGCAGATAACCCGTTTTGTCTTCGCTCAACAGATAAATTGAACAGACGTCGGTTTCTATGGCCTGCTTGACCTCGGTGACCAGCACCCGCAGCGCTTGAGCAAAATCGCCGTGCACAGCAACGTGCTGGACAATTTTGCGTAGAGTTTTAAGCATGGAATCCATGAACTGTTAATCACTTCCCGGTTGATTCACCCGCCGGTCTTCAACGGGCAAGGCAGGCGCAAGTTCAAGCAACGCCCGCCGGTAGACTTCCCTTTTAAAATCGATCACCTTGGACAGGGGGTACCAGAAGCTTACCCAGCGCCAGGCATCAAATTCCGGTTTGTCGGCACAATCAAACTTTACCGTGTCCTCCGGGGCCAGCATCTCCAGCAAAAACCACTTCTGTTTTTGGCCGACAAATCCGGGGGTTGAATTAAAACGCCGTAACTTTCGCGGCAAACGATACCGCAACCAACCCTTGGTCCTGGCGCGGATCTTAACGTCTTCAGGTTTTAACCCCACTTCTTCGTACAATTCCCGAAAGAGGGCTTGCTCGGGGGTTTCGCCGTCGTTAATGCCCCCCTGGGGAAATTGCCAGGCATTGTCACCCTTGATTCGCCTTGCCCAAAGCACCTGACCGGTACCACCCCCGTGGGCTAAAACAATGCCGACGTTTGGCCGAAAGCCATCCCCGTCAACCATTTCTGCCACCCATCTCAACCTCGCTTATCCGGCGCATTTCACGACCAAAATCAGGCAGCTGGTTCGCTGTTGACCTGTTTTGAAGTCTCGTAGCGCCGATAGACTTACTACCGTTGTGTTACTTCCCTCACCCTTAAATACCGCAAATTCAAGATAAGCACAAATCCTCTTATATCGTTATTATCTTGCCTATGCCCAATCGACTGATCAACGAAACCAGCCCCTATCTGCTGCAACATGCCGACAATCCGGTGGATTGGCATCCCTGGGATGAACAGGCGCTGACCCAGGCGGCAGCGGAAGACAAACCCATTTTGCTGTCTATCGGCTACTCTGCCTGCCACTGGTGTCACGTTATGGCCAGCGAGTCTTTTGCTGATGCCGCCACCGCTGAGCTGATGAACAAATACTTTGTCAATATCAAGGTAGATCGAGAGGAGCGGCCGGACCTGGATAAGGTTTACCAGACCAGTTTGCAGCTATTAACCCAGCAGGGTGGCGGCTGGCCGCTGACCCTGTTTTTAGATCCCCATACCCGGCTGCCCTTCTACGGAGGCACCTACTTCCCAAAAACACCCCGGTATCAACTGCCGGGTTTTAACGACTTATTGATGCGGATCAGCGAGCTATACGCCACCAACAAGGAAGAGTTAAGCACCCAGAGCGACAAAATCCGGGAAACCCTGGATCAGCTGGTGCCCCCGGTTCTGGCAGCCCAGTTGAAAGATCAGGATGTGCTGCAGCAAGCCCGCAACCAGCTTGAACAACAATACGATGCCCGCGACGGGGGCTTCGGCAACGCCCCCAAATTCCCCATGCCCAGTGCCCTTGAGCGTATATTGCGCCATTGGGCTCATGTACGCAGGGCAGGGGGCAACGACCGTCAGGGTTTGGACATGGTTATGATCAGCCTCACCCAGATGGCCCGGGGTGGCATTTACGATCACCTGGGCGGCGGCTTTTGCCGCTACTCCACCGATAAAAAGTGGATGATTCCTCACTTTGAAAAAATGTTGTGCGACAACGCCCAGTTGCTGTCGTTGTACAGCCATGCGCTGGCATTTGGGTCAGACGATTTGTTCAGGGACGCCGTCACCGATACCGTTGGCTTCTTACGCCGGGAGATGCAGCACCCCCTGGGCGGCTTTTATACCGCCATGGATGCGGACTCGGACGGGGAAGAAGGAAAATACTATGTCTGGCGGCGGGAACAGGTAAAGAAGCTGCTTACCGACGAGGAATATCTGATCGTCGAAACCCTGTACGGTCTGGACAAACCCGCCAACTTCGAAAATAAGTGGAACCTCCACCGCCACGACTCCTGGCGCTCGGTGGTGAGCCGGCTGTCGATGGAAATGGCCGATGCCGGCCGGAAGTTAGCCAGTGCCAAAGAAAAGATGTTCACCGAGCGTGAAAAACGCCCCCGGCCGGACACCGACAAAAAGATACTGACCGCATGGAACGGGCTGTTGATCCGGGGCCTTGCCCATGCCGGGCAGCAGCTTGATCAACCCGAATGGCTCGACCAGGCCCAGGGTATTGTCGACTTCTTATCCACCCAGGTATGGCAAGCCAATCAACTTTACGCCACCTGGACCCAGGGCAGCGCAAAATACCCGGGATACCTGGACGACTACGCCAACGTATTGGACGGATTGCTGGAACTTCTGCGTGTGCGCTGGCGCGCTGAGGACCTGGAGTGGGCCATCACCCTGGCGGACGTGCTGCTCAGCCAGTTCCTGGACACCGAACACGGCGGATTCTATTTTACCGCACACGAACATGAGTCGTTAATCTACCGGCCAAAACCCACCATGGACGATGCGCTGCCGCCGGGCAACGGCACCGCCACCCTGGCTCTGCTCAAACTGGGACATCTGCTGGGCGAGACCCGCTACCTGGATGCGGCCCATCAAACCCTGACCTGGGCAAGAGGCATCATGGAACGGGTACCGGCAGGGCACTGCACTCTCTTAACCGCCCTGGAAACCACCGTTTACCCCCAGCAGCAAGTGATCCTGCGCGGCCCGGTGGAGCTGATGGCGGAATGGCAACGGGAATTGGATCAGGGATTTACCCCCTGGCGCAGCGTGTACGCCATTCCCTACGCAGACTCCGGCCCGGTGCCGCAATATCTGCCCAGGCTGGTGTCCAGCGAAACCCGGAATCAGGTCACAGCCTATGTTTGCACCAATCTGACCTGTTCCAATCCGGTCACCAGCATGGCCGAGTTACAGGGTCTGCTTGAATGAAGAAGACCGCCTCTGATTGAAAAGATACCCGTTAGTTACACGCCAGGCCACACGCCGCTTTAGGTGGACGTCCAGGCCAGGTCCAGCTCCCGCGCCGCCTTAACATCATCCAAACGCCTGACCGGTGTATTGTAAGGCGCCTGTCTAACAAAGTCCGCGTCTTTTCCGGCCTCTTCGCGAATGGCAATCAGCGCGTCCACATAGGCATCCAGCTCTTCCCTGCTTTCTGTTTCCGTGGGCTCAATCAGAAAACACTCGGGGATCAGCAGGGGGAAGTAGGTGGTGGGGGAGTGCATGCCGTAGTCCAACAGCCGCTTGGCAAAGTCCATGGCCGTCACATTCAGCTCCTTGGCCTCCCGGGCAAAGGTAACAATAAACTCGTGGGTGGCTCGCCGTTCCGGATAGGCCAGTTGAAAGCCCGCCTTGGCCAGACGCGCAGCCATATAGTTTGCATTCAGCGTGGCAAACTCACCCACCCGGTGCATACCTTCACGGCCCAACAACAGTGCATAGGCCAGGGCTCGAATTAAAATTCCGGCGTTCCCGGCAAAACCGGATAACCGGCCGATGCTCAGGGGCAGGCGGTTACTGTCCAGCCATTGATACTCATCAGCACCGTCCGCCTTTTCCACCATGGGTGTGGGCAAATGGGGCAGCAGCCGTTCGGCCACCCCAACCGGCCCGGCACCGGGGCCACCCCCCCCGTGAGGGGTAGCAAAGGTCTTGTGCAGATTCATGTGCAGGACATCAAAACCCATGTCACCCGGGCGCACCTTGCCCAGAATGGCATTCAAATTGGCGCCATCGTAATAAAGGAGCCCACCGGCGTCGTGGACAGTTTTTGCAATTTCCTCTACCTGGCGCTCAAAAACCCCACATGTGGATGGATTGGTCATCATCAGGCCCGCGGTTTGCGGACCCACTTTGTCCTTCAAGGCCTGCAGGTCAACATCACCGCTGGCATCCACCGCCACTTCAGTCACCTGGTAGCCGCACATGACCGCGGTTGCCGGGTTTGTCCCATGCGCTGCGCTGGGCACCAGGATTTCCCGCCGGTTGTGATCGCCACGGGCCTCGTGATAAGCCCGGATCATTGCCACACCGGCAAATTCGCCCTGAGCGCCGGCCATGGGGGTCAGCGACACGCCCTGCATGCCCGTTACATCCTTAAGAATTTCCTGCAAATCGTAGAGGCACGCAAGGAAGCCCTGGCTGGCAGCCACCGGGGCCAGGGGGTGCCGCCCAAGAAAGCCGGGTAAGCTGGCTGCCTTGTGTGCACCCCGGGGGTTATACTTCATCGTGCACGAGCCCAGGGGATAGAACTGGGTATCGATGGAGAAGTTTCGCCTGGACAAATTAGTAAAGTGGCGCACCACTTGCAGCTCGGAAACCTCGGGCAACGCGGGTGGCCTGGAGCGCAGCAGATTGCCGGGAATGTCCTGCAAGGCAGACTCCGCAGTGCCATCTACCCTTTGGGCAAAAGCCCGCCTGCCCGGCTGACCTAATTCGAATATCGTTTTTTTGCTGTCTTGGTTGCTCATAAGGCGCCTCCGCCCATAACCCCGTCAATAACCTCGCGGAGGAGTTGTGCGTAACGATCCATTTCAGCGGCGGTACGCTTTTCGGTGACCGCAACCAGTAGACAGTGATCAGCCTGGTCCGGTGTCTGGGGGGTAAAGTCTCCCAGATCAATGCCCGCCAGCACCCCCTGCTGCAGCATCTGCTGCACAATGGCACCCGCCGGGGCCGGCAAACGCAAAACAAATTCGTGAAAGTAAGGGGTATCAAAGGCCAGAGAAACCCCGTCAATAGCCGTCAGCTTGTCTGCCAGATACCGCGCATTCTGATGGCAGGCGGTTGCCACCTCGGTTAATCCCGCCGGGCCCATCAAACTCAGGTAGATGGTTCCGGCGGTGACCAGCAGGCCTTGATTGGTACAGATATTGGAAGTTGCCTTGCCCCGGCGGATGTGTTGCTCCCGGGCCTGTAAGGTCAGCGCATAACCCACCCGGCCGTCCAGATCTTCGGTTTTTCCGATGATGCGGCCGGGCATCTGTCGAACCAGAGCCTGGCGCGCACATATAAAGCCAAACGAAGGCCCCCCGGAAGCCATGGGTACGCCAAACGGCTGGCCGTCTCCACAGACGATGTCAGCCCCCCTTGTCCCCCATTCACTCGGGGGTTTAAGCACCGCCAGAGTCATGGGATTAACCACCGCCACCACCAGGCTGCCCTGGTCGTGGGCCCAGTCGGTGAGGGCATCCACATCTTCCAGCAGCCCAAAAAAGTTGGGTTGGGCAATAACTACCGCCGCGGGGGCTTCATCACAATCCACCGGCGCCACCGCACCACCTTCGGCCAGCGGCAGCACCTCGAGGTTTAAACCCTGGTTGGAAACAATATTCCGCGCGGCAACGGTGTAGTGCGGGTGCACACTCTCGGCGACCAGGACCCGGCCCGACTTATTTTTTCTGTTACCCCGCACGGCCATAAGCAAAGCTTCCCCCAGGCCGCTGGCACCGTCATAAACCGATGCGTTGGAAACATCCATACCGGTTAAGGCAACCATCATCGACTGGTATTCGTAGATCAGCTGCAACGTACCTTGACTGGCTTCCGCCTGATAGGGGGTATAGGCGGTCATAAACTCACCCCGGGCGGCCAGATCCCAAACCGCCGCCGGAATATGATGATCGTAACTGCCGGCGCCAAGAAAACAGGTATAGCCATCATCCCGGGCGGCCCTGGCGGTGAGCATTTGCATCAGCTCCAGTTCGCTGAGCCCCTCGGGAACATGCTCCAGTTGACCACTGGCCAAGTGTTCCGGAATTTCGTCAAATAACGCCTCTATGGAAGGTGCGCCAATTTCCGCCAGCATGGACTGCACGTCCGCCTCTGTGTGGGGCACAAAGGGCATGTTTTTCTCCTTATTTAACCGGAACTTTACCGGGAGGTGTTGTTCCCTTCAGGATGGTCTTGCCTTGGAGTTACGCCCTATACAAATAGTTCGGGCACAACCTGGTTTATTTAGTGTTCTTCGTCTTCGCAACTTTCCTGATACGCTTCCGCGTCCAGCAAATCTTCTATTTCGCCCGGGTCTTCCGGCGAGAGCTTAAAAAACCAGCCGTCGCCAAATGGGTCCTGGTTCACGCGTTCAGGCTCGTCCTCGAGGGTTTCGTTGACCGCAACCACCCGGCCCGTAATTGGGGCATAAACATCCGAGGCTGCCTTCACCGATTCAACCACCCCTGCCTCCTCTCCGGCAACCACGTTCTGATCCAGTTCCGGCAGTTCAACGTAAACCACATCACCCAGCGCATTTTGCGCGTGATCAGTGATGCCTACGGTGACAGAGCCGTCTTCCTCCATTCGGGCCCATTCATGGGTAGCCACATATTTTACGTCGGTTGGAAAATCGCTCATGAGTTCTTACTTCACCTTGGTTATTTCGCCTGATCGACGAGTATTTTGCCATTTCGGACAAAGGGTGGCTGCACAATTTTAGCCTCTTTGTGCTTGCCACGAATGTCCACCCGGCATACCCCCTTGGCCGCCCTGGGGACACGCGCCAGAGCAATACTACAGCCCATGGTGGGTGAAAAAGTGCCGCTGGTAATAATACCCTCACCATCCCGGGTGAGCACTATTTGACCGTGGCGCAAAACACCTTTGTCGCGCATGACCAGACCGGTCAGCTTCTCGGTATTTGCCCCCCTTTCGGCTTCAATAGCGTCGCGGCCAATAAAGTTACGTTCCCCGGGTTCCCAGGCGACGGTCCAGCCTATGCGCGAAGCCAGGGGTGAGGTCTGTTCATCCAGATCCTGTCCGTACAAATTCAAGCCCGCCTCCAGACGCAAGGTGTCTCTGGCACCCAGGCCAACCGGCTGTACTCCGGCCGCCAGAAATGTTGCCCACACCTGTACCGCATCCTCCGGCGGCAGAATAATTTCCACCCCGTCTTCGCCGGTATAACCGGTACGGCCAATCAGCCAATTGCCGCGCTCACCCTGGGGACGCACCGCAGTAAAATGTTTTGCCCCTTCGATACCGGTTACGGGAAAGTGAGCCTGAAGTGTGTCCAGCGCAGCGGGGCCTTGCAGCGCAATAATGCCAAGATCCTTTTCCTCAAAGGACATGTTCGCCAGGCTCTGTTGGTCAAACCAGGCCAATACCTTGTCCCGGGTGGCGGCATTCACCACACACCGATAACCCTCCGGCAGCCGGTAGACCGTTAAGTCGTCGATCACCCCACCTTGTTCATTCAACAAGGCACCATACAGGGTTTGCCACATGACCAGCTTGCCACAATCGTTGGCCACCACCCGTTGCAGAAAGGGCAGCGCATTTTCACCCTGCACATCAATCACTGTCATATGCGAAACATCAAACATCCCAACCCGGGTGCGCACCGCCGTGTGTTCCGCAATTTGCGAACCATAATTAACCGGCATCATCCAACCGGCAAAGTCCACCATTTTGCCGTTATGCTCCACATGCTGGTCGTACAACGCGGTTTGTTTTGTCATATCTGTCTTTCTTGCTTTCTTGCTTTCTTGCTTTCTTGCTTACTTTCTTGCTATCTATCGTCCGAGGTTAGTCTTCGCTCAATCCGGGCTGCTCAACGGCCCCAGCCCCATGGCCTCTATCATGACCTGGCGCTTGAGTGCCGGCAGCGCATTAAACGCGGAAACCCCGGTGTTGCGCAACAAGGTACCCCCGGGTCCACCCAGACCGTAAACCCTCTTTAACATATCCAGAGTGCCGATCATCGCCCGGGAACGGGCCTGGCGCTGCCGGGCAAAGCGCCGCCACAAGTCCGGAAAAGCCAGATTCTGCTGCCGGGACGCAACTTTAACGAGTTGGTCAACATCTTCAAAGCCCAGATTAACACCCAGGCCGGCAAGGGGGTGAACCACCCGCATGGCATCACCAATCAGCAGAATACGCGGGTGTGGGTAACAATTTTTCACTTGCTGCTGACGCAGGGGGAAGACCACACGCTGATCCACGGCCTGTACCTGGCCCAAACAGGCTTCCGTTGCCTTGGTGATCTCAAGCAAAAAGTCCGTATCGTCAAGCGTCATCCGGCGCTGCCCAGTCTCCGGAGACTGGGACCAAACCACCGAACAAAGATGCGGGTCCGGGGCCGGCAGCAATGCCAGCGGGCCGTCAACCAGAAATCTCTGCCAGGCGGTATGCTGGTGCCTGAATTCAGTTTTGACCACCGTAGCCAGGGCAACCTGATTCACCGGGGTTTGCACCGTGGCCAACTTAAGTAGGCGGCGCACCGTCGAACGTGCGCCATCCGCGGCAAGCAAAAAATCCGCGGTTATGACTTTACCATCACCCAGGTGCAGGCTCACCTGGTCGTCCGTGTTATGGATGGCGGTGATGTCCCCCAACGTGATGTGTACGTCGCGGCTGGCTTGGCAGGCCATCCACAGGTCCCGGGATAATGGACTCATCTCCACTATCCACCCCAGCTCTTTGCGCTGCACCTCGGTTGCGGAAAATTCCAGGCGGCTGCCCCCCCACTGCTCCCATACCACCATGCGGTCATAATGGGCCGCCGCCGGCCAGATACCAATGCTGTTGAGCAAGGTTCTCGATGCGGGTGACAACGCCACGTTGCGGATGTCCACACCCAACCCGCCCCGGTTCAGCCGGGGTGGCTGCCGTTCCACAAGTTCCACGGCAAAACCTTTTTGCGCCAGGGCCAGAGCGGCTGTAGCACCAACCAGACCGGCACCAACAATGGCTACCTTGCTGGTCACCGGCCGGTGCCGCTTGACGCCATCAGGGCTTCAATTTCCGAGCGCTGTTTGGGCACCCCGGCAGACAAGACTTCGTGGCCGTCCCTGGTAATCAAAACATCGTCTTCAATGCGCACGCCAATGCCGCGGTATTTTTCGTCAACACCTTCCGTGCGTTCATGTATGGGAATGTAGATCCCCGGCTCAATCGTCAGCACCATACCCGGCTCAAACTCCCGCCAGCTATCATCCAGGCGGTAGTCGCCCACATCGTGGACATCCATACCCAGCCAATGGGAGGTTTTGTGTGGACAAAAGTCTTTATAACCTTCCCGGGCCAGGATCTGCTCTACGTTACCGGTCAGCAATCCCAGTTGCACCAGCCCCTCAACCATGACCTTCAGCGCCGCTTCGTGGGGGGCGTTAAAATGATTCCCCGGGTAACAGGCGGCTATGCCCGCCAGGTTTGCCGCCAGGACTACCTCATATATCTCCTTCTGCGCATCACTGTATTTGCCATTGGCGGGAAACGTCCGGGTAATGTCCGCTGCATAGTATTCGTACTCGCAACCTGCATCGATAAGAATCAGGTCGCCGTTGTTAATCCCGCCGCTGTTGTCTACATAGTGCAGAATGCAGGCATTATTTCCGGCGCCCACGATACAGGGATACGCCGGTGAGCGCGCACCCTGACGCATAAATTCGTGGGTCAACTCAGCTTCCAGCTGCCATTCGCTCATCCCCGGTTGGACGTGACGCATGGCGCGCAGATGTGCATCCGCGGTAATGGTGCAGGCCTTGCGCATCAGGGCAATTTCCTTGGCGGACTTATACAAACGCTGTTCGTGCAACAGGTGTTTGAGTTCAACAAATTCTCCCGGTGGTTGCGCACCAGCAGATTCCCGTTGGCGGATGCCCGCCACCCAGGCCAGCAGTTGCTGGTCAAAGTCCGGGTATTCGCCCAGTGTCATGTATATGCGCTCACGGCCTTCCAGCAAGCCGGGCACAATGTCATCCAGATCAGCAACGGGAAAGGCATCATCAACATTCAACATCTGGCTCGCCCGCTCCGGACCCAGCCGCTGTCCATCCCAGCGTTCCGCCAGAGCGTCGCGTTCCTGACAGAAGAGTATTTCTTCACCATGTTCCCGGCCCGGCGCCAATACCAGCAAGGCGCTGGGTTCAGCAAAGCCGGTCAAATAGAAGAAGTCGCTGTCCTGGCGGAACAAATACTGGATATCCCGGTTACGCCGCATTTCACGTCCGCTGGGAATTAGCGCCACGGAGCCCGGCGCCATCATACTCATCAGCTTTTGCCGCCGCCTTTTATGCTCACTTAGCGGGATCGATCGGGCCATTTCAGTGGGGATTGGTCTGGGACGACTCGCCGGGATCTGGATCTTCACCGGTCATAAGCGCCAACACCAGTACCGCGGCGACCCGGGTATACTCAAAAATCTCCATATACGACGCTTCGTCCTGTTCCTCCTCCCCCGGCTCATCTTCTTCATCACCACTGAGGCTGCTGATACTGACAAAATCCCGGATGATCTCCTGAACGTCTTCCGGTAACTGTCCGGGCGCGCCATCTTCACCCCGCTTAACCGCCGCCCCAAAACCGCTCAGGAAGCCTGCACACCATTCACTTAAACCCGCCAACCGTACCGGCATGGGTGCATTGTCATCCGCCACCAGAGGGGAAAACTCCATATCCTGAGAGGCAAACCCGTGTAGCGCCTGGGTGACAAAGTCGGTAACCGCATGCTCATCGGTCAACGAATCTTCCCCGGCCAACCGGATAAAGGCCGGTAATGAGAACTTTCCCGGATTACCCGCCGCCATGCCGCAGGTCAACCCATGCAATTCCGAAGGGGATATCACCGACGAGGCATTCCGGGCTTTTTCTTCCAGTTCAATAGACATTCGAAGAGGGCTACACAAAGGCTGTTAATCAGCGCAAACTATCGCCTACAAAGCAGACAAAAGCCAGGCACGGGGGCGTTTTTGAGGTGTTGAGGTCTACGCCCAAAACAGTAAAGTGTAGGGCCGGAGATTTAACGCCCAATTAGAAGAAAAATATCATGGCAGAATCAGAACAACTCACCCATCTCGAACAGCAACTCGATGAGTTACTGGTGCTCACCCAGGTGCTGAGCAAAGAGAACAAGGCCTTACGCGCCCAGCAAAAAAACTGGTCCACCGAACGGGCTAAACTGATCGAAAAAAACGAACTCGCCAAGAACCGGGTGGAGTCTATGATTACCCGCCTTAAGGCGTTGGAGAAAGACTAGTGTCAAATCTGAGCACCGTGGTGGTTAATATCCTGGGCAAAGAGTACCAGGTGGCCTGCCCCGAGGAAGAAGTTGAAGCCCTGACAAAATCGGCTCGATTTCTGGATCAGAAGATGGAAGAGATCCGCAGCAGCGGCAAGGTTGTTGGGCTGGATCGAATTGCCGTGATGGCGGCACTGAACATTACCAATGCCTTCTTAAACGGTCAGGACACCTTGTCCGAAACCCAGGGTATGATGTCCGAGCGTATCACTCATCTTACCGATAAGGTCAGCAATGCGCTGGCGCAACACAAACAACTGGACCTGTAAAGCAACTTTTAAAAGCTTTGTCGACAGTTGCCCATTCTCAAAAATCGATACGATTTACAAGTATTTGTTCTACCTGGAATAGCGCTATACTTGCGCTGCTCCTGGGATGTTTGCCAGTTGGTCGCGTCCTTGAGCCGTTAGAGAAACCCTAGGAGACTCTGGAGTCAACACTGGTGTGCATACCCAACATGATGGGTCGCCTTAGGTGTTGCACAGACCTCCGCCTTGAACCATAACGGTTCAGGGCAAACCATCAGCGGCATCTCCGGGAGCGAACTTAAATGTCCTAAACCCAGCCGCAACAAGATCACAACAAACAAGACCAGCCGCAGTCTTGATGGACAATGACACCACAACCACCGGCGACAGACTCCCACACCACTTTGCGCCGGCAATTGCGGGCAACCTTCCGCAAACGGCGTCGTGCTCTGACCGGACCGCCACGCCAGGCGGCGGAAGCGCTGATTTGCGCCGAAATCGAAAATTTTATTCACGCCCGGGTAGAGGCTGGCGTTAAGGGGGTTTACCGGGTGGCCGGTTATCAGGCGGTGGACGGAGAAGTGGACATCAGCCCATGCCTTGCATCCCTGGCCCATCCGGTGTGTCTGCCCCGCATAAACCCGGATACCAAAACCATGACGTTCCACCAATGGACACCCGGCACCCCCCTGTCTAAGAATGCCTTTGGGATTGCTGAACCCTCTGCCCGGGCACCCCGGGTAGATGCCGACATGATTGACCTTATCCTCACCCCGTTGGTGTCTTTTGACCAGGCAGGCACCCGCCTTGGCATGGGTGGCGGCTATTACGACCGCTGTTTTGCATCTGTCGATATCCCCCCTCTGGTTGGTGTTGCCCTGGCCTGCCAACAATCCCCCACACCCTTGCCCCGGCAAACATGGGACCTGGCCCTGCAGGCTGTGGTCACCGAACAAGGCGTGCTAGAGTGGCCAACCCCTGACAAACCACGCTGACTATGGCTGTTCGCAAAATAATCCGTATGGGACATCCCAACCTTCGTGTACCCGCACAGCCCGTGGCGGCATCTGACATCCGCAGCGAGCCGGTTAAACGGCTTATTGCCGACATGGTCGATACCTTGCACGACTACGGCGGCATTGGTCTTGCCGCACCCCAGATTGATGAACCGCTGCGCTTAGCCATTATCGAAATACCCGGCGGAGAGAGCCGCTACGGCAAAATTGAAGCCATGCCTCTGACGGTGTTTTTTAACCCCTCAGTAGAGGTGTTGGATCCCACCACCGCAGGCTACTGGGAAGGATGTTTATCGGTACCCGGCCTGCGCGGCTTTGTTGAACGCCCGCAACACATCAGGGTGAACTATACCAACGGGCATGGCGAATCCCAGAGCCTGGAACTACAGGGATTTTGGGCCACCGTGTTTCAACACGAGTTTGATCACCTGGACGGCCGTTTATACATCGATCATATTACCGATCCAACAAAACTGGTGTTCGAAGAAGAGTTTAATCGCTATTTGAATAACTAACCGCCTGTCAAAGTACAAACGTTTTTGTACTGCCGACATACCCCAGCCGGTCAGGGTTAAGGACAGGCGCGGCTATCTTAAAAACATTGCATACGCGGGGTTGTCGGTTTCTTCCCAGAAGCGGTAACCGATACGCCGCAAATACTGACCCAGGCGGCGCCGTTCACCGGCACCACCCTGAAACCCAACCAGCACCCGGCCGTAAGCCGCACCATGATTGCGATAGTGAAACAGGGTGATATTCCAATCCGCACCCAAGCCGCTTAAAAACTGCAGCAACGCACCCGGGCGTTCCGGGAATTCAAAGCGGTACAGCAATTCAGGCTGGGCATGCAGATTACGGCCACCGACCATATGTCTGACGTGCAGCTTAGCAGCCTCGTTGTCGGTCATATCAACCACTTCATAATCTTTGTCCCGCAGATCTTCGATAACCTGAGCTTTATCCTCCGGGGTGCTGACCTGTAACCCAACGTATATATGCGCGCTTTGCTCTTGAGCGTAACGATAATTAAATTCCGATATACCCCGCTTGCCCAGCGTACGGCAAAATTTCAGAAAACTTCCTCGCTGTTCCTTGATGCTCACCGCCAATACCGCTTCGCGATGTTCACCCACCTCAGCCCGTTCGGAAATATGCCGCAACCGGTCAAAATTTACATTTGCCCCGCTGACAATGGCCACCGCCGTCCTGGGTAATGGCGCACCAGCGGCAACTTTGGCCTGGATATAGCTTTTCATTCCCGCTACGGCCAGGGCACCGGCTGGTTCCGCCACCACACGGGTTTCTTCAAACACATCTTTTATGGCGCCGCAAATTTCATCAATACTGGCAACAACCACCTCATCAACATACTTACGCGCTACGGCAAATCCCTCTTTGCCAATCTGGGCAACGGATACGCCGTCAGCAAATAAGTCCAGGGTCTCCGCAGGCAACTTGACCCTGCGCCCGGCCTGCATGGCCGCGTGCAGGCAGGCAGAACCCTGGGCCTCTACGCCAACAACTTGTGTTTTGGGATACAGATATTTCACATAGGCGGCAATACCCGCAATGAGTCCACCCCCGCCCACCGGCACAAAAATTACATCCGGTTGTCCGGGATGCTGGTTGACAATTTCCATACCGATGGTGCCCTGGCCGGCAATAACCTCTTTGTCATCGTAAGCATGGACGTAGACCAGTTGATGTTCCTTTTCCAGGGCCATGGCGTGAGCGAAAGCCTGGTCGTAACCATCCCCATGCAGGACCACCTTGGCGCCCCAGGCGCGCACGGCATTCACCTTGATGCTGGGTGTGTTGCGTCCCATCACAATGGTTGCCTTGATACCCAAATGCGCAGCCGCCATGGCAACCCCCTGCGCATGATTCCCCGCAGATGCGGTAATCACCCCACGTTGTTGCTGTGCCGGCGGCATCTGCGCCATCTTGTTAAAAGAGCCGCGAATTTTGAAGCTGAATACCGGTTGCTGATCTTCCCTTTTCAGCATCACATCCACCCCCAGCCTTTTGGACAAGCCGGGCGCGGATTGCAGCGGGGTTTCCTCCGCCAGGTCGTATACTGAAGATGCGAGAATTTTCTTTACATAGCTTTCGAGCATGGGCACCATCTTATTGATTCTTGTTCAAATCTATCATCCACCCGGAGGCTTATCCATCAGCACGTCCAGCACATTGGGCAAAGCCCACGCCAACTTATCGGCTCAGGACCGCCTCAAACAAGACGCTGCACGCGCCGCCCTGGACCTGATCAAACCCAAGCTTACCACCACCAGCGTTGTTGGGGTGGGCACCGGCAGCACCACCAATTTTTTTATCGACGCCCTGGCGGAAATCAAACATGTATTCGACGCGGCTGTATCTTCTTCCGAAGCTTCCGCACAGCGCCTGCGCAACCACGGCATCCACGTCCTTGATCTTAATGCCGCCCCCCGGGTAGACGTTTACGTGGACGGCGCTGACGAAGTCAACCCGGTCGGCCAACTGATAAAGGGTGGAGGTGCTGCGCTCACCCGCGAAAAAATTGTCGCCAGCGCCGCAGATGAATTTATTTGTATTGTAGATGAAAGCAAGGTAGTAGACACCCTGGGGCAATTCCCCTTGCCCGTTGAAGTCATTCCCATGGCCCGCAGCCTGGTGGGCCGGGGTCTGGTTGACCTCGGTGGCCAACCGGTGTGGCGGGAGGGTGTAACCACGGACAACGGCAACTGGATCCTGGATGTCCATGAATTTATGGTGGCTGATCCGCTGGTGATGGAAACAGCAATTAACAATTTAGCCGGCGTCGTTTGCAACGGCCTGTTTGCCATTAATGCCGCGGACACGGTTCTGGTGGCCGCCGGGAGCGGTGTCACCCAATTACAATCCAGAGACACCTAGGTGACGGATTTTGCCGACCAGTTGTGTGTGGTGACCGGTGCGGCGTCAGGACTTGGCGCAGCAGTGGCCACCTTGTTGGCCGGGCGCGGCGCCAACCTGTTGCTTGTAGATATCAACGAAGCGGCGGGCACCCGGCTGGCAAAAAAGTTGGGGGGCGATTTTTTGTGCGCCGACGTCAGCCGGCCGGAAGACTGGCAGCGGATTGCAACACACTGCACCACCCTGGGCGGGGTCAGATATCTCCACCTGAACGCCGGCATTCAAATTGCGCCTCCCAGCGCACCCTTGGACGAATACCGGTTCCAAAACATGCAGATAGACCGCTACCGCCGCATGATGGGTGTGAACGTGGACGGGGTGGTATTGGGCCTGTCCCACCTTCTGCCGGTCATGCAACCCGGCGGCGGGGTTGTCGTCACCGCGTCTCTGGCCGGGGTAACCCCTTACGAGGTTGATCCCCTGTATGCCATGAGCAAACACGCGGTTGTGGGCCTGGTGCGCAGTCTGGCCGGACACTGTGCAAGTCTGGGCCTGACCATCAGTGCAATTTGTCCCGGTGGTATCGATACCGCCATTATCCCCGCAGCACAACGCTCACAGGCGGCCTTGATGACCCCTGAACATGTTGCTGAGGAGGTGCTGACGCTGATGGCGCCGGCGGAGAATGGCAAAACCTGGGCCAAGGTGGCCGAACATAAACCGGCATGGATTATTCGCGCACCGGGAGACAAGGGTTAGACCGGTACCAGGGTTCAACCTTACCCATCAGCCTGATCCGGGCAGCACCGTTGGGCTTAGCCGCTGTAATTCTGCTCCAGAAATTTTGAACGGAACCCCATGGGTGGATTGAACTCATCCGGACGACCCTGGGGTGTCATGTCCATGAGATTCCAATAGGGCCAAACCAGATCAACATGGTTGTCGGCAAGCTCAGAAGCCCAGAAGTGATAAATCCCATCCTCGCGCCGGGTAAATACGTTCATCATCGGCCAAAGTTTGTCTTCCTCTTCCCCCTGGGCGAGATAGTGCTGCAGAAAGTCAGTCTGTGCCGCGGAAACCAGAGTCAGATTGTCCCAGCCCCTGGATTGAGCCCATGTATTAAACTTCTCCGCCGGAGCTTTGGCCACCACCACAAAGGCAGCATGGGCGGAGACGGATGGGGCGGCGCGGTCAAAACCATCCACCAACGATGTGCATGAGAGACAGGGTTTATCCCAGTTGGGCCCATACATATAGTTGTACAGGATCAGGGTGGAATGATCCGCAAACAGATCATGCAGGGTCCTGGTTTGTCCCAGGGTTGCCGTATTGGCGGAGATGAATTCGTAAGGTTGATCCACAACGCCGCCCAGCGGCAGCGCCCGGCGGAGCGCCGCCACCGCTTTAACCTTGGCCATCAGGGCCTCTTCTTCCGCCAACAACTTCTGCCGGGCATCCCGATAAGCTTGGCTTTCGTTAGGGTATTTGGGTTCTGACATATCACACCTGTTGGTTTAAGGGCTTGAAAATTGTTCCTTTAGTTTAAATTTCTGTACCTTGGTGCTGGACATTGGCCATTCTGTGACAAAGTAAACGTCCCGGGGCACTTTAAAACTGGCTAACTGGCCCCGGCAGTGCGCTATCAGATCCTCTGCCTCAACCGCTGTTCCCGGGTTCAATTCGACAAAGGCCACCGGCACTTCCTGCAAACGCTGATCCTCCCGGCCTATCACCTGGGCCAATTTTACCGCCGGGTGTTTGGCCAGGTGGGATTCAATTTCCAGGGCGGCCACATTTTCTCCCCCAACCTTGAGCATGTCCTTTATCCGGCCGTGGTAACAGATGGATCCGGAGGGTGTCATGCTGCACAAGTCTCCACTGCGGAACCAGCCGTCGTGAAAGGACTCTGCATTTTTTTCCGGGGCGTTGTGGTAACCGGCAAAAACCGCATAACCCTTGATCCACATCTCACCGCGCTCGCCCACGGGCACCGGTTGTAAACTGTCCGGGTTGGTAATCTGGACGTCAATACCGGGAAACGGTTTCCCGCAAGTCGATAAACGTTCCTGCAATGATTCTTCAGGGTGGTTGTAGGCAATCACACCGCCCGCTTCGGTTAATCCGTATGCACCGGTTTGTACCGCCTGGGGGAAGGCATCCTGAAAGCGTCTGAGCATTTCCACCGGGGCAACATTATTGATTCTGCGCAAATTTGACAGATCCGTGGTAGCGAAGTCCGGATGGTTGATCAGCTCGTTAGTCACGGTGGGGAAGGCCGGGAAAGCAACAGCAACACGGTCTCTGGCCATCATGGCCAATGCCTCCCCCGGCTCAAAATGGGTCATGGAAGACAGGGCAGCGCCCGCGTCGATACAACACAAAAACGGTAAGATGGACGACATGTGGAACATGGGCAACGGGGCCCAGAATACGTCCTGTTCGCTTAGAAAGTACCGCTCACGGTTCATGTTCACCGCATTGCGGGTCAACAGGCCGTGGCTTAAGGGGCACCCCTTGGGGTGGGCGGTGGTTCCGGAGGTATACATCATGATTGCAGGCTGGCTGACCTGAACCCGCACCCGGTAATGGTCCACTTCGTTATTGCTGATATCTGCCCCGGCTGCTGCATACTGTTGACGGGTGAGAAAACCCGCAATCCGGCTGCCCGGTTGATGCTCAAGGTTGACCAGCCAGCGCAGACCGGGCATTTCCTCCAATGCCAACCCGTGTTCGGGGTCAGCCTCGTGCAACCCGGGTAAAGCCTGGCCCACGAGGTCGGGGAAATTGGCGTATTCCGAGATGTGATCAGAGGTGACCAGGACCTTGAGGTTGGCGTCCGCCATCACATAGGCCAATTCCTGTGATTTGTAGCGGGCATTCACCGGCACCGCCACGGCGCCCAGGAAACTACACCCCATCAGCACTTCGAGATAGGACATGCAGTTGGCCATCAGAATGCCGACAAAGTCCCCCGGCCTTATGCCCAGGCCAACCAGGGAACGTGCATGCCGATAAGCAGCCGCCACAAAATCCCCATAGGTTTGCCGCTGGTCGGGAAAGATCAGCAAGGCACGGTCCGGATGTCTGTCCGCGGTGGTCAGGAGATAGTCAGCCAGGGTAGAGACATAAATACGATGTGCCGCTTCGCTCATCCTTACCCCCAATTTTTACCCAGACCGCATCATAGCGAATTCACCCGAATAGCCCAAAGCCCGGTGAAGCCAAGGGAGAACCGGCCGTTCACGTTTGCAGGTGCCGCAAGGCAAATTGGTCAAACCACTCCTGCAAATGTGCATATTCCGCCGCCAATTCTATCTGGCCAAACCTGGCAAAGTTCAGCGCAGCCAGCAGCGTACAATCGGCGATGGTGGGCTGGGCACCACAAACAAAGGGCCCGGTTCCCACCATAGCGTTCACATGGGACAGGGCTTCGGGCAACCGGGCCTGTTCGCTGGCGGCGACCCCGGGATTAGGCGGCAACCCCAGAGGGGAGCGGGTGGCGTGCACCAGACGGATCACCCGGGATAAGATATTCATCTCGATGTACCGCTCCCTGCTGCGGACTTGCGCCCGTTCCAATGGCGTACGCCCAATCATCCAAGGGTTGGGGAATTGTTCTTCCAAATATTCGATGATAGGCAAAGATTCCGTTAAACAGGTGCCATCATCCAGCTCTAACACCGGCACTGTACCGCGGGGTGAGCGCGCCAGATGCGCCGGGCTGGTTTGCTCCTGGTTGAAAAAATCCACCAACACCAGTTCGATATCATCTAAACCTTTTTCCCGGATATAGGCCAAAACCTTGGCGGGATTTGGTGCTGGTGGGAAATGATAGAGTTTCATGGGCATATCTTATCCAAACAGATCTATCTGCCGATCATCACCGATCACCTGATTAAAGTTCAGGCCCAGGGCTTCAAGCACAGGTTCCGCCACCGGCTTTACCTGACGCTGTAAGTAATGCTCTCTATCCAGGGGGTGTTGTTGTTCATCCGCAAGCTCAGGGCCGTGTTCGGTAATGACATAGGCAACCAGCCGGGGTGGCGGCGCGGTGGATTTTTTGACCGCCTGGACATGCGGCGGAATATTTGTTGTATAGGTCGATACATCCTTACGCAAACCTTTGCGATAGATCAGCAGACTGTCCAGCTCACCGGCCCTGAGCTGACTGACCACATGATTGAGGTATTGGGCTACCTCGTCACCTTGAAACAATCGGGCAAATAAATTTCGCTGCACCTGTTTGGCCAGGTCGGTCCAATCACGTCTGACAACCTCCATACCCACAAATTCTATGTCCCCACTCCCGTAGCGCAACCCGGCGTATCGTTTGCGCGCACCCTGGGAGCCGCCGCGAACCCTGGCCATAAACAATTTGGTATACAGTTTTTCGAACTCAAGCTCCAGGCGGCTGTCCACTTTATAGCGGTTGAGCAGATATTCACCTAGTCCGTCGTTAAATGCCGCTACCAGTTCCCCGGCGGCATTGTTGGCTTGTTGGGCATCCGTCATACCGGAAGATACAAATACCGAATCCGTATCCCCGTAAAGTACCCTGAAACCGCGCTCTTCAAACCAGGTTTTGGTCCAACTGAGTAAGTGCCGGCCCTGGCTGGTGATGGCATTGGCAATCGCCGGATTGTAGAACCGGCAGGCAGGGGTGCCCAACACACCGTAAAAGGAGTTCATCAAAATCTTGATGGCCTGGGAAGCCACACCATCTCCCTGCTGTTTGGCCTGGGCCCGGCGCGGGAACAAGTCATCCAGCATTTTGGGCAGGATGCTGTCTCGCAATGTAAACGTTGTACCGTCATAGGTGGATACCACATCGTCCGCCCCGGGATGTTTGGCCTGCTGATAACCCAACGGGTCGATATTAAAGGTGCGGATAATGCTGGGGTATAAGCTTTTAAAATCGCACACCCAGACGTTGTTGTGAATACCCACCTCGGGCTCGAATACCGCGCCACCCCCTTGGGCAACCGTGGAACGCCCCGGATGCCGCACACTGGGTGCGGCTATGGTTTGCTTGTGCAGGGCACTGAGGTATAAAAAATCAAAAGAAGCAATGCTGGCCGCAACCCGATCCGGGGGCATCCCGGTCAGGGCGGATCGTGCAAAGGCGAGCTTGATGACATCGAGCTTGTCCACAATATCGACCACCAGGCGAGCGTCAGTGCGCGCATATTCTGCAAATACCAGAAGATCATTGGCATAAGCATCCAGTATTTCCGCCACCTTGTCCCGGCCCGCGCCACCCAAGGTTTTACCTTCACCCAGGACCTTTTCAGCCACCCCCTGAAGGGAATAGTCATCCAGTTTGATGAAGGCACCGCGCAGCAGATCCAGGCCATCCAGTACCAGCCGCCCGGGGATATTGGCGCTGCCGCTGCCAAAATAACCCTCCGCGGGCCGAATTCTTAACGTTCCCCTTTCCCGGCCCAGCTGTAGATCGAATTTAACCCGTTGGGCCACCTTCGCCAGAAAGCTCAAATCAAAGTCAATGACATTCCAGCCCGTCAGCACATCAATATCCAGGGTTTTCACTTTGTCGACAAAATAGGCCAATGCCTGGGCCTCATTGGCTACGCCAACCGCATTTTGCGGCATCTTGCGCCCCGCCGGATCCACAATTACCACCTCGTCCAAGCCACATCCGTAACAGGCAATGGCAAGCAGACGGTTGGTATTGGGATTAGTCTCGATATCAAACGAAAGTACCCGGGGTGTCATGTTGACCCGGGCCGGTGTGGTCACCGGGTTATCAAAAACCAGATCAGTGCCGCTGCCGGGGAGGGCATCTCCATCAATACAAATACCCCCCTTAATGTCCCGGTCGATGAGATAACGCATGGCAAACCGCACGTCCGCTTCAAAGGTCTCGATCCCCATGTTGTGCAACGCATCTCTTAAGGGTGGCGCATCCTGCGGCACACTCACTTCAACCTTAACCAGCTTTTGCCCGGAAAAACTTTTTTCGTCACAGGGGCTGACCCTGGCACGCAGCACCTGACCGGCAGCGGTTGCGGGAACGTAGAAGTGTGGGCGTTGATTGTGCTCGCGAACCACAAAGGTCCGTCCATCCTCAAGCCGGCCAAAGAGATAAACCACCGGATGACCCTGCTGGATTCGATACGTGGCTTGTAAAATAAATCCTCGATAACTCATAACCCGTGCCAGTCCGGTGCGTCACGCACCGTATCGATGATGATTTGCTGGTCCGACTTGTCCACAGTGATAAGAACCGCCAAACTGCTGCTTTTAATGGAACAAGCATAGCCATGAAGAAAGGGCTAATCCATGGATCCCTGACACTTATCGTGGTTGGGCTGATTATTGTCCTGATGATTCCCAGTTGGATTGAAGATCGCACCAATGTGGTTTTGCGGGACGAAACCTGGCCCGTCAGCTCCCGCACCCAAGCTTTCCATGACAATTTACGTATTGCCGACCTGCACGCTGATACGATGCTGTGGAATAGAGATTTCCTGACCCGCGGGAATATTGGCCATGTGGATCTGCCCCGGCTGCAAAGTGGCGGGGTTGTGCTGCAGGTGATGAGTGCGGTAACAAAATCTCCGGCGGATCAGAACTATGTCCGCAACAGCAGCACCGCCAGAGACATGATTACCGCCCTGAGTATTGCCCAGCTTTGGCCGCCGCGGACCTGGGACAGTCTTCTGGAACGGGCCCTTTATCAGGCGGAGCGTTTGCATACCTATGCCCGGCGCAGCGAAGATCTGTGGGTCATCACCAGCGCACAAGGGCTCAGCGACTTCCTTACCCTGCATCAGCCCGGTCATGTCGCCACTCTGCTGGCCACCGAAGGGGCCCACCCGCTGGAGGGTGACCTGGACAACTTGCGCAAGCTATGGGACGCCGGTTACCGCATGCTGGGTTTGCATCATTTTTTTGATAACCGTCTTGGGGGTTCCCTGCACGGCGAATCCGGTGAAGGTCTTAGCGAGTTTGGCCGTCAGGCGGTTGAACGCGCCGTGCAAATGGGCTTTATTATCGACCTGGCCCATTCATCCCCCGCGGTTGTTGACGAGGTTCTGGCGCTGAGCCCAAAGCCGGCGGTCATCTCCCATACCGGCGTACAAGGCACCTGTGACAGCCCGCGAAATCTACAGGACAAACAGCTCAAACGGATTGCGGAAAAAGGCGGTTTAATTGGTATCGGTTACTGGGACGCGGTTTGTGACATTACCCCTGCCGGGGTAGCGCGCAGCATCCACTACGCGGTTAACCTGGCGGGCGTGGAACACGTGGCCCTGGGCTCGGACTACGATGGCGCAACCACCGTAAGTTTCGACACCGCTGATCTGGCTGTGCTCACCCAAGCGCTGTTGGACAGCGGATTGAGCGAAGCACAAGTACGCCGGGTGATGGGTGAAAACCAACTCGCATTTTTGCAACAACATCTGCCTTAATATGACCAGCACCACAGACACAAAAGACCTGGGTAAACGGATTGCCGACTTGGAAGCGCGCCTGGAATTCCAGGACGAAACCATTGCAACCTTAAACGATGAGTTAGTTGCTCACCAACAACACTTGCAAGTCTTGGAGAAAAAGGTGGCGCTGATGATGGACCGGTGGAGGGAGCCTGAACAGAACCCCGGTGAGGACCCTCCGCCGCCACACTATTAACTCATACCCGGGTTTAGTCCATACCAAGGGCTAAACCCGGCCCGGGCCTAAGCCAACCGCCAGTGCAACATCAGGTTGTTTGCCGGCATCGGGGTGACCTTTGGCTGAACCAGCCCCGCCTCTTCTGCCTGGTGCATGACATCATCCAGGCAGCGAATCCCCCAGGCCGGATTTTGTGCCTGAAGGTTCTGATCAAACCTCTCATTCCCTTCAGACATATGCGCGCTGTGTGCCGACGGTCTAAAGGGACCATAAACCTGTACAAAACCCCCTGCCACAAGCACTGAAGCCGCGCCGTGAAAGAAACCGCGCACGGTTTCAATCGGCGCAATGTGAAACATGTTGGCAACAATAACCCCATTTGCCTTTATCTGCGGCCAGGGGGCGCGCACGTCCAGTGCCAATGGCGGATGCACATTGTCCAGGCCCGCAGCGCGGGCGCGGATGCTGGCATGTAACCTCTGGTCAATTTCAGTAGGCTGCCATTGCAAGCCCGGGTTATGTTGCGCAAAAAATGCCACATGTTGACCGCCGCCACTGGCCACTTCGAAAATCAAACCCGCCTCGGGGAGCATGGGCTGCATCACGTTGAGAATAGGCTGCTTATTACGTTCGGACGCCGCTGAGGTATACACTAACGCACCAGGCCGGGCAGACGCCGCTGAGGATAAGCCTGTTCAACCGTGTAAGCTAAGTTGAGCAAAAGCTGTTCGTGCCAGGGCGGGGCTAGAAGTTCAAGCCCCACCGGAAGACCATCTGCGGTAAATCCGGCGGGCACGGTAATTGCCGGCAGGCCTGAATTAGCCGCAATCCGGCAATTGGTACCTGACTGCTCATCACCCAACTTTGCCGCCACCCGCCGGATGGTGGGATAGGCCAAGGCATCAACACGGTTGGCCTGCATCAGCTCAAGCAGTGCTGCCCTGACCACTTCCCGCTGGGCCATTTCCTGTGTATAGGTAGCCGCTTTGCCCTGGGCCAGATTTGACGACGCGTGGAGGGAGGGCTGCACATCCGGGTGTGCCAGATCCGCACGGATCAGCGCATCCAGATTTTCATAACCAATTTCAGGATTCCTGGAAAGATAGCCATTAATGTCGTTGGCAAAATCCATGATCAGCACCGTATGGCCATTGTTAGGACGGTCCAGGGCCTTGTCCAGGGCATCTGAAGACAGGCTGTGTACCGTCCAATTGGCCCTTTTTTCCAGAGCGGACAGGGCCGTGTCTATTACCCCGGCCACTATCTGGTCCGCAGGCTCCCGGACTGTCCAGCTTTTCAGCAAACCCACCCGGGCTGACGGCAGCTTTTTAAGTTTTGTCCGATACTGACCAATGGCCTGACCTTCCCCCCACGCGGTTTGGGGGTCCTGAGGGTCATATCCCACGGTGGCTTCCAGCACGATGGCCAGGTCTTTAACCGAGCGGGCCAAGGGCCCACCTATATCCTGTGTATTGGACAACGGCACAATGCCGTGCCGGCTGCTGAGCCCCTGGGTACCACGCAGCCCAACCAGGTTGTTGTGTGCCGCCGGAATACGGATAGAACCACACGTATCGCTGCCCATACCCACCACCGCAAAGTTGGCGGCAATGGCCGCCCCCGTACCGCCGCTGGACCCGCCGGGATTACGGCTGACATCATAAGGATTGCGGGCCGCGCCAAACAGAGAGCCGACCGTTGTGATGCCGTAGGCAAATTCATGCATGGTGGTTTTGCCCAGGACAATGGCACCGGCCTTTTTCAGCCGCGCCACCGCAAAAGCGTCCCGCTCCGGGGCATGCGCCGCAAAAAGCCTGGACCCCACGGTGGTGGGCATACCCTTGGTTTCGTAATTGTCCTTTACCAGGATTGGAATACCGTGCAATAAGGAACGGGGGCCTTGCGTACGACGTTCGTTATCCAGTTGCTCCGCTTCGGCTACAGCGTGATGATTACGATGCTGGATAGTATTCAGGGCTGTGGGGCTGCCGGTATCGTAAGTGTCCATACGCTGCAAAAACCCTTGGACCAGGGCCACACTGGTGACACTACCCCTGCCCAACGCCTGTTGCAGGTCTTCTATCGATTTATCGAGGAATATACCTTCATCCACTGCCGGCTCCATGCTGAGACTCCCACCAGCATACCCTTGCCCAGGGTAAGCAGTGACCAGAATAAAGGTGATTATCAGTCTTTGAAAGCGCGTTAACCGGTACATGCATTGGCCTTTAGGCCGCTACAGTGCGTCAAGCCGTTAAGCTTGGCAAGGGCCTAGCCGTTGGCGGTGCGGCGCACCCGTTCCATCTCCAATTGCTGGTGCAGCACAGTAAGGGACTTGTTCTGCAATTCCTGTTCACGTTGCAGCTCAACCACCTTGGTTTGCTCCTCCTGCAGAGCCTGGGCCGCTTCCTCCAGTCGGCGGCGTAACTGCACAACCTCTGCCCGGGCGGCATCCAGTTCGATCTGCAGGACCGATTCTTCACTGGAATCCTGCTGGGCCTGGGCGCTTTCCAGGCGTTTTTGCAGGGTATTTTTTTCTTCCACCATATCCGCCATTTGCAGGCGTAAGCGAGTCACCTGCTGTTGCAATGCAGATGCAGATTCGTCAGCCAATTGGGTGGTTTGCCTGCTGTCCTGTTCTACATCCCCCATACCGTCCAGCAGCTCAAGCTCTGAAGTGCCATGGCTCTGACGGGCCTGGGCACTCTGCTGCCAACGTTTTGCTTCCCGGGTTTGCTCACGCAGTTGCTGCTCCAACTGCCGCACCTGGTTCTGCTGCTGCTTCATGTCCTTTTTTGTGTCGTTCAGCTGAGTTTTCAATTTTGCCAACTGTTCATCTCTGCCGCGCACCATGCTCTCCAGTTGAGGCAGTTTAGCCTTGGCGTCGTGAGCGGCCCGATTAGCGGCCTCCTCCATCTTTTGCGCCTGCAGATTGCGCAACAACCATCCCGAACCGGCACCTATCACACCGGCCAATAGGAGATAAATAAACATCTCCAGCAGCAAAAAAATCATGCACTTCCTCCAAGCACTCGGAATTCAATTCTCCGGTTTGCCTTGCGGCCCTGGGCTGTGCCGTTGTCCGCCACCGGTTGGCTTTCACCATAACCCCGCGCGCGCAGCTGCCCGGCGTCGACACCGTGACGGACCATATGTTTGGCCACCACATCCGCCCGTCTTTGGCTTAATGCCTTGTTAATTTCCGCATCACCCTTGTCATCGGTATGCCCGGCTATTTCAATAGCGGTATGGCAACTGCGCAAGATCATGGCCAGCATGGCCAGAACTTGATAGCTGGATTCAGCTACTTCTGCTTTGCCGGATTTAAAACTCACGGTTTCCCGGCTGAGATAGTCATCCAACTGGGTTTGGCAGGTACCGGCTTCGCCGATCACCTTAATTTGATTGTCTATACCGGTGACCCCAAACACACCGGCGGCGCGCTGCAAGGCTGCATTTTTTGCGGGAATATCCGGTGCCGCGCCCGTAAGGATGACCCCTTGACCGTCTACTTCAACACTGGCCCAGTACAGATCATCACTGTCTACCGCTTGAGAAACGGCCGAACCCAGATGGTTTTCAATGGCGGAGACTTCGGTAAAGACACAAATGAAATACAAACAGACCAGCAGCGTGCCCGCGGCGGTAAGAATTTCAAATTGAGAGAAACGAAAGTCCATTTACGATGCATCTATAATACGAACACCGTATTTTCGCGTTTGCCAGACCCCAATGGTGCGAACTACTTCACAAAGCTGGCCCCAGCCTTAAAGTAGGAGATGATCGACAACCATCCTTTAGCGGTCAGACACACAACCCCCCGGCCATACCATTTGATGTCGGCCAGGGTTAAACTCGCCGGGTAAACTTTTTCGATGAGGGGGAATTCATGAAGGGTGTTTACCTAATTGTACTTTGCGCCGCTGTGGCGCTGGGCGCCTGTTCAGACCAATCCACGCAAACCGATTCCGCCACCGCGGCCCCGGATACTTCAGCCGCGGATGATCGCGCCGCGCAAATTCAGCAGGCCACGGCAGACATCGACGGCGCTCGTATCATCAAAGCCGAGCCCGCTGACTGGCTGTCTACGGGTCGCACCTATGACGAGCAACGCCACAGCCCGTTGGACCAGATTAACCAGCAAAACGTTAAAGACCTGGGCCTGGCCTGGTATTGGGACACCAATACCAAACGGGGATTGGAAGCCACGCCTATTGTGGTGGACGGGGTTATGTTTACCACCGGCAGTTGGTCCGTAGTTTGGGCCCACGATGCAAAATCCGGCGAGCTGTTGTGGGCGTTCGATCCTGAAGTGAAACGCGAGTGGGCAAGATATGCCTGCTGCGATGTCGTCAACCGGGGGGTTGCCGCCTGGAAAGGCAAAATTTATGTCGGCACCATCGACGGACGTCTGATTGCCCTGGACGCGGGAACCGGGCAACCGGTCTGGGACGTCAACACCATTCTGCCCAACCGGCCCTATACCATTACCGGCGCTCCGCGCATTGTTAAAGACAAAGTGATCATCGGCAACGGCGGTGCCGAGTACGGCGTGCGCGGCTATGTCACCGCCTACAATGCAGAATCCGGCAAAGAAGAATGGCGCTTCTATACCGTTCCGGGCAACCCTGACGACGGTTTTGAGACGAAAGACATGGAAGAAGCTGCCGCCACCTGGAGGGGTGGCAAATGGTGGGAGGTAGGCGGTGGCGGTACTGCCTGGGATTCCATGGCCTTTGATCCCGAACTTAATCTGCTATACATCGGCACCGGCAATGGTTCCCCATGGAATCGCTACATACGCAGCCCGGGCGGCGGTGACAACCTCTTTATCTCATCCATGGTCGCCCTGAATCCGGATACCGGCTTAAAAGAATGGCACTACCAGACCACCCCCGGAGATACCTGGGACTACACCGCAGTGCAGCATATGATTCTGGCGGATATCGAGATTGGCGGTGAGCTGCGTAAAGTCATTATGCAGGCACCCAAAAACGGCTTCTTTTATGTACTGGACCGGACCAACGGTGAATTCATATCCGCTGAAGCCTATGTCCCGGTCACCTGGGCCACCCATGTTGACGCGGAAACCGGACGCCCGGTGGAGAATCCCGAAGCCCACTACACCAACAAAAAGAAACGGATCCGTCCCGGCCCCCTGGGCGGACACAATTGGCATCCGATGACTTATCATCCCGGTACCGGCCTGGTTTACATTCCGGCATTGGACTTGCAGTTTGACTACGCACAGGACAACGCTTTTAAACACTCACCCGAGGACTGGAACCTTGGCGTTGACTTTAAAGAATCCGCCCCGCCCCCCGGTGCGGATGAGAACATCGAAAACCTGCAAAATATCAAGGGTTTCCTCGCCGCCTGGGATCCTGTTAAACAAAAAGAAGTGTGGCGTGTCCAACACGCCACCGCCTGGAATGGCGGATTGTTATCCACCTCCGGAGATTTGGTTTTCCAGGGCCGGGCTGATGGACAATTTGCCGCTTATGCCGCGGACTCCGGTGAACTGTTATGGGAAAGCCCGGTCCATATCGGCATTATTGCCGCTCCGGTGAGCTACAGTATCGATGGTCAACAATATATTTCTGTGGTTGCCGGATGGGGTGGCGCCTACGGCATTGCCAGCGGCGCACCCCGGCATCGGGACAATGTGCTCAGCGACGGACGTATCCTGACCTATAAACTGGGGGGCAATGCCGAATTGCCACAACCCCAGGTGACTTACCTGGCCGTGCCCGAGCCGGTTGAGATGGCTTATACCAACCAGCAACAGGAACACGGGCAGGCACTGTTCCATACCTACTGTGCCGTTTGTCACGGCCCCGGAATCGGCACTTCAGGCCCCATTCCTAATCTCATGTACGCCAGCGAAGAATCCCACAACGCGTGGGATGCGATTGTGGTGGGTGGTGCTTACAGCCAGAAGGGTATGCCCGGATTCAGCCATGCCCTGAGTGCAGCGGATGCCCAGGACATTCGTGCCTATGTGGTAGAACGGGCCAAGGCGGTCATTGCCTTTTGCAAGTCGGACTATCGGGTCCAATATCCGGAGCTGTTAGACACCGCTTGCGAGGTCCCCCGGATTGAGGGGATCCGGGAGAGCCAAACCGGCGCGGAGGTGGGTGGCGACTAGCAATCCACATCTCAACCGGGACTTTACCCAGTAACTAATTACACACCGGCAAGTGCCGGTATGGAAAAAACCTACTGCAACGGCGCAGGTGCCGGTGCCGGTGCCCGGGAAACCTCTACCGCTATGGGCAGGTGGTCGGAAAGATTACAGTCGAGTACTTGATGGTCCTTGACCTGAATTGTTGGGGTCACCAGCACATGATCCAGGGCCAGAGAGGGACGCCAGGCCGGGTAGGTGAAGGCACCCATGTGGGCAACCTGTAAATTCAGATGGCCCAGGGGTGAACCTTCCATCAACTCAGATACCGGCGTGTTCATATCCCCCATCAATATGACATGCTGCTCATCACCCAGGCACTCAGCAATATAGGCCAGCTGGCGTCTTCTTGAACGCTCACCCAGGGATAAGTGCAGCATGACAACCACAAGCTCGTCACCGGCAAAGGGGATGCGCGCAAGCATGGCTCCACGACCGGGGATTATCCCGGGCAACTTATGATCTTCCAGTTCAGCCGGTGCTATACGGGACAACAGACCGTTCCCATGCTGGGCCAGGGGCCCAAGATCCCGGTTGAGCTGAGCGTACCAATATGGGAAACCCGCCACCTGAGCCAAAAACTCAACTTGATTCACAAAGCCGCTGCGCAAACTGCCGCCATCAATTTCCTGCAAACTAACCACATCATATTCGGCGACTAATTTGGCAATTTTTTGCAGATTGCGGACTCGGGCTTCGTGGGGCAGCACATGTTTCCAGCCCTTGGTCAGATACTGCCGGTAGGCGGTGGTTTTTATACCCACCTGAATATTAAATGTCAGTAATTTCAGGCTGGGGGTGTCGATGACATCCGTCTCTGCCGACATCCCTTGTAACAACGCTGCCGCAGGGTCAACAAAATTGGTCACAGCGTCAACGGTCGACGCTCTCTCCGAGCGTCTTGCCCTCATAAACATGGATAACATGTTTGGCTCCCATCCTGGAAGCCTAAGTCTAGAGGCTACTGCGTCTTCAGACTGAGGACTGCCTAGCATTTTGTGAATTCCTTAATCAGTTCTTGTTGCGGCACCAGCCCCGTCTGCCCCGAGGGCAGCACGCTCCCGGGCTACCAGAAAATCTACAACCTGCAACATGGCAACATTGCCGCCCGCCATACGCCCGTCGACTACATATTTCCCGTTGACCACCAGGGTGGGTACCCCGGTAACCTGAAAAGCCCGGGTTAATGCCTTAGCCTGCTGTACCCGGCTGCGCACCGAGAAGGAGTTGTACGCCGCCCGAAAATCTTCATCACTGACTTCCGCCAGTTCTTGAAACAAGGTGCTGAGTTCATCCGTCTTGCGCAAATCCGTACCCTTTTGATGGAGCCCTTCAAAAATGGGCACGTGGACCTGATCGGTCACTCCCAGGGTTTCCGCAGAGTAGTAGGCTTGGGCAAGCAGCTCCCAATCTGCACTAAACGATGCGGGAACACGCACAAAGGCCACATCGTCCGTCTGATTGCCGTGCCATGCTTCTATGTAGGGATCAAAATTGAAGCAATGTACACACATGTAAGAAAACACTTCCGCCACCTCAATCCGGCCGGGATTAGCAGTGTCGACCGGGATAGGGAGTTGCTTATAGTGCTCACCCTCAACAAAGGCAGCAACCAGGTTTTGTTCTTGTGCCACAACAGAACTACCGAAGAATTGCGCAAAAAAAATGACAATAGCGCCAGCGTGTCGAATCATTGTTTACCTCTTACCTTTCGCCTCTTTTTTCCTCTTACCTTCTTTACCGTTTCCCACTCCAGTTTCTCTAGCTTGCTTGTCTGTTGCCCAATAACGCCGTGGCGACACGCCGGTCAGCCGCACAAACCTTTTGCGGGGTCCTTAAGCCCCCAGACATGAAATGGCTGCCCAGCGTACCCGGGCTTAATGAACTTAGCCTTAATTGACATCACAATCCGCGGTTTGTTGCCATAAGGCCGCTTCCGTGCTCTGTTCAGATGTGCTGAGTCTTAGTGCAAACCCTGCAAATAGTCTGCCAGCAAGGCAATTTCCGTATCCGTCAAACCTTCCGCGGTGTCCCGCATCATGCCGCCGAACAGCTCATCCGTGGTGCGTTGTTTTTCCCTGTAGGCGGTTAGCTGGGCAATAGTGTATTCCACCGACTGGCCGCTGATGCGAGGGAATCCCGCTTGCGCGTTGCCTGCCGCGGTAGGACTGTGACAGGCAATACAGGCGGCCACATTTTTGCGCGCAATACCGCCCCGATAGATCTGTTGCGCGGCGGCAATCTGCTCATCATCACCCGCTGCCTGGCCAATCTTGGCCGGTAAAGAGGCGTAGTAGGCGGCAAGATCCGCCAGGTCCTGCTCACTTTTGCCGTTTAATTGCCCCGCCATCAGCGGAATACTGCGTTGTTCAGATTGAATCATTTGCAACTGCCGCAACAGGTAAGTCTCGTTTTGCCCGGCAATATTCGGATAATCCGCTGCAAGCGGTGTCGCACCATCCTGACCATGACACGCCGCACAGGGTGCGGCCTGAGCCTTACCCCGCTCTACATCCCCCGCAGCCCAAGCTGCAGGCGTTAAAACAGCAGCCGCAAGGCCAAATATCAATAAGTCAGCAATTTTGCGTACCTTCATGCAAGCATCCATCTCTTTAACTTCTTCAAACGTTTTAATTCTTTAAGTTCTATTGACTCCGGGTGCACTAAACTTGCACCGCCAGAATGAATCGTGCCAGAGTTCGGGCGCGCGGATTATATAACAACATGACAGAAAAAGTGCCCCCGATAGAGCGATTGGAAGCGAGCTTTTTAACCAGCTCGCCGGATTTAAAACATTGCCCCCAGGATGATTGCCCCGAGGTCGCCTTTGCCGGCCGATCCAATGCGGGCAAGTCCTCGGTGTTGAATACCATTACCAACAACCGAAAAATGGCCAAGGTCTCAAAAACGCCCGGACGCACGCAGTTGCTGAATTTTTTTGATATCGCTCAGGGCGGACGGCTCGTCGATCTGCCCGGTTACGGTTACGCAAAAGCCGGCAGGGCAGCCCAGGCCAAATGGCAACAGTCGGTTAACCACTATCTGTCTAATCGGGATAATCTGGTAGGTCTGGTTCTGGTCATGGACATCCGCCATCCCAACCAGGCCTTCGACCAGGAAATTCTGGGTTGGGCGGAAGCCTCACAGTTGCCTGCCCACGTACTGTTGAACAAGGCGGACAAGTTAAGCTATTCCAAGCAGCAGCAAACCCTAAACCGGTTTGCGCATAGCTACCGCACCCACAATTATTTTTCCGCACAGATATTTTCGGCGCTGAAAAACACCGGCAAGCAGGACCTGATTAACAAAATTCTGGACTGGATGGGACCCTAAGGCGTTTGGCTAAAAGGCTAGTGCGCTTCATCCCAGTTTTGCCCCACGCCGGTGTCGACAATTAGGGGTACGCTTAACACCGCGGCACCCTGCATGATCTCGGTCACTTTTTGGACCAGGACGTCAACGTCCGCCGCCGCCACTTCAAATACAAGTTCATCATGGACCTGCATCATCATGGCGGCATCCAATTCCGCCTTGGCCAGCCACGCGTCTACATTGAGCATGGCACGCTTGATAATATCCGCCGCCGTGCCCTGCATTGGCGCATTAATGGCGGTGCGCTCTGCGGCCTGACGTCGCGGGGCATGCCGGGCGTTTATTTCCGGCAAATACAAACGGCGTCCAAATACGGTTTCCACATACCCCTGCTCCCGGGCGACGGCCCGGGTTTCTTCCATATATTGGCGAACCCCCGGATAACGCTGAAAGTAGCGTTCAATATATTCCGCGGCAAGTGTGCGGGAGATACTGAGTTGCCGGCCCAGGCCAAAAGCCGACATGCCGTAAATCAAGCCGAAGTTTATCGTCTTGGCACCGCGCCTCTGTTCGTCACTGACCGCATCGGGTGCACACGCAAAAACTTCCGCAGCGGTTGCCCTATGGATGTCCAAACCCTCAGCAAAGGCATGCCCAAGATTTTCATCGTTAGACAGGTGCGCCATAATACGCAGCTCAATCTGGGAGTAGTCCGCGGCAACAATCACCTTACCGGCCGGGGCCACAAAGGCCTGTCTTATGCGGCGCCCCTCAGCGTTTCTGATCGGGATGTTCTGCAGGTTGGGATCTGCCGAAGATAACCGGCCGGTTGCCGCAACAGCCTGGTGGTAGGAGGTGTGAATGCGGCCCGTGTCGGTATTAATTTGCAGGGGTAATTTATCCGTATAGGTCGACTTGAGTTTCGCCAGGCCACGATACTCCAGGATTGTTGCCGGTAATTCATAGTCTCTGGCCAGGTCTACCAGCACGGGTTCCGCGGTGGAGGGTGCACCCTTGGGTGTCTTTTTCAACACCGGCAAAGCAAGTTTGTCGTAAAAAATGGTTTGCAACTGTTTGGGGCTGTCTAAGTTAAACTCTTCGCCGGCTAAGTCCCAGGCGGTTTGTTTCAGCTCTTCCAGTCGATCAGTTAACTCCGCGCTATGCTGTTTTAACAAGCGGCCGTCAACCAGGGTGCCATGACGTTCTATGGAAGACAAAACCCTGACCAGCGGTAACTCAATGTCCGTATATACCGACACCAGTTTATCCTCAGCCTGCAATTTGGGCCACAATACGTGGTGGAGCTGCAAGGTAATGTCCGCATCTTCCGCTGCATATTCCGCAGCGCTGTCCACCGGGATTTCATTAAAGGTGAGCTGCTTTGCCCCCTTGCCCGCAATGTCCTCAAAGTGAATGGTGGATACACCAAGATAGGTTTTGGCCAAGGCATCCATATTGTGTTTTGTCGCCACGCTGTTAAGCACATAGGACTGCAACATCGTATCGAAGATTGGACCGTCCACGGAAAACCCGTGGCGTTCCAATACGCTGATATCGTATTTGAGATTTTGTCCAACCTTGGTGAGTTTCTTGTCCGCCAGAACAGGCGCCAGTGCCTTTTTAACCACGGCAAAATCCAGTTGTTGGGGCGCTCCGGCATAGTCGTGGCCAATGGGCAGATAGGCCGCTTGTCCGGGTGCTACCGCAAAAGAAAAGCCAACCAGTTCCGCTTCCATGTAGTTAATGCTGGTGGTTTCGGTATCCAGGGCAAAAGTTCCGGCAGCTTGTAACTTCTTCATCCAAGCCTCAAGCTGCGCACCTTCGGTAATACACTCGTAGTCAACCTCAACAGGGGCAATGGGTGCAGCACCGGGCTCAACCTCAGCGGTGTCATCACCGGCGCGTAGCTCCTCCGCCCAAGCTTTAAATTCCAGGTTGTCAAACAATTGTAATAAGGTGTCGGTATCCGGCGGTGCGGCGTGTAAATCATCAACACCCACCTTAAGAGCAACATCACACTTGATCGTGGTCAACGCCTTGGATAGCGGCAACTGTTCCAGACTGTCGCGCAGGTTTTCCCCCACCTTACCCTTAATGGCGTCCGCGTTTTCCATTACACCATCCAGGGAGTCATATAAATTGAGCCACTTCGCCGCGGTTTTTGGCCCAACCTTGGGGACGCCGGGGATATTGTCCACGCTGTCCCCCATCAACGCCAGGTAGTCGATTATCCGTTCCGGCGGGACCCCAAATTTCGCCATCACCCCTTCCCGATCCATGATGGTTTCGGTCATGGTATTGACCAGGGTGACATGATCCGAGACCAATTGAGCCATATCCTTGTCCCCGGTGGATATGATGGTTTCCCGAGCCGCTGCCGTGGCTTGAAGAGCCAGAGTCCCAATCACATCATCCGCCTCAACCTCGGGTTCCACCAGCAGGGGAAGTCCCATGGCCCGGATGATGTCGTGAATGGGTTGAATTTGTTCACGCAGGTCGTCGGGCATGGATGCGCGATTGGCCTTGTATTCGGTATACAGATCATCACGAAAAGTTTTCCCCGGGGCGTCAAATACCACCACAATTGTGCTGCCCGTATAGTCCTTGGTGAGCTTACGTATCATGGCGATCACACCTCTCACCGCGCCGGTGGGTTGGCCTGCCGTGGTGCTCAGGTCCGGCAAAGCATAGTAGGCCCGGAACAAATAGGACGAGCCGTCAACCAGGATCAGCGGTGCTTTTTCTTTTGCCATAACGCTCGTCTTTACCTCCACCCGCTATTAATGCGGGTCAATTCCATACACCAGGGCTTTTTTTGCGGTTATTTTTGCGATGCCGGCGTTTTTGCGTCAACATTCGATTTATGCTGCGCACTTTACTACAGCCCAATAGATTGTCCTGCAAAATATTCAGCGCAATTGCCGCTGCCGGCTGCTGCATGGTTCTGGTTTTTGCGGGCGTCAGCAGGCCGGTCCATGCTGAAGAATCCCTGCGGGGGCCTGATGTTGTAATTATTGCCGGCAAAGACAAAGTGGTTTACGAATTTCGGCAAAACGGTCAGTTGCGTATGGTTCGGGTCGTGCCCAAATGGGGTAAACCCTACTATCTGGTACCCCGCGACCCCACCAAGGGTTATGGTGACCTGCAACGTGCGGATATGTTGTTACCCCAGTGGGTGATTGCGGAGTTTTAGATGGCAACCGTATTGAAACGTCACATCAGCATCCAGCGTCAAGCTAACCGGTCATGAACGCGGTTACCCAGCTACCCACAGAAACTTTGGAAGCCACCCTGGCCAGCTACGATATTGGTCTTTTGCAACGCTTCTGGCCCGCGGCCAACGGCATCGAAAACAGCAACTACTTTGTACAAACCCAGCGGGACGGACAGTGCCGGGAATATGTGCTGACCATTATGGAACAACCTGCCAATGCCGGTGACAGCTATGTGCCCATGATGCAGGCCCTGGCAGCCGGGGGTTTACCGGTACCGGAGCCTTTACCTAACATCCGGGGGGAAACCATCACCCATATCGACGGCAAGCCCGCCATGCTGCAGCGTCGCTTTCCGGGCCGTCATATTTTTAATCCCACCATCAAGCAAATCAGTGCCCTGGGCCGCTTTATTGCCCGTATGCATCGGACCCTGCAAGACGGCAACATCAGCTTACCCGAATATCCCCGTGGCATCCGCTGGCTGGCTGAGCGCAGGGATATGGTGCGCGGTTATATCCCCTACACCGATCAGCGCCTGATTGAAACCAGCGTGACCAAACTGGAGTCTTTGCTGCAACGCCGTGATGTCGCCCAGCTGCCCAGGGGTATGATTCACGGTGATTTGTTTCGCGACAATCTACTGTTTAACGAGTTGGGACTGGCCGGTGTCCTGGACTTTCACCATGCCGCCACCGGCTACTACATTTACGATCTTGCTGTTGCCGCCAATGATTGGTGTAACGACTCCGGAGGCGGCTTGGATATTGAGCGTACCACCCAACTGCTTAAGGCATACCACCAGATCCGGCCCCTGACCCAGGAAGAAATCTGGTTCTTCCCAAGCTTTGCCCTGTATGGTGCTTTGGCTTTTTGGCTATCCCGGCTGGCGGTTGCCCTGCGGCGTCACGAAGCAGAATTGATTCGCTTTAAGAACCCCGACGAGTTCCGCAATATTGTTCAACAACACCTGAGGCACCCTTTTTATCTGCAACCTGAACAGATTGCGATTTAGCCCACCCGGGCAAAGGTTAAAGCCGGCTAAACGTTAAGAAATTGTTCTGGGGTACTTAGGCAGAACTCAGGAGGTAGATGGAAAACCAGCCGCGTTTATCATCATATTGCGCCAGCGGTTTAAAACCCGCCCCATCCGCAAGGCTCAAAAACTCTTCCGGGTGGTACTTGTAAGAATTTTCCGTATGAATAATTTCGTTTGCGCAAAAATGGACTTTTTCGCCATTAACCTGAACTTCCTGGTCTTCCAGGCTCTTTAAAAACATCTGTACCCGGCCCCCCAGATCATCGTAGCGGGCTTCATGACGAAAATTACTGAGGTCAAAATTCGCGGACAGGGCCTGATTAAAGTGACGCAATACATTCAGGTTAAATGCCGCCGTAACCCCCTTGGCATCATTGTAGGCTGCCTCCAGTACACCATGATCTTTCTTGCGGTCCACTCCGATAATTAAGGCACCTTCCGGGCCTATGGTCTGGTGGACGTTACGTAGAAAATCCCGGGCTTCGTGAGGTTCAAAATTGCCGATACTCGACCCGGGGAAAAAGGCCACCTTGGGCATCCATTCCACCTGCACGGGGAGTGCAAACACCTGGGTGATGTCCGCACAGACCGGATAAACATCTAATTCAGGAAAATCTTCCTGCAACGCCTGGGCATTATCCTGCAAGTGCCGGCTTGATATATCCACCGGTACGTAAGCACGGGGCACCAGATTTTCCAGCACTTTGCGAATCTTCAGCGAACTGCCGCTACCATATTCAATGAGGCAACTGTGTTGCGGCAGTTGATCCGCAATATCCGGCAGATGCGCATTAAACAACGCCATTTCCGTACGGGTCAGATAATATTCCTTAAGTTCGGTAATGCGCTCGAATAGTAACGACCCCGCTGTATCGTAAAAGTATTTGGGTGATATGTGTTTGGGGCTGCTGGTTAAACCCTGCAGTACCTCATCCGCCATATCGTCCTGAGCGGGTTTGTAGTCATAAAAATGATAGTCACCTTTTGGCGCTGCTTGATCAGACATCTTGTGCCAGCCTTATCCCTGAAAATTGCCACCGGTCCGGTGGGTAAAAGAAGTTCCGATACGTTTGCCGGGCGTGAGTGGCCGGGGTTGCGCAGGATGCACCGCGTAACACCAGCTGACTGCTCATGAACTTACCGTTGTATTCCCCCAGGGTCCCCGGCAAAGGCTGGTACCCGGGATAAGGTGCATAACTGCTGCAGGTCCACTGCCACACTTCACCGTAAAGCTGATCAAGCGCCTGATGCGGTTTGTTGTTTCTGTCTGCGCTGCGTCTTTCGCCTGATGTATCGGGACATGTTCCCGGCACTTGCGCAGCCTGGGGATGAAAGAACTTAGCTTCCATAAAATTACCCTGTACATCCTGCTGTTGCGCCGCTACTTCCCATTCAAACTCTGTAGGCAGCCGCATACCCCGCCAAGCCGCATAAGCCAGGGCTTCAAAGGCACTGACGTGGACTACCGGCAATTCCAGGCGCAGCGGATGCAGCCCGTCAAGACGGTATTCGTACCATTGGTCACCTTGTTTTGTCCAATACAGCGGAGCTTGCCATTGACTCTCCAACAACTTAACCCAGCCTTCCGACAACCACAGCTCCGAGCGCTGGTAACCCCCATCTTCGACAAAGGCTAAATACTCGCCGTTAGTCACCAACCGGTCCGCCAGAGCAAAGGGATGTACAAATACCCGGTGCGCCGGGGCCTCATTGTCAAAACAGAAATCAACCGCGTTGGGACTTGCGCCGATGCGACACATCCCACCGTTATATTGTTGAAAGATCTGGGTATCCGGTGGGTCTTGTGTTGCGTCCCGTAACAAGGGGCAATAGGGAGGAAACAATGGATTGTGGCCAAAATTGTATTTCAGGTCCGTCAGCAAAAGCTCTTGATGTTGCTGTTCATGGTGAATTCCTAACACTACACGAGTGTAGATGGCTTGACTTAGATTCTCATGCTGCTGATTACGCACCGCGGCGTTGCGCGGATGAGCCGCCTCGTCAATCAAATCCAGCATATGTTCCTCAACATAGCTGCGATAAGCCATCACCTCTTTAACCGTGGGCCTGGACAAATCACCCCGGCGTGGCCGCGGAAAGGGTGTGCCTACCCCGTTGTAGTAGGAATTGAATAAGTGTTCAAAGTGTTTGTGGTAACACTGATAGTCTTTGGCAAAGGGTTTAAGCAGGAAGGTTTCAAAAAACCACGTGGTGTGGGCAAGGTGCCACTTTGGCGGACTGGCATCTTCCATGGGTTGAACGCCAAAGTCTTCAATTTCCAGTGGCGCGCACAGTGCCGTCGATTGCTGACGGGTGGTCATAAATCGCGTTTTAAGGTCTTGGAACGGGTTGGATATAGAAGCTTGAATCGAAATTAGAATCGCGCCGCCAATGATTGAAACGTTAGCCTAATGGTCTCAGCCTCGTGCGGCAACTTTATGAAGCCATGATAATGACCCTTGGGGTTAATGATTACGATATTCCCCGTGTGATCCATGGTATAACCGGCGGCCTCACCAGCCGGATCCTGTGCACCGCTATCTGCATTGTCCTCATCCCCCGACAGCGGCACCTTGGCAAACGCTACATTAAGTTGCTGTGCCAATACAAAGGTACTGGCAATGTCTCCAAGAACACCAAAAAAATGGGGTGAAAAGGCCGTAGCATACGGCCCCAGGCGATCCACGGTATCTCGCTCGGGGTCCACCGTGACCAAAACCCCCTGGAACTGATCCGCATATTGATCGCCGGCGGTACGCAACTGTTGGTCCACCTGACCCAGCACCGACATGCTGGTCGGACAGATGTCCGGACAGTTGGTAAAGCCAAAGTACATAAAGGTCCACTTGCCCAACAATCTGCTATTGTCGAAGGGTGTGCCGTAATGATCCGACAGCTCAAAAGGTGATATATCCCTGGGAACGGGTAACATAAAAACGCCTTTTTCGCGCATTTGTTCTTCGGATAGCTGTGGCGGCTGCACCGTTCGATACACAAATAGACCCACCACCAGGGTAATAAATACCCCACACAACAAAACCGTCCTGCCAACTGCTGACATAACTACCCGGCTATGGCTTCGAAGGTGTAAATTGGACCCGGCATGACTTGGCTGGCCATCAGATAATGGTCAACCAACAGCGCAACGAACAACAGTGCCAGGTAAAGGATCGAGTATTTAAATGTTTCCATGGGTGCTGCGGGGTTGGTATTGCGCACCAATACAATGGCCCAGTACAGGAAACCGGCGCCCAGGGCCAGGGCAGCGGCCAAATAGATCAAGCCCGACATGCCAATCAAAAACGGCAGGATCGAGGCTATGACCAGAATGATGGTATACAAAAGAATATGCAGCCGGGTAAATACGTCGCCGTGTGTCACCGGGAGCATCGGTACACCCACTTTGGCGTATTCTTCTTTGCGGTCCAATGCCAAGGCCCAAAAATGGGGGGGTGTCCAGGCAAAAATAATCAGCACCAGCAACAAACCACCGGCATCAACACTGTTGGTCACCGCGGTCCAGCCAAACAGAGGCGGGGCAGCGCCAAACAACCCGCCAATCACAATATTCTGCGGGGTTGCCCGCTTCAGATAAAAGGTATAAATCAGACCATAACCCACCCAGGACGCCAGGTTTAGCCAGGCTGTCAGTGGATTTACCCCAAACCACAATATAGCCATTCCGGTTATACCGGTCACGGCGGAAAACACCATCGCCTGATTCTGGCTGACCCGGCCGGTGGCTACCGGCCGATTTTGCGTCCGTGCCATGCGCGCGTCGATATGTGCATCCGCCAGATGATTAACCACCGCTGCCGAACCTGCGACCAGGCCAATGCCCAACAATCCCAGGGTGAGGGTGGCCATGGGCACCATCCCCGGTGTGGCCAGGAACATACCCACAACCGCGCACAACAACATCAGCAACACAACCCGCGGTTTACACATGTCTATGTAGTCGCGCCAAGTAGCGCGGTTTGAAATCAGTTCACTCATTTCTTTATCTCTGTCTGTTGCACCGGTCCTGTTCACGACAACCCATTTACGGATTGCCGGTCGATTGCTTATCGATTGGCGGTCCTACTGCAGCCGAGCTCCTGTTTTGCCACGGGTTTAACTTTGTTCTGCCGGGGGCGCAAAGTTTACTGCAATTAGCGCCAACAACAAAAGCGCACCACCGGCGTTATGCAAAGTCGCCACCGCAAGGGGCAGGGACCAAACCACATTCAAAACGCCCAATACAAGCTGCAAGCCCAAAATAACCGCCAGGCCAAGCGCTAACTGCTTATTCAACGGCCACAGACGCCAGGCCAGACCGCCCACCACCAACAGAACCAACACGGCTCCCAAACGATGGACCCAGTGAATGGCCACCCTGGCCTCGTTATCCAGAAGCCCCCCTAAATAGTTGGGACCCAGGGTTTGAAAAATGTTAAATCCCTCACCCAGGTCCATGGGTGGCCAATAGCTGCCGTAGCAGGTCGGAAAGTCCGCGCAGGCCAGGGCCGCGTAATTCGAAGATACCCAGCCACCCAAGGCGATTTGCACAATGACGATGGCAAAGGCTAAGCGGCCATGTGCTTTTAACCTGCCCCGCGCCACCCCATTTAGTCTCAGCGCGGGTGCCCCGTTGCAGTACAGGTAGATGGCCCACAGCATACCCAAGGTTGCAAATCCACCCAGGAGGTGGGCTGTAACCACCTGGGGCCACAGTTTTAAAGTCACTGTCCAGGCACCAAAGGCGGCCTGGCAGATAATTAACACCAACAAGATGGAGAAAAGCCGCCGCAGTTGAACGGCCTGTGCTGAATCCGGGGTCGCAGCAGCTTGCCGCCACGCACGCACGGTAAGATACAGGACCAACAGCAGCAAACTGCCCGCAAAGTAACGATGCACCATTTCCGGCCAGGTTTTATCCAAATCCACCGGCGCATCCGGAAAAGCCTGTTCCGCCCGACTAATCTCTTCTGAAGTACCCGGCCAGGTCAGATGGCCATAACAGCCCGGCCAGTCCGGACACCCCAGACCCGCATCAACCAGGCGCGTAAACGCACCCAGCACAACAACAACCACAGCCAGGGCAATACCGGCCACAATCAGTTTTTTCATTCACCCTCTCTTGTTGATGCGGTCATTGCGCGGTCAACCTATCTGGGAAACTCTCAGTAACTTCTTCAGGTCCTGCTGGATCATCTTGGGGTTTACTTCCATGGGGTAGTAAAACACCAGATTACCCAAGGGGTCAGCAATATAAACTCCGCGTTTCATTTGCCGGACCACCGGTTCCACCACCACTTGCTGAAGCGCCGGATAGTTATCCTGCAGGCTTTGCCAGGCGCCATTGTCACCGGTAAACCCCCGGCGCACCCGGTCCGCTTCTTTGTTCAGCAGGATATGCAAGGCGCGCAGATCTTTGACCGTTTGCTGACAGACCGCAGTACACTCATCCGCCAACACCCACAGCCACCAATGACCTTGAGCACTTTCACCCGAAATCCGCCAACCCAGGTCACTGACCGAGGTTTGTGGGGTGACAAATTCTCCATGGTTGGTGGTGCCCCAACTTCCACCGGTTTTTGCATAATAAAACAAGGCATAAGACCCCCCCAGGGAGACAAAGGCCATTAGCATGATGATGACAAGCTGCGTTCTACTTTTTTGCATGGCTTACCTGTTCTTTTATGACTGTTTACGACTGTCTTTGCCGGTCTGTCCCGCAGACCGGTCATGGTGCCGCTGGCGGCCAAATATGATGTAACCCGTCAACAGTACCCCTGCCAAACCGAACCACGTGGCCGCATAACCCAGGTGTATACTGTCGTTTAACACCTCCGCAAAAGGGGCGGCACGAAAAACCGAACCCTGTCCGGGCTCCAAACGAAGTTCAGCCGGGACGCTTCCGGTGATGCGTGCCATGCGCTGAATATCCAGGCGCTGCACCCGCTTTGGCCAACCCTCAACCCAGATATCGTCATCCAGCACCGGGATCAGCCCAGTATAAGGCCATACCACAGCAACCGCGGTGGTTTTTTCCGCCGGGGTCAAAACCGCCGGCAACTGGTCACGATGTTTAGGTGCGGCCAGATAACCTCGATTAACCAGATACAAATGCTGGTTGTCGTCCGCAAAGGTTTGAACGACCCAATACCCGGGCTGTCCATCCACCACCTGATTGTCCAGCAAAAACACCTCCTGACCGTACTTTCCCACCAGCCGCACCCTCTGGAAGGGCGCCATTTCCGCTGCCCCGCCTACCCGGATGGGTAACTTTGTCAGCTGTTTGAGATAGTCGTTTTCAAGCCCACGCTTTTCCGCCCCACGGTCGAGTTGCCAGAAACCCAAGCTGACCAGCAGCGGCAAAAAGATGACAACAAACAGAGTCATTGTTTTACCCGGAGCAAATCCACTTATTCGCACAACAAATCCCCGACCGTTTGGTTTACAGTGGCTTCAACACAACAACGGCCCTTTGTTTTGATCAAATTCATTATTGTTGTTTTGCTGCTAGGTGTTGTCATTAGTCTGATGAGTGGTTTGGTATTTTTGTTTAAAGACACCAACCGGAGTGATTCCAAGCGCACTTTGTATGCGCTGGGCATACGCATTGGGCTGGCCACAGCCCTGGTGTTGACAATTTTTTACGGTCTTTACACCGGGGAGCTACGTCTGGGCACAAACGCCCCGTGGCATAGTGCGGACCGGCATGAAACCGGCTTTAAACGGCCGGGAGGGGCAGCCCCATCCCGGGTTTCACCGGACGCCATACCCACCGGTCCCGAGCCAGGGGAGGAAAAACAGGAATCTGCTTCCAGCCCTGAACAATAAAGCCAGCGTTTATGGCACTGTTAGATTAGCGGGTTCCCGGCCTGTTAAAGCAGATAGACAAAGACAAAAAGGCCCACCCAGACGACATCAACAAAGTGCCAATACCAGCTGGCTGCTTCGAAACCAAAACAATCCTCTTCGCTGAAATGCCCCTTTAATGCGCGCAAAAACTGGACCAGCAGAATCACCGTCCCGAGGGTGACATGAAATCCGTGGAAGCCCGTGAGGATGAAGAAGGTAGAACCATATATTCCGCTGCCCATGGTCAGACCCAACTCCTGGTAAGCGTGAATATACTCTTCCACCTGCAGTACCAGGAAGATAATGCCCAACAGTACCGTTATACCTAACCAGGCTTTGAGCTTGGCGCGATTTTTTTCTTTGATTGCGGTGTGCGCAAAATGCACCGTGACACTGGACGACAGTAGAATGGCTGTATTCCAGAACGGCAGATAACTGAGCCAATTGGAGATACCCGGCGACGCCATGCTTTCACCGGGATTCGGAAAGAGTTCGGGGTCCGGATTATTCATTACCGGCCAGGCCGCCTCAAAATCCGGCCACAGATAATCTCCGGTGAAAGCCTTATCACCTTCACCACCCAGCCAGGAGACCGCCAGCACCCGGGCATAAAACAGCGCACCAAAAAATGCGGCAAAAAACATCACTTCGGAAAAGATGAACCAGCCCATACCCCAGACATAGCTTTTCTTCAGGGCTGCATTGGCCAGGCCTTGCTGATTTTCCGCAATCACCTTGGCGAACCAGAAGTACAAGACCACCGACACCATGCCAAAGCCAACCAGGGTTTGGGTCAGATTGGTCGGATCACCCGCCTTAGCCGCATTCAGCCAGGAAGCCAGACCGGTAAGCATAAGCATGACGCCCGCCGCCAAGACCACCGGGTACCAACCACTGTGGGGCACATAATAGATAGAAGAGTCTTCTGCGGCATTGGCCATCTTTACTACTCCAGTATTTAGTTCAGCACATCCAATACAACAGGCATTGAGCTAGCGCCCCCCACTTGCTGCACCGGAAGCCGCTACTTGCGTCATACTGTCGGTGACGTCAAATAGGGCGTAACTTAAGTTTATCGACTGCACGTTTTTTGGCAGTTCCCGGCCCACAATAAATCTCATGGGCATCTCCATTTTTTCACCGGGCTGCAGTATCTGCTGGTTAAAACAAAAACATTCGGTCTTGTGAAAAAATTGTGTGGCGGACACCGGCACCAGCGATGGGATCGCCTGCCCCATCATGACTTTGTCCGTCGTATTCTTAACGTAAAAATTGACTTCTTTAAGCTCACCGGGGTGCACCCGCACCGCCCCTTTTTCCGGCCAGAAATCCCAGACCATTCCCTGGTTGGTATTGGTAATAAAATTCACCTTCACCAGCCGCGACGTGTCCGGCACGATTGACGCCTCTTCAAAAACATAGGGCCCGCCGGTTTTACCGTTTAAACCCGTAATTTCACAAAACAAGTCATACAGCGGTATCAACGCCCAGGCAAAAGCGCCCATACCCACGACAATCAGGCCGGTTTGTCTGAGCGTTTTTTTGATCCCCGCCCGTTGACCCGCCGGGGAGCTGTCGGGTTGCTGGGTCATCTACGCGTGAGCCTCCTCGTCAGTGACTTTTGGCGGATGGGTAAAGCTGTGATAGGGCGCCGGTGAAGGCAGCGTCCATTCCAGACCACGCGCACCTTCCCAGGGCCGGGCCGTCGCAGGTTTACCGCTGCGAATACCGTGAATAATCACAAATATGAAAAATACCTGGGAAAAACCAAAGATAAAGGCACCCACACTGGACAACATATTAAAGTCGGCAAATTGTAAGGCATAGTCCGGGATACGGCGCGGCATGCCGGCCAGGCCGGAAAAATGTTGCGGGAAGAAGGTGATGTTGACGCCGATGAACGACAGCCAGAAATGTATTTTGCCCAAACCTTCGTCATACATGCGGCCGGTCCATTTGGGGAACCAGAAGTAGACCGCAGCAATAATCGAAAACAAGGCGCCGGGCACCAGCACGTAATGGAAGTGGGCAACCACAAAGTAGGTGTCGTGATATTGATAGTCCGCCGGCGTGATCGCCAGCATCAAGCCGGAAAATCCGCCAATTGTGAACAAAACCACAAAGGCGATGGCAAACAACATCGGTGTTTCGAATGTCATCGAACCTTTCCACATGGTGGAAATCCAGTTAAAGACTTTTACGCCCGTAGGCACCGCAATCAGCATGGTGCTGTACATAAAGAACAGTTGTCCCGCCAGAGGCATTCCCACGGTAAACATATGATGTGCCCAGACAATAAAGGACAGGAAGGCAATGGACGCAACCGCATAAACCATCGAGTCATAACCAAACAACGGTTTGCGGGCAAACGCCGGGATAATATGCGAAACGATACCAAACGCCGGCAAAATCATGATGTACACCTCCGGATGGCCAAAGAACCAGAAGATGTGCTGGAACATTACCGGATCACCACCACCAGCCGCATTAAAGAAGCTGGTATCAAAATGGATGTCGAAGAGCATCATGGTCACCGCACCCGCCAGTACCGGCATAACCGCCAGCAAGAGGTAGGCAGTAATTAACCAGGTCCAGATAAACAGCGGCATTTTCATCAGGGTCATCCCCGGTGCCCGCATATTCAAAATGGTGGCGATAATGTTGATGGAACCCATAATGGATGAGGCACCCATCATATGTACCGCGAAGATAAAGAAAGTAACCGAGTCCGGCGCATAGGTGGTCGACAGCGGCGCATAGAATGTCCAGCCGAAGTTAGGACCACCCCCTTCCATAAACAGGGTGGAAATCATGATGCCAAAGGCAAACGGCAGTATCCAAAAGGACAGGTTATTCATGCGCGGCAAGGCCATATCCGGCGCGCCCACCTGCATCGGCACCAGCCAGTTAGCCAGGCCCACAAAGGCCGGCATAATGGCGCCAAAAACCATGATCAAACCATGGTTTGTGGTCATCTGATTAAAAAATTCGGGATCGACAAACTGCAAACCCGGCTCAAACAGTTCGGTGCGGATGATCAGCGCCATCACCCCGCCTACCATGAACATTAAAAAGCTGAACCACAGATAAAGCGTGCCTATGTCTTTATGGTTGGTGGTGAACAACCAGCGCGCCAAGCCCTTTTCCGGCCCGTGATCATGGGCATCATGTTCGTCGTGGTGATCTGCATGTATGACTTCGCTCATGGTGCCCCCTTATTGACCAGCTTCTTGAATTGCAATGACGTCTCTGGGCTGGGTGATATCACCGGCATTGTTGCCCCAGGCATGTCTTTCGTAGTGCACAACCGCCGCCACCTGCGCAGCGTCGAGTTGTTTCCCAAAGGCTTGCATGGCGGTCCCGGGCACACCGTCCAGCACCATCTCAATATGGGCATCACGGGGGCCGCTGACCACTTCGGTACCCACCAGGGATGGGAATACCGGCGGCACCCCCTGGCCGTTGGGCTGATGGCAGGATGCACAAAACGTGTTGTAGATCTGTTCACCATCCGCCATCAACTGATCTTCGGTAAAGGTCTTGGACAGGTTTTCGACCCGTACCGCCTCTGCGGCTACTTCTTCTGCATACCAGGCATCAAATTTTTCCTCTTCCATGACCTCAACAACAATGGGCATAAAGCCATGGTCCTTGCCACACAGCTCGGTACATTGGCCGCGATACACCCCCGGTTCTTCGACAATTGTCCATAGCTCGTTAAGAATGCCCGGCACCGCATCCCGCTTGATGCCAAAATCCGGCACCCACCAGGCGTGAATTACATCTTCGGCGGTGACTAGAAAACGCACCTTCCGGTTTGCCGGGATGCGCAACGGGTTGTCCACGTCAAGCAGATAAAACTCGCCCTTGTTGGCACGGTTCTGGATTTCATCCTGAGGGGTAGCGAGTGAAGAGAAGAAGGAGAAAGTGCGGTTGTAATCATCGTCCAGATATTTGTACTGCCATTTCCATTGATAACCGCGCACTTCCACGGTCATATCTTCTCCACCGGTGTCATACATGGCGATCAACACCTGAGTGGCCGGCACCGCCATGGCAATTAGAATCAGCGTTGGAATGATGGTCCAGGTTATTTCCAGCTTGGTGCTTTCGTGGAAGGTGGCGGCTTCATGGCCAAGGGAGCGGCGATGCTGGATGATTGACCAGAACATGACGCCAAAAACTCCGGCGCCGATGATCACACATACGGTAAAGATGGTCATATGCAGGTCATATATCTGGCGGCTGATGTCCGTGACCCCTACAGGCATATTCAGCTCATCTGCCCAGGTTAGACCCGTGACAAGCAGACTCGCCAATCCACCTGCATAACTCATTTTTCGCTTCATTCGCACACCACCTTCAACGTCGCCGGATTTAAACCCGATCATTTATTAACTTGCCCAAGCCGCGTCTAAGTCATCTATTACCGATTTCGCCTACCGGTTTCGCCAATCTGCTGCATCACCAATTGGTGATGTCACCAAACTTCCCACTTCAACACCTTCAGACCCGTCAAACCTATCAAACCCAACTGACAGTATAGGGACACCTGTCGACTTTGGCGTTGGGATCAAACCGCAACTTGCGATTTCAGTCCAAAGTTGTTCAGCAGGGGACTTTGAATACAGTTTTATGGCCTGGCTTAATCATGCATGAGCCGCATGTAAAAAACGTGGGGCCTCGGACTCGACCGGACCCAGGGCGGCGCAATTATAGCAACCGGTATACGAACGGCAACACGAAGTTACCGATAACCTGATTTACATCAAAGGTGTTCTTCCTGATTATCGTTTCTACCAACTCACTTGTCAGTACCCGGCTCACCGGGTGCTTCGATCCCCACTATCTTGACCGGCGAGACCTCAGCCGATGCTGCGCCCAATCGCCCACCC
>JANQMF010000180.1 GCA_028280225.1 Pseudomonadales bacterium | reverse complement strand
ATGATGACCGTATTCGGCTCACAATGCTGGGTGTATATCGCCTGATTCAGCCGGAACAGGCCACGATACCGGTCCGCTTCCTCCTGAGAGGGAAAGCGCTCCTCCTGAGTGCGGGTGACATAGAGGATGTCAACGTCATGAATTCCGGTTTCCAGATTGTGAAAGTTCTCGATGGTGTGGCCGGCAGCCACCAGTTCCTGGGCGATGTCTGCCGGAATTTCTAGCTCAGGCGGGGAGACAAAGTGCAGGGAGACATTATCGTAAAGACACAGCAGCTTGCACAATGAATGCACCGCCCGGCCATATTTCAAATCGCCGATCAGGGCAATGCGCAGGCCATCCAAGGCACGTTGTTGGGCATGCAGTTCCTGGCGCATGGTGTACAAATCCAGCAGGGCCTGACTGGGATGTTCGTTGGAACCGTCACCACCGTTAATCACCGGTACCCGGCTGGCCTGAGCAAATTCCGCCACGCTGCCGGATTCGGGATGACGCATGACAATCACGTCGCTGTAGCCGGACAGTACCCGGGCGGTGTCGTATAGCGACTCGCCCTTGGCCAATGCAGATGCCTTGACTTCGGTTGTCTCCCGCACCTCGCCACCCAGTAAATTAAAGGCAGAGCCAAAAGAAACCCGGGTACGGGTGCTGGGTTCAAAAAACATGTTGGAAACGATCGCCCCTTCCAGCACCCGGGTAATACGTTTGCGCATGGCGTAGGGTTTCATATGATCAGCCACGGTAAATATCTGCTCAACGTCTGACTTATCAAATTGGCTGACGGATAAAATGTGATTTCCAACAAACTTCAATAAACACCCCGGGCAAAAGCGGCTTAAACGAAACGCATCATACAAAACCAGTGTCCGCTGTGCACCGGTTCCGGGCACGGTCATGCGGCCCCATGGACGGTGAAAAATAAATTAGTCACAAATTTTTAATAGAATTTGTGGTCTATGGGACCGAGGAAAGTGTGATCCAGTGGTCAAAATCAAAGGGCAAATCACGCGGGCTTGAAAAGGTAACTTAGTTTGTGCGCAAGTTGTTGATACTATTACCCTTCAGGGAGTGAAATACGAGTGGGCGTATGCGGACCAGAAGGGTTGGACCAATCTCGCTGAAGAGATTGGGATAAAGCCGAATTACTTAAGAAGTAAAGGTAAAGAGAATAGGATAGTCTTAAACCATGAGTGAAGCAGTTAGCAACGTCGAACCCCTGACCGTCCAGGATCAACCGCCGGTACACATGGCATTACCCTTTGCCTTTGCCCGCCGTTTTGGCGTGGTCGTCACCGGGGCCCAACTGCCGGGCAACAAAGCTGATGTGGTGTGTAAGGCACAACCCACCCTGACCACCCTGGCGGAAATCCGCCGCCTGGCCCGGGGTGAGCTCGCCGTGCGCGTGGTGGGTGAGGAAGAATTTGAGCAAATTCTGACGGAGACCTATGCCAGAGACTCCTCCCAAGCCCGTCAGATGGTCGAAGATCTGGGTGAGGAGATGGACCTGGCCAGCCTGGCCAACTCGGTGCCCGAGACTGAAGACCTGTTGGAGCAGGAGGATGACGCGCCGATTATCCGTCTGATCAACGCCCTGCTAGCGGAGGCCATCCGTGAAAATGCATCTGACGTGCATATCGAGACTTTTGAAAAAGAACTGGTAGTACGCTTTCGCGTTGACGGTGTGATGCGGGAGGTGGTCAAACCCAAAAGGGAACTGGCGCCGTTGCTGGTATCACGGATCAAGGTCATGGCCCGGCTGGATATTGCGGAAAAACGCATTCCCCAGGATGGGCGGATTTCTTTACGCATCGGCGGCCGGGAAGTGGACGTGCGGGTCAGCACCATGCCGGCCAGTTCCGGTGAGCGGGTGGTATTACGTTTGCTCGACAAGCAGGCGGGGCGTCTTAAATTAGAGAATCTGGGGATGTCCGCGGAATCCCTGAGTGTATTACGCTCCATTGTCCACAAGCCCCACGGCATCTTTCTGGTTACCGGCCCAACCGGCTCGGGTAAAACTACCACCCTGTATGCTTCCCTGGCAGAGCTGTCCGCCAAAACCATTAATATTCTCACTGTTGAAGATCCCATCGAATATAACTTGCCGGGCATTGGTCAAACCCAGGTCAACACCAAGGCGGATATGACCTTTGCCCGTGGCTTGCGGGCTATTTTGCGGCAGGATCCGGATGTGGTCATGGTGGGTGAGATTCGCGATCTGGAAACGGCCCAGATTGGCATTCAGGCCAGTTTGACCGGCCACCTGGTGATGTCCACCTTACATACCAATACCGCGGTGGGTGCGGTCACCCGCTTGATGGACATGGGGGTTGAGCCCTTTCTTTTGTCCTCCAGTCTGGTGGGTGTGCTGGCCCAGCGGCTGGTGCGCAGTTTGTGTGTGGAGTGCCGGGTGCAGCGGCCGGCCACGGAGTCGGAACTGCGCTTCTTAGGCGAACCATCGGCCATCGTTTACGACGCTAAGGGTTGTGAAGCGTGCAGCCACAGCGGCTTTAAGGGCCGCAGCGGCATATATGAATTGGTCAGCGTGGATGATACCATTCGCCGCCTGATACACGATCAGGTAAGCGAACAGGAACTGGCAGGCTATGCCCGCCGGGTGGCGCCAAGCATCCGCGATGACGGCAAGGCAAAGGTGCTTGCCGGTGTCACCACCGTACAAGAAGTTCTGCGCGTCACCCTCGACGAATGACGGATGACGAATAAGGGTTGTCCATAACCTTGGGCCAAGGACCAATGTACACCTCATCAATAACCGGCTCCTGTCCAGAACAAGCGTATTCTGGACCGAGACCAGTCACCGAGTGGGCTGATGGCCGCATTTGAATACGTTGTTTTAGACGCCAAGGGACGCCAGAACAAAGGCGTCATGGAAGCGGACAGCGCGCGCCAGTTACGCCAGCAGTTGCGGGACCAGGGTTTGATGCCCCTGGATGTTGCCCCGGCAAAGGAAGGGGACAAAACAAACGCCGCCGGCTTTTCGTTGGGTTTTTCGCGCAGTATGTCCGGCCTGGACCGGGTTTTGTTTACCCGTCAGCTAGCTACCCTGGTGGCGTCCAGTTTGCCCGTAGAAGAAGCCCTGGCTGCTGTGGCGCAACAAACGGAAAAACAACATGTGGGGGCCCTGATCCTGAGCGTGCGGGCCAAGGTCCTCGAAGGCCATTCCCTGGCCAACAGTTTAAAAGAATACCCAAGCAGTTTTTCCAACCTGTATTGCTCGTCGGTGGCTGCCGGAGAACAATCCGGGTTCTTGGATCGTGTCTTGGAAAACCTGGCGGACTATCTTGAGCGCCAGTTTGAATCTACCCGTAATGTCGAAATGGCATTGTTCTACCCGGTGGCCCTGCTTGTGCTGGCCTTTGTGATTGTCGGTGCGCTGATGGTCTATATTGTCCCGGATATGATCAGCGTCATTGAAGACACCGGGCAAAAGTTACCCTGGTTTACCGTGTTGCTGATCGGCATGACCGATACCCTGCGCAATTATTGGTGGGCTTTGCTGGGCGGAGCTGTAGGGGTGGTCTTACTCATTCGATGGCTGCTGTCCCAGCCGAATATTCGCCTGAAATGGGACCGCAGGAAATTCAGCCTGCCTCTGGTGGGGCGCATTACCCGCAGTGCCAACGCGGCCCGCTATGCCAACACCCTGGCTATTTTGACCGGTGCCGGGGTGCCGGTGGTTGAGGCCATGAATATCGCCTCGGAAGTTGTGTCAAATACCTGGTTACGGCGCAAATTAGGTGAAGCCACCCAAACCGTGAGCGAAGGTATCAGCCTCAAAATCGCCCTGGAGCAAGTAGGCCAGTTTCCGCCCATGCTTTTGCATATGGTGGGCAGCGGGGAACAAAGTGGGGAATTGGATGCCATGTTGGGGCGTGTTGCAAGCTATCAACAGACCGAGGTTGAGCGTATTGTCAGCACCATCGTCAAAATGTTTGAACCCCTGATGTTGTTAATCATGGGCGCTGTTGTCCTGTTTATCGTAATGGCAATTTTATTACCTATACTGAGTATGAATCAGTTGGTCTAGGAGAAAACGATGCAATATTTCTATCCTGCAAAACGCCGGCGGGCAGCCGGATTTACACTGATCGAGGTGCTGGTGGTTGTGGTGATATTGGGCATATTGGGCGCTGTGGTGGTGCCACAGATTATGGGAAGGCCGGACACTGCGCGTATCCAGGCCGCGCAAACGGACATCCGTTCCCTGTCCGCGGCCCTGGATGTCTACCGGCTGGATAATTTTCAATACCCTTCCAGCGAACAGGGTCTCGAAGCGCTGGTCACCAAACCCAGTGGCTTTCCTGAACCGAAAAACTATAACCCGGAAGGTTACATCAAAAAGCTGAACACCGACCCCTGGGGTTCACCCTATGTCTATGAACGCAATGATGTGGGTTTTGAATTGTTCAGTCTGGGGGCTGATGGTCAGGAAGGGGGTGAGGGATTAAACGGGGATATACGACTCTCGGACCTTTAGAGCATGGACGTGGGGCAGGGCCCGGTGCTGTCCCCCGCCACAGCCGCGGCAAACATCTACCACAAAAACCTGCTAATTCCACATGTGCGAAAAGTACCCAACGCTGATCCCGCCTTCCGCCACCCGCGGCTTTACACTGATCGAGGTGCTGATTGTGGTGCTGCTGATCTCCATTCTGATGGCAATGGTGGTGGGCTCCTTTACCGGTGCGGACCGGGAGCAGGAATTGCGCGGCTATGCCGAGCGGTTGGCACTGCGTATAGAACTGGCCCGGGACAAAGCCCTGCAGGCTAATCGGGAGTGGGGGATCTATATCGATGATGAAGGTGCCCGCTTTGCCATATTCGACGAAGTTAACGGTACATGGATGCCGCAGTCCGGCCGGCACTTTATCCCCGAAGCATTTAGCCGGTATGTTGAGTTTGACGTGGAAGTGGAAGCTTACGAAGCGGAACTGTTCACGGCCCCGGACGATGATTTTGGTGGTGGACTCGACTTTGCGCCCGGATTGAGCAGCGCTGCTGATGATGCGGGTGAAGAGGAACCCCCCACGATTGTCCTGTTTTCCAGCGGCGAAACCACACCGTTTACCATCCTGTTATCGCCCCGGGAATGGCGGACCAATCCCTGGCAACTGAGTTCTGACGGGTTTTCCCGGACCGAGGTGCAACGTGCCGACCAGAGCTGAATATAGATCTAAAGCCCCGGGCTTTACCTTGTTGGAGATGCTCCTGGCGGTGGTGGTTATTGCCGTGGTGGGTATCACCATCTCTTCAGCCACCGGCAGTGTGGCCAGTCAAACTTACAACCTGGAGCGGCGCACGGTTGCCCACTGGGTAGGACAGAATCAATTGCACAGCTTGCGCATCAGCCAACGTGCGGAAAATGCCCCGGTGCCGTCGGGCAAGGACAGCACCCGGGTTTTTATGGCTGAGCGTGATTGGGAGGTGCGAACCGAAATCAAGGATACGGAACTGCCCACCATGCGGCGCATCGAAGTGGATGTTTATGAACTGGTCGACGGCGAACGGATGGGTCCCTTTGATCATCAGGTGGCCTTTTTGCAGGTGGGTCTGCCATGACGCTGGCGCGGGGTTTTACCTTAGTTGAGATTCTGGTTGCCTTCCTGATCTTTGCCATTATCGGCGTCATCAGCAGCCAGTTGTTGTCCCAGACCGTCACCGCTCACGAGCGTTTAACCGACCGTGGCAGCCGCCTGGCAGACACACACCGGGCCATGCAGATTATCCAGCGGGATGTATTGCAAATCACCTACCGCCCCATTCGCGATGAATACGACAGCGCAGACCGGGGTGGCTATTTGATCATTGATGCGGACGGCGGCATCGAGTTTTCCCGGGTGGGCTGGCGTAATCCCTTACTGCAACCCCGGGCTGAGGTGCAGCGGGTGGCTTACCGGGTTGAGGATGGCGAACTGATCCGCGCCTACTGGCACGTACTGGACCGGGCGCCGGATTCTGAACCCGCCTATCAGACCCTGCTCCGCGAAGTTGAACAGTTGGAATTTGTAGCTGTGGATGTCAGCGGCAACGAGTACAACTTCTGGCCGGTGGCCGGTCAGAATTTGCTGGACCCCAGCAGAAAGCTCGCCGGAATCATCATGCGGGTTGAATTGCCGCCCTTCGGCGTGGTGGAACGGGTGTGGGAAATTCCGGATCTCACACAACCGCTGGCGAGCGGCTTGCCGCCGGGGAGTGGATCCTAGATGAACCTTCGGCAACGTGGCGTCGCCCTGATCAGCGTGCTGTTGATTGTGGCCATCCTGATGGCGGTGGCCAGCCGCTTGCTGTCGCGGCACAATCTGGTCATCAGCCAGCATCAGAATACCTTTGAACAGAATCAGGCCCTGCACTACGCCCTGGGGGCGGAAGCCCTGGCCATGCAGGCCCTGTACGAAGATCACCTCACCAGTCCGGATATCGATCATCTGGAAGAGATCTGGGCTCAGAGTGTACTGCCCTTCGAACTGGACGAGGGTGGTTTCCTGGAGGCCCAGATTACCGACCTGCAGGCCTGTTTTAACCTCAACAATCTACACGCCAACAATAAGACCTATTCTGCCGGGGTGGCCCAACGCCTGTTTAACAATCTGGGGCTGCCTCCCTCCCTGGTAGACTATTGGGTGGATTGGGTGGACCCGGATAACGAAATTTACCGGTTTGGTGCAGAGGATTCTGAATATCTGGTCAGTCAACCCCCCCGGCGCACCGCCAACCAGATGGTCACCCATGCCTCGGAGCTGGCCCTGATTCAGGGCATCGAACCGCAACAGGTACGTACCCTGTTGAACCATGTCTGTGTCCTGCCCAGTGCCGAGACCAAAATCAACGTGAATACCGCAAGCGCCCAGACGCTGGCGGCTCTGTCCAGTCAATTTGATCAGACCGGTATCGAAACCGTGGTCTCCGCACCCCGCAACTGGGAGACAACACAAGTATTTGCGGACGGTATGAACTGGAGCCCGCCAAGCAGTCCCCCGCCCGGACAAGGTTCGAACCAGCGGCAGGACGATGACGATATTGACCCTTCGTCTAACGCGGGTGAGGCGGATATGCTTACTCACTTGTCCGTCACCAGCAGCTATTTTCAACTCCATGCCCAGGCTCAGGTAGGCGAAACGTCAGTTACATTGCTTAGTATCCTATATCGCGACCCAAATACGGGGTCTGTCACTGTTAAGCAGCGAGATTTTGGTAAACTCTTCCGCTCCAACATTGCCGTAACAACAGAGCCTGCAAGCTAGGATCCTGACAAACTATATGCCTCGTCTTTATTTACGTGTCCTGTCCGAAGCTACGGCTAACTTTTTACCCGAGCAGGCAGAGGAACTTGCCCTGGATGGTGACAGCTACTCGCTGGGGGTGGAGTGGCTGATTCGGGAAAACGACGGCTCGGTCAGAGGCACCGGGGTCACCGACTACCGGGGACTGGCGGACGTTGCGGACCCCAATATCGATTGGCTGGCCAACCCGGACAACACGGTGGTGGTTCTGCCCAGTCAGTTTGTGCTGATGGTCAACTGTGAAGTCCCGGGCAGAAATGCCGCACAAATTCGGCGGGCGCTGCCTTTTGCCGCTGAAGAATATGTCGCCACGGATATCGAGTTCATGCACATTGCCCACGGGCCCATCAGGCCGGGTAACCCGGTGTTGTGCAGTATCGTGGCCCACGACATCATGCAGTCCTGGCTGGCCTGCTTCAGCTCAATTGGGGTCAACCCGGGCTATTTTGTTACCGATGCGCAACTATTACCCAACGAAGCCGGCGAAGCCAGTGTGCTTTTTGAAGCGGGCACGGCCCTGGTCGCTAATGCTGATCAGGCGGCCATCATCGATGAAAACAACCTGCTATTTGCCTTATCCAGCCTGCCGGCTAACAGGATCCATGCGATAAATGGCACCATTGCCGCCTTGGATTTGAGTCAACTGGACCCCAAGCCGGAAGTAGAGGAGGTGGGTGATTTACCCCATGGGGTACTGGACTATCTGGCCCAACGCTTCGAAACCGCTGCCACGGTTAACGTTACTAATCTGCTGCAAGGGCCTTATCAGCCCGTGCGGCCGCAAAATCCACAGACCAGAAAATGGCGGGGTATCGGTGCGCTGGCGGCGGTGTGGGTGCTGATTGCCTTTGTCGGTCTGGTGGTACAGGGCTGGTGGGCAAGCAGCGAAGCTGACCGGCTGCAGCAAGCCAGCTTTGACTTTTATAAGGAAGTATTCCCCCGGGAAAGCCAACCTGTCGGCACCGATCAACTACGCCGGCGCATGCGGGCCAAACTGGGTCAAAAAGCCGGTGGTCCGCAAGCCAGTGATTTTGTTGGCCTGGCCGCGCATTTTTCTAATGTCATTGACGCCAACAGTAAGGTGTCATCGTTGAACTATGCGGATCAGCGCAGAGAGCTGACCGTTGAGGTGATGCTGTCAAGTTATGATGATCTGGAAACCATTAAATCTAAACTGGCCGGTCAGGGTGTTGCCGTGGAAGTAACCAGCGCGGAACAAGAAGGTCAGCAGGTCCGGTCACGCATGCGAGTGAGGTTTGCCACATGAACCAGCTGGCGGTGCTTGGCGCAAATCTACGGCGTTCCGCCCTGGGGCGTTGGTTCTACGGCCGGGAGCAATCTGAGCAGAAAATCATCCTTGCGCTGGCCGCGGTGGTGGGGGTGCTCCTGTTGTGGGCCATGGTGTGGAAACCGGTGGCGGATTGGCGCGCGGTGGAACAGAACCGGCATAATAACGCACAGCAGTTGTTTGACTGGTTGCAGACCAATAAACAGGCGGCGCAAACCTCAGCCAATTCCAATCAGGGGCAGGGCAGAGGTCCTCTTATCCCCATCATCAACCGAGCCGCAAAAGCACACAACCTGCGGGTGAACCGTTTGCAACCCGAAGCCAATGGGGTGGTCAGTGTTATCCTGCAGGCGCAGTCGTTTAACGAAATTGTCGCCTGGATTAATCAACTGGAAGAGAACAACGGTGTTGTGGTGGAGCGGGCTAACTTTGATGAACAGGACGCGCCCGGCTACGTCAACGCTCAGATCCGCCTGAACTGATATCAATTTGAGACCTGGGTCGCACTCCGAGCGGACCAAATTCAACGAATTGAATTTCGTAACCCCTACACTTTGACCGTGAGAGTAGAGACATTGAGGCACGGGATGCAACACGCAAATCCCCGGAACCTGATCAGTGCTGTCCACATGCACGCGGTTGGGGACTTAATGAGGCTCATGGAAGGGTTTTATAGCAACATAGAAGACGGATTGTTTGAACTGGCCTTCAGCAGTGACAATAAGTTGCAGCAAAAACATGTGGTTGAACTGATGCGCGAACTGCGCTTCCGGCGTAAGCACCTGCTGAAGACCTTTGGTAAACGTATCCGGGGGAATAGCAAGTGCTGGTTTGGTGTTGCCCCGGACGGTTTGGAGTCCATGGAAGAGCGCATTTTGGCCCGGGATATGGCCATCAAAAGCAGCGCGCACTTCGGCTATCTGTTGCAGAGTATTTCAGCCCGGGCGGCGCAAGCGACCCACTGTCCCCTGGACAAATACAAGTTACCTATCAGTCCTGAAGAAATCAGTTACCAATTTGTCATGTCCTGCCGCAGCGTCAAGTTCGACAAATATTCCATTGAATTGGTGCAAAATCTGTTTTCGCGGTTTGTTCTGGATCGCTTAGGCAGTGTCTATGGAGCCGTAAATGCCCAACTGGAAGCGGCGGGGTATGACGGCCTGGGCCTGGATCAAGTGGTCTCATCCAGCGCCTGAGCAGACTGCTAGCGGCGGCCGGGACGGGCTTGGGCCTGATGCCACAAGTAAGCCTGAAGTTGCGTTTTGCGGCGATCCTTGCGGCGCCGGTCGAATACAAACCCGCATTGGTTAATGCGGCGTTCGCTGCAAGTACGGCGTTCTCCCAGGGTTAGCGCAGCCTCCGCTTTACCGGTTGGGGTGATTGGGCTGATGAGTTGAGCGGTCACTGTCTCTCCTTGTGGTTTGCCTGAACGATCCCGGCAGGCTTACAGGCCTTCACTTTCTTTACCCCACAGGCGGCTGCGTTGCTCTGCCTGGGCCACGGTATCGATAAAGGCCAGTTCAATAGTATCCACGGCCAGCCGTTTTAATATGGCATGGTGGGTGCTGACCTTGTGAATAACGTGCCGGTCTGTACTCTTGACTGGCGTGCCGTATTTGGCCCGCAGGGCATTCTTAACCGCCTCAAACTCAATGTCGTGAAAGGTGCCCCGAATCACTATGGGGTAGCGCTGGGGAGAAATCACCAACTGAATATCACCTTGGGCAAAGGCTTCAGGCAAATTAGGCAGCTTGGCGTAAAACGGGATATCTACGGGGAATTGCTGCTTGGAGTTTTTTGCAAAGGGTTGGTTAAACTGCACCCCAAAGGCGCCGTCCAGCTTGTAGCGGTCTCCCAGGGTAAAGGCGTTGGCAAATTGCACCGAACGCCGCCTGTCCAGCACCATGCGCCTTTTCTTGTTGTCTTCTTCGTTGCGTTCGAAAACCTGGTAGCGTTTGTGCTGGGCCACTGCCCACTGCTTTACGCCGCTGAAGTTCAAATACTGAATGACCAGATTGGGACCACATAGCACGTCAATCTGCCGGTCGCTGAAGGTAATGCGCAGGGCCTTTTGATACGGCGCATCCGTGCTGATCAGGGGGTCGCCACGGACCTTGTATTTTTTGACCAGAATGTCCTGCAGCCAGACAAAGTGCTCATCGCAACCTTTATGTGCAACTTCCGAGATGACCCGCAAGGGGCGGTACTGATGATCCACCATGACAAAACTGTGGTGTTCCAGGCCGCGCAGGGGGCGCGGCAGGACCACTCCGGGGAAATACCGCCACGGCAGACTGGCACCGGGTTCAATATCTGGAAACACAAACTCCCGATTTGCCGGCAGGGCAGCGTGTGGCACGGTGCCGCTGGGTTCATCGGTACTGCCAATTTCGGCACCCAACAGGTTATGGCTGACGGCGTTGCCGAAGCTGACCCCCAACCCGCCGGGGATGGGTACTTCGGCAATCCCCAGCGCCTGGGTGCAAAGGGGCAACACCCCAAGGCATAAGCTAAGCAGGCTGCGGATCAGCACACAAAGCGGCCTTCATCCCGGCGCCTTTTGCACTCCCGGGTAATGTTGTCACAACGAATGGCCATACCCGGGCTTTGGTCCTGGCTGCTGCGGCATTCGTACATGGTATCCGCCAGATCTTCGTCTGAAACTTCCGCAAGCTTATTGGAACAACCCGCCAGCCCCAGGGACAACGGTAATAATATTGACAATACTTTTTTCACAAGACATCACAAGTTTCCATCTAAGTTAAATGTAGACGGGTTTGCCTGCTTGTCGAATATTCTATTCCGGTGGTTGGATGGTTTTGTCAGGACTTGGCTGACCGGGGTTGTCCTTGCCCGGACCGGGGGCTGAGCCGGGGGACGGCCTGTTTTTGGGGCCCAGATCTTGTGCCTTGGTCTGTAGCGAATGGCTGAATTGATCCAGCGAGCGGTTGATGGATTTACCGGCGCGCTTAAGGGTTGGATTTTGTTCCGCGTGGGTAAATACCCTGGTCTGGATAGGTTTAATCATATCATCCGCGGTGGCGCTGGATTGGTGGTGTCCAAATAAATTAATCCACGCTTCGGTGCGCCGTCCGAAACGAATAACGCCGCGAAAGAAACGGCTGGGGTCGTTGCCCCACAACATGCCAACCAACCCGGCCAGCAGCGAGATGGGCACCAGGATCACATCCCGTAACCCGTCCATGGCCAGCTTAAATTGAAATACCAGCACTGCCCAAAGCAATTGGCCCCGCGAATCCGGCAGTTCCGGGTCCTGGCTTGGTGCGCCGTGATCAGCGTGGTTGTCCATTTAACCGGGTTGTTTTGTTAACGTGCACCTTCACCTACCAAAACCACTTCAATGGTTTGCAACAGGATAATTAAGTCTAACAAGATGCTGTGGTTTTTCAGATAGTACAGATCGTACTGCAGCTTTTCCTTAGCATCCCCAACCGATGCGCCATAGGGGTGGCAAAGCTGAGCCCAACCGGTCAAGCCCGGCTTAATGCGATGACGCTGGGAGTAATAGGGCAGTTGCTGGCTCAAATGATCAACAAAAATGGGGCGTTCAGGGCGTGGGCCCACCATGCTCATGGTGCCGCGCAGCACGCTGATCAACTGCGGCAGTTCGTCCAGGCGGGACTTACGCAGAAAATGTCCCACCCGGGTCACCCGGGGGTCGTCGTGCTGCGCCCACACCGCGCCGGTTTCTTCCGCGTCAACCACCATGGTGCGGAATTTCATAACGGTAAATATTTCCCCGTTCAAGCCGACCCGGTCTTGCCGGTAAAATACCGGGCCGCGGAATCGGTCACAAATCAGAATGGCCAGCGCAGTCAGAATCATCAGGGGCCAACAGAGCAGCAAAATGATACTCGCGGCCACGATATCAAAGGTGCGTTTAGTGGTCGCCCGGAACCAGCCGGTGACAAAGCCATCCGAATACACCAGCCAGGCACGTTGCAGCAGATCGATGTCCAGTTTTCCCGCCTCGCGTTCCACAAAATTCTGCACTTCGCACACTTCGATACCGGACAAACGGCATTCCATCAGTTCGTCAAAAGGAACCGCCGGGCGCTCGTTGTTCCCGCGGCGTTCGTCACTGGCCACTACAATTTCGTCGATATCATGGGTCTGGCAGAAGGCCACCAGGGTGGTATCCGGGTAAGGCAGAATATTGGCGCTGTATTCCGAGACCAAATCGCTGGTGCCTTCGGTCTGCAGGTAACCCACCAGCACAAAGGCCCGCCGGTCGGAGCGCCGGCGCATGCGGCTGGCAATTTTTAATGCCCGTTCCCCGGTGCCGAATATCAGCACCCGGCGTTTTAAGATATCTTCCGAGATAAAGCGGGAGGTCAGCCAACGCAGGATGGCCACAAAAATAAAGGCTTCGATGGTGGTGAACAACAACACCCCACGCCCCTCGGACAGTCCGGTGGACATATACAGGACCACCGCCATCCCCAGGGTCCCCAGCAGGAACATGGCCACCGCCGTGCGCAGCAGGACCCCCATGTAGCCTTCCCGCAGACGGGCTTCGTGGACCCCCATAATGGCCATAAAAAAAGTCATCACCAGGGCAAAGGTCAACGCAAACGGAATGTGTTCCGCAAAATCCGGGAACTGTCCCCACCGGGTAAAGTACCCGGTATAGGCTGCCGCGGCTAAGGCAAGGTATTCAGAGACGGTTGCCAGCAGGAATGAGGTGTGGATGTAGTGCCGGAAGATACGTACGTGTGCCATCAGACTTTCCCCACCACCGCGCGTTGAAAGCTGTCGCGCAGTTTGTTGCGCATGCGTACATCACACACAGAGTACCAGTAGGCCAGCGCCAGCCCGGCCATACTGGTCAGCATCGTGAAGGTTGCCAGAAAAATATTCCCGGTATCCACAAGATACCTGGAAAAGAGCAAAATGCCGACGAATAAAATATTATATAACAGCGGCTTAGCATAGATATCTCGAACTTGTCTCAGAAAGGCGAAATCAATCTTTTGCGAAGCGAACAAAATGTGGGGGATGTGTACGGTCACCAGCATAACAGCGGCGATGTGCCAGGCGGCGGTGCCGGCGTCAGCGGGCGGCGCAATCCAATAAAGCAGAACCAGCATCACCGCGGATGCACACATACAATACAGTGAAATCTTGCCGTGGCTGTCGATACCCCGCAGGACTTTTGCACTCATCACATAGTGGGCGTGTAGAACACAGGCTGCGGCAAAGGTCCATGCAATACCGGGAATGACAAAATCCCGGCCCATCCAGATGGCTACGATGGGGTCACCAAAGGTGGCGAATACCGCCAGGGTGGGCAGGGTGACCATCAGCACGCCGCGCACCCCGTAAGCATAAACTTCCCGGATTTGCAGAAAGTCTCCACCCGACGCGGTTATCCCCGTGGTCAGCGCGGGTATGGACAAGGTCAGCCGGTCGGTCAGCCGGTTGATCTGCCGAGCCAGGGTTGAGTACCGGGAGAACGCGGCAAAAGCGGCCGGGCCGGCACTGATAAAAAAGGCCACCCGTATCACCTGATAAACCAGCAACTCCTGTAAGCCGAAAATGGAAGACTTGGTGGCAAATAAGCCCATGGATCTGGCGGTTTCCCGGTCCACGGCGGAGGGAGCAATACTGATGCCTCGTACACTGTAGGCCACCACACCGATGCGGACCACCTCGGTGACAGCACGCACCATAAAGGTCACCCAGGCGAGGCCTAGAATGCCCAGACCGGCAATTAAGGCCAGGACCATGGATACCGCCAGGGTGACATCGTGGGCCACGTTAATATATTCGGTAATACGGGACTGATGGTTGCCGATCAGCACGCCCTGGGCAATTTCCCCCAACAGCAGAATAATGACCGTCAGTGCAATCAAGCGGCTGAGCTCCAGCAGAAGCTGGCTGTCCACGGTGGTGAAATTGGTGAACAGCATGGGAATGATAATCAGGACCAGGCCGAATAAAGCGGCCAGTCCAATAGCCAGGGGGAGCTGCATATAAAACCCGGTGGCAAAAATTCGCGGCATTTGCCGGGGTTCCTGGCCCTCCTTGATCTGGGCGGTTTGGTGCCCAACCGCAGTGCCCATGCCGATCCCGGCAAAGGTGATGTAAGCCAAAAATGACCAGCACAGGTCCCAGATGCCCAGCATCTCCTGGCCCACGGAATCCAGCACCAGTCTGGGCATGACAAAGCCGATGACCGTAGCCGCTGCATACGCCAGCCAGCTTGCCATGACATTAGGTACCAGTTGTTTGTGGCCGGCTTGGCTCAACCTGGGCCTCTTAATCCTTCCAAAGGGGTATTGCGCATGACCGGCGAGAGAATTACAAGGGTTAATTCGTAAAGAGAAATGCGTAATAAAAACAAGAGGTTAGCGCGGATTAATGAAATCCCAGTCTGGTTAGGGCATGTGTATATGCCTTATTGGTAACATTCTGGCGAAAAGGCAGGGCGCGAAAGAAATGCTCGATGCGAAAATCCGGTGCCCTGCGATTGATCACCTGAGCCCAGCGCTGGGCTTGTTGCCTGTCTCCCGCCAGCTCATTAACGATGGCGGCGATGGCGGCAATCAGGTGGTGCGCACCGGGCGCTACGGCAGCCTTGTCTGCCCATTCACGTGCCTGATCATATTGTTCACATTGCAACAAACCCAGGGACCCGGAAGCCAGAAAAGCGTACTGCAGCGGGTCGATTGGGCTTAGCGAAAGGGCCTGACTGGCCAGCGATTGCACACCTTCAGGATCTCCGGAAATGACCTTGGCCAGACCTTGATGGTAATAGGCCTGAGCGTTGTTGGGACTCAGGGTCGCACAACGCTCAAACCAGGGCATGGCTTCTTCCCAGTCGCCGGACAACATTTTTGCCCGGCCCACCGACAAGTTAATGACCGGGTCCAGGGCATCAATCTGCATGGCGGTATCCGCATGCTGGCTGGCCAGTTCGCGCTGACGTTCTATGTCCTTGGTATAACCCACAAAGGCATTTTGAAAGTGCGCAAATGACAGTCCGGAATGTGCCAGGGCAAAATTATCGTCCAGGGCCAGGGCATTGCGCAGCAGGTGGATGGCCACGTCAGTATCGTGGGCGTTAAAGCGGTAAAGGTGCCGCAGGGCCCGAAAATAACAGGTCCAGGCGCTGAGGTTTTCCGTGGGCAGGTCATCCAGGCGCTGGGCCTGTTCGCTTTGAATGCGCAGCTCAATACCACTGACAATGCGGGTGGTCAGGTGCAAACGCAGTTCGATCAGCTCTTGCAAACTACATTCGATATTGTCCGCCCACAACAGGGCTTCGCTGGCGGCATCCGCCAATTCCGTGGTTACCCTGGCCTTGTCCCCAAATATGGCCAGGCTGCCGGACAGCACATAGTCTACGCCCAGGATCTGGCGCACTTCCCCCAGGCTGGCGGGGTTGTTGCGAAAGCGGAAGGATGACGCCCGGGAGATGACCCGCAGCCACCGCAGCCGGGACAGGTCGGCAATCACCTCATGGGCAATGGCATCCGCCAGGGCTTCGTAATTGGCTTCCAGCGCAAGGATCTCCAGGGGCAGGACCGCGATGGAGGGCCGGTCGGACTCAACCGCTGCCGGTGCCGAAACCGGTGCCAGGAATTGACTTAAACTGGCCTGATTTGATTGTACCGGGCCGATAAAACGAAAGCCGCGATCGCGGATGGTTTTGATCAGATGCTGACGCTTGCCGTCGTCACCGATGGCCAGGCGGGCAGAGCGAATGCGGCTGTTGACCGCAGCTTCCGAGACCACCCGGCCGCCCCAGACACGTTCGTTGATCTCATCCTTGGAAACCACCCGCTCGGCATTGGCCACCAACAGCTCCAGCAGCGAAAACACCTGGGGTTCAACCTGTACAAGCTCACCCGCCCGGCGTAGCTCAAGCTGGTCAGTATCCAATTCAAAGTTGTCAAAGGTGAATTTCAGGGGTGTGCCTGCGGATGTCCACTATCTGCAGGTAATCTTTAGCTAATCTCCAGGAAAATACCAGCCTTCCTGCAAGCGCGGCCTGCACCGCTTTGGCAAAGTGTGCCCACTGCAAACAAACACGGGGAAAGGTTATGCACCCAGGCAGCACACAACAGGCACCACTACAATCGCCACAACATTCGCCAAAACGGCTGGCACTGACCGGGCTGAAAGCCACTCAGCAGCAAACCTGGGCGTCCGGTGACTATGCGCAAGTAGGGGCCACGCTGCAAATTGTCGGCGAGCAGCTTGCTGAAGCGGCAAACGTTTATCCGGGCCAGACGGTATTGGACGTGGCCGCGGGCAACGGTAATTTCAGCATGGCCGCGGCCCGACGTTTCAGTCAGGTCACCTCCACGGACTTTGTGCCCGCCCTGCTGGAGAAAGGACGCATACGCGCCCTGGCAGAAGGTTACGACATACGCTTTAAGCAGGCGGATGCTGAAGCGTTACCCATAAAGGACAACAGTTTTGACCTGGTCGGCTCAGTCTTTGGTGTGATGTTTACCCCCAACCAACAACAGGCGGCTGACGAAATGCAGCGGGTCTGCCGTCCCGGAGGTACCATCGCACTGGCCAACTGGACGCCGCAAGGTTTTATCGGCCGGTTATTTAAGTTGCTTGGCGCGTACCGCACCTCGCCCCTGGACTCACCGGCTCTGTGGGGTACCGAGGAACACCTTGAGCGCCTGTTCCGCACCCCGGTTGAGGTTGAACGGTGTTTTTTCAATTTTCGCTACTACAGCCCGCAGTCCTGGCTGACCTATTTTAAACAGGTCTACGGTCCGCTGAGAAATACCTATGGCGCCCTGGAACCTGCGGATCAGCACCGGCTGGACCTGGATATATTGCAGTTGGTCGAGGACCTGAATCAGGCCGGCGACGGCACCATGCGGGTACCCGGCGAGTATCTGCAGGTTGTCATCACTAATCCGGTTTAACGCGGTTAAGGAGTTTGTTATGAGCACCACCATAAAAATGGATTCAGTGGACGTTTTTGCCCTGTGCCTGCTGTTGACCGGGGCTATTCTGCTGTCCCTGGGCCTGGTCATCGATACCCGGACCGCACACGAGTTTGTGCAAACCCTGGCGGATGAATGGACCCCTGGGTTTGTTATCGACGGATTGTTATTGTTGGTGGTTAACCGGATTATTCGCCGCAACGAACGGGTAGGGGTGTTGGCTCAGGTAGGCAGTTTGAGCAATGAATTTGCCCTGGACGCCATCCGCCGGGCCCGGGCTGAAGGCTGGTTGGTGGACGGTTCGTTGCGCGGCCGGGATTTCAGCCGGGCCCGTCTGGCGGATGCTGATTTGAGTGGGGCGGACCTTCGTCACGTCAGCCTGCGGTTTGCTAATTTGCAGGGGGCCTGTCTGACCCATGCTGATTTGCGCGGGGTGGATCTGACCGGGGCTAATCTCATCAACTGCGATTTGCGCTGGTCGAATCTGGAGGATGCAAAAATTGTCTGGGCAGACCTGCAGGGTGCGCAACTTGATGGTGCCCACACCACTAACACGGATGTGCGTTTTGCCTCCACCGATCAGGATTTCCACGAGCATACCAACCTGTCCGGCAGCGTGTGTGGCGGGTACCTGAAACCCGCGCAGATCTGCCTGGTGCGCAAATCTTTTACCCAGATTGAAGCGGCGGGGGAAACGGCGGTGGCGCTGTTCTACAATAACCTGTTCAGCGCCTATCCCAACCTTAAGGGTATGTTCCAGGGTTCCGCGGACCGGCAAAACCGCAAATTTCTACAGAGTTTGAAGCTGATTGTCAGCGCCCTGGACGAGCCGGAAAAAAGTATCCATGCCTTAGAGCAGTTGGGTAAACGGCATAAGGGTTATGGAGTTCGAACCGAGCATTACGAAACCGTAGGTGGGGTCCTTATCGATACCCTGCGCGAGGCTCTGGGCCCGGCTTTTTCCAGAGAGGTTGAACAAGCCTGGCGGGCAGCTTATGCGCTTATTTCCAATGCCATGATCTACGCGGCTGAAACCAGTACATGACGCCTCGGGCCGAACACCCGCAGGCAGACACCCAAGAAAAGATTGTCGGCAGGCACCAAGCCAGGTAGCCTTCAACGCCCAAAATTCAAGGGTCGGCAAAACATGCACCCAGGTGCCCTGCGGGACAAGGTCCAACATTTGATTGATCACAAAACCAAGCCCAAGGGGGCGCTGGGTGATCTGGAAAGTTTGGCCCTGCAGGTGGCCCTGGTGCAGCAAACCACAGCCCCGACCATGCAAAATTGTGCACTGATCATTTTTATTGCAGATCACGGCATTACCGAGGAGCGGGTGTCCGCCTTTCCTCAAGCGGTCACCCGGCAGATGGCGGGTAACTTTTTGCGGGGCGGCGCGGCCGCCAATGTATTTGCAAAAACCAATCATGTTCAGGTGCAACTGGTAGATGCGGGTATGGTTGATGAGTTGGAGGCCCCGGGTCTGCTGCAAAAACGTATTGGCCCGGGTACCCGCAATTTCCTCAAAGGTCCCGCCATGTCACCGGCGCAGTGCCGCCAGGCGCTCAGCGAAGGACAGGCGTTGGGTGAGGCGGCGCCGGGTGAAGCATTGTGTTTAGGCGAAATGGGGATTGGTAATACATCCTCAGCGACTCTGTTGGCGCATAAAATACTGCATCTTCCGTTAGCGCAGCTGGTAGGCCCCGGCACCGGACTGGACGCCAGGGGTATACAACACAAAATGACGGTCCTGGGGCGGGCGGCTCAACGTACGCCGGCGCAACTCGATGCCGAAACCGCCCTGGTAGAGTATGGGGGTTTTGAAATCGCCATGATGGCCGGCGCCATGCTGGGGGCCGCGGCAAACGCCAAGGTGATTCTGGTGGATGGATTTATCGCCACCGCTGCCGCGGCTGCCGCTGTGGCCCTTGATCCCGGCGTTCGAGCCCACTTGATTTTCAGCCATTGCAGCGCGGAAGGTGGTCACCAGGTGGTTTTGGAAGCGCTACAAGCGTCAGCGCTCCTCAATTTGAACCTGTGTCTGGGGGAGGGTACCGGCGCATTGCTGGCCTGGCCTCTGGTACGCAACGCGGTGGCGATGTTAAACGACATGGCCTCTTTTGCGGATGCCGGGGTAGATGGCCCCGGGCCGGAGTCATGAGCAGTCTTCGCGACGAAGCGGCCAGTGCCCTGTTTGCCCTGCAATTTCTGACCCGGATTCCCATCCCTGGCCGCTTAGCCTTCAGCCCAGCTAGAGAACATGGTGCAGTCAAATATTATGCCTGGGTGGGGGCGCTGATTGGCGGGATTGCGGCTCTTGTGTTGTGGTTGTCCCTGCAGATTTTTCCGCCCATCGTGGCCGTTGTGCTGTCGCTGGCGGCGACCCTGGCCATCACCGGTGCCTTTCACGAAGATGGTCTGGCCGATACCTTTGATGGTATTGGCGGCGGCCGCGATCCGCAAAAAATTCTGGAGATTATGCGTGACAGCCGCATCGGCACCTATGGGGCCTGTGCGCTTTTTATTGTCTTGACCCTTAAAGTGGCGGCGCTGACCCTGCTGAGTGCAACAGATGTAGGGTTTGTGACGGCCTGTCTCGTGGGGCATTGCTGGAGCCGGGGGTCCAGTGTGCTGGTGATTGCAACCAGTTGCTATGTACGCGGGGATGGCCTGGCTAAACCCACAGCCCGGGGCATCAGCGTGGGTGGATTGGGCATGACCCTCCTGATCATGTTAGGCGTCGGTGCCGCCGGTTATGCTTTGTTGGGGGGGTGGGCCATGGCTGCCGCCTTGATGGGTCTGTTGTTGGGGCACGTAGCCAGCCGGTTGGTGTTTGAAAGCAAACTCAAAGGTTATACCGGGGATTGTCTGGGTGCGACCCAACAGCTTTCGGAAGTCTGTATTTATCTGGCACTTTTGATGATATGGCGTTAACTCTGGTACGGCACACCCAGCCGGATATTGCTGACGGCGTGTGTTATGGCCGGTCCGATCTGGATGTGGCGGATGATTTTTCCAATGCCGCGGACTTGGCGGAACAAAGGCTGCCGCACTTTGATATGCTGCTGACAAGTCCCCTGCAACGTTGCCTGAAACTGGCTCGGTTTATCAGCAACAGACGCCAGGTTAATGTGCAGATAGAAGAAGATCTTCGCGAAATAGATTTTGGCCGTTGGGAGATGGTACCCTGGAAACACATTCCCCAGGCACAGATCGAAGCCTGGGGCAAGGATTTACTGAATGCCAATCCTTATGCGGGTGAGAGCGTTGAGGCTTTAAGGCAACGGATACAGGGGTTGCTGATGCAAGGTACCCACAAAAATCAGGACGTGGTTTGGGTGACCCACGCCGGTGTTATAAAAGTTGCGGCGGGTCTGGTGCGCAAACCACCAACATTCGACTGGTCACTATCGGTACCATTTGGTGAAATGATCACCCTGGACGTACAGTAAGGACAATCCGTGACGGACAACAACACAGCAGAACAGGCAGCCCATGCCGCCCAAATGCGGCAGTTGCAGGCTGAACACCGCAAAAAGATCCGCGCCGCCAAAAACCCTCAGAAAGGTCTGATTCTGGTCCACACCGGAGACGGCAAAGGCAAATCCAGTTCAGCCTTTGGGGTTATTGCCCGGGCTCTGGGCTGGGGCCACGACGTGGCGGTTGTTCAGTTTATCAAGGGCAAGTGGAAAACCGGTGAACGGGAGTTTTTCCGCGCCTTTCCTCAGCAGTTGGTGTGGCATACCATGGGTGACGGATTTACCTGGGATACTCAGGATAAAGCCCAGGATACCAAGGCTGCCCGGGCGGCCTTTGCCAAAGCACAAGAGATCATGTCCAGCGGTGATGTTGATCTGCTGGTGCTGGACGAGATCAACATTGCCCTGCGTTATGACTACCTGGACATTCACAGTGTAATTGCCGGTCTGGATCAACGGCATCCCCGCACCAGCGTCATTCTGACCGGACGTGACGCCAAGCCTGAACTCATCGAATACGCTGACCTGGTCAGTGAAATGCGCGAAATTAAACACCCTTTTCAAGCCGGCATTAAGGCCCAGCAGGGTATCGACTTTTAACGGGCTATTTGACATCAACGGGTGAATGGTGAAAATCTGCACCCAGATGGTGCCTGTGCTCCGGGTAAAAACTGGGAGAACGGGCTAAGAGGGAACCCGGTGCAACTCCGGGGCTGTACCCGCAACTGTAAGTTGGAAGTGCAACGTCAATGGCCACTGAAATGACAAACCGTCATTTTGGGAAGGCGGCGTTTCGCGTTGATCAGCAAGTCAGGAAACCTGCCATCGCGTCGCTCGTCCCGGGCCGGGTTTAGCTTGTGCGGACGGGAAATTTCTTCCTAGTAGCGGCACTTTATTGACCAGCAATATGGCGCGTCTGCAGGCTCCTTTAAGCAGGCCTGATGCGCGCACCGACTACACAAGGAAAGAATATGACATTTTCTTATGCCCCTCTATGGCAACGGACATTGAACCGTTGGACGCAAGCAACCTTATTGTGCACAACTGTATGTGTTGCTGCCGTGCAAGCAGACGTTGTGGATCAATCCGCACAGACCAGTCCCATTGAAGAGCTGGTGGTTGAGGCATCCCGCCTGAGCCAGCAGTCCACGGAAATGGGTTCCAGTGTCCATGTGATGACAGCTGAAGACATTCAGCGTATGGGATACGACTTTTTAATTGACGTGCTGGCCAGCGCACCCGGGGTGACCGTTAACCAGAACGGCGCCTTTGGCGGCAGCGCTACCCTGCGGATTCGCGGCGCGGCTAGTGAGCAAACCCTGGTCCTGGTGGATGGGGTTACCGTTAATGACCCCAGTTCCCCGGGCAGCGGTTTTAACTTTGCGCGACTGGATCCTGAGAACATCGAGCGGGTTGAAATCCTCAAGGGGCCCCAGTCGACGTTATGGGGCAGCGACGCCATTGGTGGGGTGGTCAGTATTACCACAAAACGCCCGCAACCCGGTCTTGGCGGAGGGGTTTTCTTTGAGCAGGGCTCATTTTCCACCAGCCGGGGTGGCGGCGAGATTTCTGTTGCCAACCAATGGGCAGATTTCCGCTTGGGTTTACAACACACAGACAGCGATGGTATTTCCAAGGCGGATGAAAACAACGGTAATGACGAGGAGGATGGTTATAAATCCACGGTCATCAACTTCAGTGGCGGTTTGAATCTGCCCCGGGATATCACACTGGACTTGTCGGTGTTGTCCACGGATGCGGATACCGAGTTTGACAGTTTTGCGTCCGGCGCCCAGGGTAGCGTGGGTGATGGAGACGAACTGAGCAAAACCGATGAATTGAATACTCAGTTGAGCCTGAATGTACCCCTGTTGGACGGACGTTTGCTGAACACTTTTATTGCCGGTTATACCGATATCGAGCGGCGTAACTTTTCCGGCGGTGTTGCCAGTTTTTCCGCGGATGGCGAGCGTCAGTTATGGCGGTACCAGGGACAGTTTAAAATCAACGATGCGCATAAACTTGGTTTTGGTGCTGAGCGGGAAGAAAATGAAGCTAACGACAACGACAGCACCATTGATGGGATTTACGGCTTATACGAAGTCCGGCCGCTTGAGGCGCTGACCTTGACCTTTGGCTTGCGTTCCGACGACATCGAAAATGTGGGCCGGGAGACCACCGGCCGGGTGGCGGCGGCCTATCAGTTATCCGATCAGGTCACCCTGCGCGGCAGTTGGGGTGAGGGGTTTAAGGCACCAACGCTATTTCAACAAACCTTCTTCTGCTGCGGCGCGGTGGCGCCCAATGAAAACCTGCAACCGGAAGAATCGGACGCCTTTGATGTCGGCCTTGATTGGCGCAGCAACAATGGTGAACACTATGTCAGCCTCACCTATTTTGATCAGGACACCAAAAACCTGATCAATTTCTCTTTTGCCGCGGGTGGTTACGAAAATATTGCGCAAACCGAATCCAAGGGTGCTGAACTGAGTTTTGGTTATGGCGTTAACCAATGGCTGCGGCTGGACGGTTCTTACGGCTATACCGATGCCACCGATGATAGCGGAGCCCCGTTGTTGAGGGTGCCTGAACACAGCGGGGAAGTGCAGCTGACCATGAATCCAATACCTGACTTGAGGGTCAGCCTGTTGGCCCGTTATAACGGTGAGGAACAAGACCGGGCGGTCGAGGTTGCTGATTGGTGGCGTGTAGATGTGGCGGCAAATTACCAAATTGCCCCCCGCGTTGAGGTATTTGCCCGCATAGAAAATTTGTTTGACGAAGAGTATCAGCAAATTCTCGGTTACGGCACGCCGGGGCTGTCCGGCTCCGCCGGTGTGCGGCTGCGTTTCTAAGAGCTGTGAATATCGCGCCACTCAAAAAGACGGTACTGCATCTTGTGTTCACCACAGTGACTTTGTGTGGTGCAGTCAATCAGGCAGTGGCGCAACCGCCGCAGCGGGTGGTCAGTCTGGATTACTGTGCGGATCAATATGTTATCCAGCTGATCCCGCGGCAACATATTGTCGGGGTTTCCCCGGATGCCACCCGCCGCTTTTCCTATCTGCGTCATCAGGCCAGGGGTTTGCCCGTGGTGCGGCCGGTTGCCGAGGACATCGTTGTCCTCAAACCGGATCTGATTGTCCGCTCTTACGGCGGCGGAGCCACCGCTCTGAAGTTCTTTGCGGACCTGGGCATAGAGGTTGTGCAGCTCGGTTATGCCAATCGGCTGAGCCAGGTCCGCCAGAACATTCTGGACGCCGCAGCCCAGCTTAGGGCGGTGGGCAAGGGCAGGGCCCTGGTCCGGGAAATGGATAAGCGCCTGCAGGATATCGCTGACCAGGCGGCACAGCGCAAAGACAACGTTGACGTCCTGTACATGACACCGTCCGGCGTGACCAGCGGTACCGGCACGCTGGTGGATGACATGATTACCGCTGCCGCTTTAAAAAACTTCCAGGCTAAGCCGGGTTGGCATGCCTTGCCTTTGGAGCGGCTGGCTTATGAATCCCCCGGCATGGTGGCCCTGGCATTTTTTGCAGCGCTGACCAACCATACTAATGTGTGGTCTGCTATTCACCACCCGGTGGCCCGGCGGCAACATCAGCAACCTGCCTCGGTGCGCCTTAATGGTGCCTGGACAGCGTGTGGCGGCTGGTTTTTGCTGGATGCGGTGGAAGCCCTGCACGAAGCCGCCGGCCAATTCTCAAAATCGGGTGGACCGGTACCCGCACCGTGAATTCGACCGCTTATTTAAACTTGGGCTTAACGGTGGCGGTGGTGTGTGCCCTGTTTGCCGCCTGTCTGCTGGGTTCCACCCCGCTGTCTGCGGAACAGGTGATTGCCGCGGCGCTGGGTTTTGGCGCTCCCGGCGATACTCTGGTGGTCTGGCAAATTCGTTTACCCCGGGCGATGGCCGCCTTTGTTGTGGGTGCCGCCTTGGGCATTAGTGGTGCAGCGTTACAGGGCTTGTTAAGGAATCCGTTGGCAGAACCCGGTGTTTTGGGGGTCAGCGCCAGCGCTGCCCTGGGTGCTACCACGGCCATTTACTATGGTCTGACCGCTGCCTGGGTTTATGCCTTACCCCTGTTTTCCATCCTTGGAGCGTTGCTGGCCACCGCCATTCTGGCATTGGCAACCACCAGAACATCTTCTGTGGTTACCCTGATTCTGATTGGTGTGGGTTTATCGAGTTTCGCCGGGGCAGCCATGTCCCTGTTGATCAATTTTTCCCCACACCCGTTTTCGCTGGCGGATATGATCAACTGGTCCTTAGGCTCGGTGGCCAACCGCTCCTTTGACGATCTTGCCGTGGTGGCCCCGTTTCTTGCCCTGGGTTTTGCCTTGCTGGCATTTTCCCGGGAAGGACTGATGGCCCTTACCCTGGGGGAAGAAGCGGCTGCCGGGATTGGTCTGAATCTGCGCCAACAACGGTTGTTAGTCATACTGGGGGCGGGCATCTCCACCGGTGCGGTGGTTGCCATTGCCGGTACTATTGGCTTTATCGGCATTGGTGCCCCACACCTGGTGC
>JANQMF010000170.1 GCA_028280225.1 Pseudomonadales bacterium | reverse complement strand
GCCTAGAATCCGGCAGCATGCCCTTCCTTGCGATGATCTGATCCGCTGACATAACCATCCCGGTGTTTGTAAATAAGCTGGGCACCGCCAAAGGTATTTACGTTGTTGTCGTAATGGATGTTGTGCCCGCGTTTGCCCAGATCGTCGACAACCGCGCGCGGCATTGTGGGCTCCACACCCACGCTGAAGTCCTCTTTGACAATCCAGCGCGGTGCATCGCTGGCTGCCTGGGGATTCTGCTGGTGGTCAAATACACGGCTGACCATCTGCACGTGACCTTGGGCTTGCATATGTCCGCCCATGACGCCAAAGGCCATCACGGGCTGGCCCTGGGCACTGACAAAACCCGGGATAATGGTGTGGAAGGGTCTTTTTCCGGGTCCCACTTCATTGGGGTGACCGGGTTCGAGGGAAAAACCGCTCCCCCTATTCTGCAGAGTAATGCCGGTGCCGGGTACCACAATTCCCGAGCCAAAACCCCGGTAGTTGGATTGGATAAAGCTGACCATCATGCCGTCCTGATCAGCGGTACACAGGTAAACGGTGTCTTGACTGGCGGGTAAGGACCGGGGCGGCAACGGGGCGGCCCGGGTGCTGATTGCGGAAGCGGCGGCAGCGATGGATTGTGCATCCAGCAGCGACTGCACGGGCATGGTCATGGCTGCGGGGTCGGCAAAGTGGTCAAACGCCGCGCGGATGGCTATTTTCATCGCTTCGATTTGCAGGTGAATCAGCGCCGGTGAGTCCAGGTCCGCCACCGGATGATGGGCCAGAATAGCCAGGGCAATCTGTGCAGCCATACCCTGGCCGTTAGGGGGAAGCTCGTGCAGGATCACCCCCCGGTATGCCTGATCTATGGGGGTTACCCAATCCGCCTGGTGTGCCGCCAGATCCGCGGCGGTCATGCAACCGCCTTGCTGTTCGGCTGCACGGACAATTTTGTCGGCAAGGTGCCCATGATAAAAACTGTTACCCCCGGATACGGCTATTTCTTCCAGGGTTTGCGCAAGGTCAGGCCGCATGAATTTCTGTCCCGGGTTGGGTGCCGGGGAAAAATGTGCTTGAAAGTCGTCAAACCGGTCAAACAGCGGCATAGAAGCCTGCCAAAGCCCAGCGGTAACCGGCCCAACGTGAAAACCCTGCCGGGCGTAGCGGATGGCAGATTGGAAAAGGTCGGCAAAGGGCAGGGCGCCGTATTTTTCTGACAAGGCGACCCACGCACTGACGCCGCCGGGGACGGTGACGCTGTCCCAGCCGGTATCCGGCATTGTGGTCAGCCCCGCAAAACGGGAGGGGTGCCACCCGGCCGGGGCTCGTCCCGAGGCATTTAATCCGCTGAGTTGTTCACCATCCCAGACGATGGCAAAGGCGTCGCTGCCGACCCCGGTATTACAGGGTTCTACCACGGTCAGGGTAATTGCGGCGGCCAGGGCAGCGTCAACGGCGTTGCCGCCCCGGTGTAATACGGCCATGCCGGCCTGGGTGGCCAGTGGCTGGGAGGTGGATACCATATTTTGTGCAACCACCGGTGCCCGGGAAGAACAATAGGGTAAGCTGAAGTCCAGCAAGGTGATTCCTCTAGGGTGTGGCTTGAATTTGGCTGGGCCTTGGCTCAACCACTTCGATCTCCCGCCAGCCCCGCAATGCATTTACGGCATAAAGGGTGCTGACTCCAGGGAGTTCGTCGATCTTCAGGGTACGCTCCAGAACCTGCCCGGTTTTGATCAGGTAGGCCCGGTAAACCCCCGGCAGCAAACCGTCACTTTCCGGCGGGGTAAATAGCTGGCCCTGATAGCGGTAGACCAAATTGGCAATGGTCGATTCGGTCAAACAACCCTGCTGATTGTATAACAGTACCTCACCGCCGGCTTGTGCTTCGGCATCCTCATAGGTACGGCGGTAACTGGTTTTGTGGTACAGAAATACATCTGCCTTGTCCACCGGTGAATCCGCCATGGGGAGGCGTGTTTTTACCGCTGCGGTGAGTTTGTGGGTTGGGCCGGTACAGGGTGTGCAGACCACCTTGCAGTGGCCGTTTGCCGCCAGGGTCAGTCTGACCCGATGGGTGTGGTCGCCCAGCTCCCGGGTCGCCTGGGTGATGGTGGTGGTAATCCGGTTGAGGTTGATGGGGAAGTCAAAGTACCGGGCGCTTTGGGTCAGCCGCTTAAGATGGCCGTCCAGCAGGGGAATGGTCCGGTCCACCCAACACATGGTTTCCAATAGATCAAAGGACCGGGGCGTTGGGGTCAGGACCAGGGATTTGGTGGTCAATTCCCGCCATTCGGAAACCGCCGTTGAGTCGGCCACAATACCGCTGCCCACACCGTACTGTGCTTGTCCGGTTGTTTTGTTGAGCCAGGCGGTGCGAATGGCGATATTAAAAACCGCCCGGCGCCCGGGGGCAAGGACACCTATGGCACCGGTATAAGGGCCCCGAGGGATAGGTTCGCGGTCGGCAATGACGTCCATGGCGGCTCTTTTGGGTGCACCGGTGATGGAAGCACCGGGGAACAGGGCGGCAAAAATATCCACTATCTTTGCTGGGGTTGTGGCCTGAACGGTGGAAGTCATTTGCCACAGGGTGGGAAATTTCTGCAGGCTGAATTTGTCCGGTACCCCTACGCTGCCGGGTTGAGCGATACGGCCCAGGTCGTTGCGCACCATATCAAGAATCATCAGGTTTTCCGCACGGTCCTTGGCTGAGGCTGCCAGCCAGGCTTGTTGGGCCAGGTCTGATTTCACGCTGGGTCCACGGGCAGCGGTACCCTTCATGGGCTGGCAGGTGATGTGCGTACCTTCCAGCGCAAAAAACAGCTCCGGAGATGCGGAGGCAAGGGCAAATTCCCCGGTTTCAATATAGGCGCTGAAGGGGGCACCACCCAGGCTCAGGTTGACCAGGTCCCCGGGCTGGCAGTGTTTTGCGGACAAGCGGGTGGCGTAGTTGACCTGGTAGACCTCACCGGCGCTGATTTTTTCCAGCAGGTGATTGATGGTACAACGGTAGTGCTCAAAATCTTCGTTGTTTACCCACTTCAGGGAACGGTTGGTGGCGGGCGGCAGATATCGGTGGATCTGGCTGTCCGGGTGGTGGTCGGCATTACCCAGGGCAAACCACATCAGGGGCAGGTTGCCCGGGGCCTCCCGGGCCAGGGGCAGGGCAGGATCAAAAGCCCGCGCGCATTCATAGCTGACAAAGCCAACGGCGTACAGTTGATCCTCTTCCACCCGGGTGCTGACATAATCCAGCGCACCCAAAACCTGGTCCAAATCCCGCACCGTGACCTCTTCCCGCACCTGGCTGAGGCTTACCCAGGGCTGGCGTGGCTGAGCGTTGGATCTGAATGTGGCTGACACCGGCATGTTGAGAGCTGTCTAAAACCGGGGATTATCCGTTGTGATCATTGCAGTGGGCAAGAAATAATCTTTAGGCGTAGACTTTAAGTCTGTTAGTAAACGAAGGGGGTGGCATGAGTATTGTAAAATTTCCGCGGCAAAGACTTTTTTGTCCAACATTTTGTCCAATATGGGCTTGGCTGGGCCTGATTGGGTTTGCGCTGGTGGTTCTGACCCCGGCAAGTTATGGAATGATTCACGATCCAAGGGCCATTGCAGCGGATCCAACCACTGCCACGGCACCCATTGCACCCCGGCTCACCGGCCTGGGTGAGCACGGCTTTGAAGTCACCACCAGCCGCCCGGAGTCGCAATTTTTTTTCAATCAAGGTCTGCGTCTGACCTATGGTTTTAATCATTCAGAAGCGCTGCGCAGTTTCAAGGAAGCCGTACGCCTGGATCCGGGAAATGCCATGGCCTACTGGGGGTGGGCCCTGGTCCTGGGACCCAATCTGAACTTACCCATGCAGGCAGCGGTGGCGGAACAGGCTTTTAATGCCATTCAGGCAGCGGTGATGTTGTCGGATCAGGTCACTGAGCGGGAACAGCAGCTGATTCAAGCCCTGGCCACCCGCTATGCGCCGGCTGCCCCGGCGGACAGAACTGCGCTGGATATTGAATATGCAGCAGCGATGGCCCGGGTGGTGGCAGCCTATCCCGACGATCTGGATACCGCCACCCTGTATGCGGCGGCGCTCATGAATCTGTCCCCCTGGAACTATTGGGCCAAGGACGGCAGTCCCCTGGCAAATACCGAAAAGATAATCAGCACCCTGGAGCGTGTTCTTGAGCGGCATCCGGAACACCCCGGCGCGCTGCACTACCACATTCACGCGGTTGAGGCGGTACACCCCCGGGATGGTGAAAAAAGTGCGGATGCCCTGGCGCCGTTAATGCCCAACGCCGGGCACATGGTTCATATGCCATCGCATATCTATATGCGGGTGGGACGCTACGCGGATGCTTTTGACGCCAACCGTAAGGCGGCGGATGCAGACTCAGCCTATATAGCCCAATGTAATGCTCAGGGCATTTACCCCCTGAATTATTATCCCCACAACCTGCACTTCCTGGTTTGGGCAGCCATGTTTCAAGGGCGCAGCGAGGCCGCCCTTGCCGGTGCCAGGGAAGTGCAGAGCAAAATTCCCGTGGATATGGAGGGCAACGCTTTTGCGGCGTTTGAAACTTTCCTGTCCCAGCCCCTGTATGTCATGGTTCGTTTTGGTTTGTGGCAGCGCGTCCTGGAAGAGCCCAAACCCGCTGAGGGAAATCGCTTTATGATGGGGGTGTGGCACTACGCCAGAGGCATGGCTTACAGCCACGGCAACAGCGCGCAAAAGGCAAAACGTGAGCTGGCTGCCTTAAGGCGCATCATCGGCGCGGTGGGTGACGATTACTTTATTGGTTTTGGCACCGCTCCCACCCTGTTGACCATTGCCGAGCTTGTCCTGGCCGGGGACATGGCAGCCAAGCGGGGTGATCATGACCTGGCCATTGCCATGCTGGGCCGGGCGGTGCGGCTGGAAGATTCTCTGTTGTACAACGAGCCGCCGGATTGGTACTTCCCAACCCGGCACGTGCTGGGTGCTCTGCTGCTTGAGGGGGGCTATCCCCGGGAAGCTGAAGTCGTGTACTGGGAAGATCTGCGTAAAAATCCCGGTAACGGTTATGGTTTGTTGGGTCTTTATCAAAGCCAGCTGGCGGCCGGTGATGCGGCCGGGGCGGCAGCGACGAAGGTGCTGTTTGATGGCAGTTGGGAGGCGGCTGACGTGGTGCTGGAATCTTCCAGATACTAGATGGCACTTTACCTCAAGTGGCCATTTACATGAGGTATTTATAAGGCTTAGGTAATAAAGGTCTGTTAGAATCGCCGGCTTTTGTCGTTGTAGTAATATGGAATTGGTTGTAGGCCAGCGGTGGGTCAGCCAGACCGAAGCAGACCTGGGGTTAGGCATTGTTGTTGCACTGGAGGGGCGTCACGTTACCGTACGCTTCCCGGTGGCGGAAGAAGATCGGGTATATGCCAGTAAAGAGGCCCCCCTGGCACGGGTTATCTATCAGGTGGGCGAAACGCTGCTGGACAGCGAGCAGATCCCCCTGGTCGTTGCCGACGTTGAAGACGTTGATGGATTAAAATTCTACCTGGTTGAGGATGCGGGGGGTCACCAGCGGGTCGTGCCGGAGACACAGATTTCCGGTCTGGTCCAGCTCAGCTCTCCCAGTCAGCGTCTGTTCAGCGG
>JANQMF010000164.1 GCA_028280225.1 Pseudomonadales bacterium | reverse complement strand
ATTTTGGGGTTGTCCCGGCTGGTCCAGACCGCCTCTGCCGAGGAACTGGAACTGTGGCAACGGTTAAAAATTGATGCGCAAATCGAATTTGCGCTGTTGTTTCCCGGCGACGAACGGGCACCGGTGGTGCAGGCAGATGCCGCGGATACTTTATTTGGTCTGGGCCACACCGCAGAAGCCGTGGATCTGGCGGAAAACATGCTGGCCGAATGGCCGGATGTGGACCCGGCCCTGCGCACCACAGCCTTGTTAATCATTGGTCACGGCAAGTTCGAGATGGGTGAATTTGCCCAGGCAGAGCTTGCTTATCATCAGCTCAGCCAAACCGCGCTGGACAAACAAGCACAAACCAAGGTGCGGGAACGCCTGCTGGCGGCGGTATACAAACAGGGTGAAGCAGCGGAAGCGGATAACCGGATTGATCAGGCGGTGTACCACTACATGCGGATCGCGGGTATTGACGCCGCGGCTCCGCTGGCGGCACAGGGACACTTTGACGCGGTGGCGGTGATCGAAGGTGCCGGCCGGGTAGAGGAAGCTGCCCAATTGCTTGCTGAATTCCGCAAGACTTATCCAAAACATGAACTGGGTGCAGACATTGACATGCGCCTGGCGGGTATGTACGAAAAAACCGAAAACTGGCAAGCCGCCGCCCAGGAATATATTGGCCTGGCGGCAAGCGCATCGGACAGCGAGGTACGCCGGCAGTCTCTGTACCGGGGTGCGCAACTTTATCTGGAAATGGACAACGTCCCGGCAGCCATCGAATATTTCAGGGACTACGCGCACACTTATAAGCAACCCCGCAATTTACGCATGGAAGCCATGCATCACATGGACCTGCTGTATCAGCGCACCGGGGAAGAGGACAAACGCCGCTTCTGGTTAAACAAAAAGATTCAACTGCACCGGGAGATGGGCAGTGCTGCCGATGTCCGGGCTACCACCCTGGCCGCTGGCGCACAGATGGTTTTTGCCACGGATGCAAAAAACAGTTTTGCAGCCATACGTCTGACACATCCGTTGAAGCGCAGCCTGAAAAAGAAACAGACTGCGTTGAAAAAGACGCTTAAGGCGTATGAACGGGTGGCGGCATATGAAGTGGCGGAATATACCACCGCATCCACCTACGAAATTGCCAGCCTGTACACTCAGTTGTCCAGTGCCATTATGGTGTCGGACCGGCCCAAGAACCTGTCCGCTCTGGAGTTGGACCAGTACAACATTCTGTTGGAAGAACAAGCCTTTCCTTTTGAAGAACAGGCCATTGGCCTGCATGAAATCAATATGCGCCGGGCCTGGGAAGGAACTTATGATGAATGGGTACAACAGTCTTTTTCTGCCTTGGGTAAGCTGATGCCCGGCCGCTTTAACAAACCGGAACGGGAGGCCCGCTATGCCAAGTCGATTCACTAAGGTTTGGCTGTTGTGGTTGGTGCTGCTGGTCAGCGCCTGTGCCGGGGTGCCCGGCGGCAAAGGCAAGCCCGGCGTGGATGCCGCAACCTCTCCCCAAACCGCTCCGGATCAGCCGGACAAGATAGAAGCGCCGCGCGCCGCCCTGGGACCGGCGGTTGTGGTCAAGGTGCCCCCGCTGCGCGGCGGTAATCAGGCGTTATTTGAGCGCGCCGTGCAACTATTAAGGGACAACAAAGTTGAAGCAGCCCAGGTGTTGCTGCTGGAGCTGACCGAGGATCAGCCCGAATTGGCGGGTCCCTGGGTGAATTTGGCGTATACCTATTTGTTAGCCGAAGATGATGTGGCTGCGCAACAGGCCCTGCAAAAAGCATTGTCGGCCAATGACAAGAACTGTGACGCCCTGAATCAGTTGGGTGTTTTAGCCCGGCGCCAGGGTGACTTTGCCGGGGCGGAAGCCTATTACAAGCGTTGCATCGCCGCACAACCGGGTTATGCGGATGCCTATTTAAACCTGGGTATTTTGTATGAGCTGTACATGGGCCGTCTGGGGGAAGCGCTGGCGGCATACAACGATTTTCAGGTGGCCATGCCGGAGCCGGATTTGAGGGTCAGCGGCTGGGTGCTGGACCTTGAGCGGCGTGTGGGCGCCATTGCCCAGCGTTAGTGCACAACCGGCGCCAGCGGATTAGAGGATAGATTAATGAACACTACAATCATCACATCAGGCGGTTTTGGCGCTTTGGCGTGCAGATTCGTATTGAGCGTTGCCGTTATCTGCCTGCCGACAGCACCGGTGTTTGCTCAGGGTGAGCCGGTTGCCAATGCCGCGGTTGCCGGGGTCAGTCCGGCAGCCCGGGAAACAGCGGTAGACCAGAATTCAGCGGCCAACAAGCCCGGAAACGTGGCGCCGGTAGCAGATATGCCCTCCGGTGTCCTGCAACTTGACGAAACCGTGATCTCCGGCAACCAAGAATTACCTAAAGTGCTTTATATCTTACCCTGGCGCGAACCTCAGGGTTTGCCGGATATTGAGATCCAAGCGGAATTTACAGAAGCAGAGGTCTTTCGACGTCTGTATCCACCGGCGTATCGACGAGAACTGAGCTATTTCGACACGCTGCGCGGATTAGAAGAGAACATCAGTCCAGATCAGGAGGAGTAGAGATGGATATGTACGCAACCTTTGTGGGCTTCTTTCAAGAAGGTGGGCCGTTTATGTACCCCATTGCGGTGGTATTGGCCTTTGGCCTGGCCATTGCCTTGGAGCGCTACTTTTATCTGGCCAACCAGATGAGAGTTAACCGCAAAGACTATAATGCATTGTTGCCGCTGCTGAAGCAGCGCCGTGTGCGTGAGATTGTTGAAGTCACCAAAAAGTCATCTTCGGCCATGGCGCGCATTGTTGCGGACGGGGTTAACAAGCAAAGCCAGGCCAGCGAAGCTGCCCGGCGCCGCATGGATATTGAATCTGCCATGGAAGAAGGTTTGCTGGAAGCACTGCCCAACATCGAACGGCGCACACCCTACCTGGCAACCTTCGCCAACATTGCCACGTTGCTTGGTTTGTTGGGGACCATTATTGGCTTGATTGCCGCCTTTACGGCTGTGGCCAACGCGGATCCCGCGGAAAAAGCGACCTTGTTGTCGCAAAGTATTTCTATTGCCATGAATACCACGGCCTTCGGCTTGATGGCGGCCATTCCGCTGCTGTTGGTGCATTCTGTATTGCAGAGCAAGACCAGCGCCATTATCGAAAGCCTGGAAATTGCCGTGGTCAAGTTTGTTAATCTGTTGGATGGTGCACAACCGGCGGAAGCGGCAGCCGGCAAACGCCCGGCGGCACCGGCCAAGGCCAAGCCTGCCGGCGCCTAGTCTAAAGGCGCTACAAGCATCCTTATTTCGGACAAGAACGAGTAAACAACAGCGAGAGTGGGCATGGACCGCGTACGTAAACGAAAACTAAAACATAGCCAAGCCGCAGACTTAGACGTTACGCCCTTTATGAACCTGATGATTGTACTGGTTCCGGTCTTGCTGCTGTCCATGGTGTTTACCCATACCACGGTGATCGATCTGAACTTCCCCACCGGGGAAGCAGCGTCTGGAGAATTTGATCCCGACGCGGTCCATCTGGAAGTGGCGGTTTATAAGAATCGTTTGGTAGTGGCTGACGGACGTGGCGGCACGATCAAAGAAATTCCCCGGATAGAAGGTGAACACGACTACGCACAGCTTTCTCTGGTCATGCAGGAGATTAAGCGCCGTATGCCGGAAAAAGAGGACATTACGGTACTGTTGGAAGACGAAACCAACTACCAGACCCTGGTCTCGGTGATGGACAAGGTACGTTCTTATCCGGCGGTGCAGGCCATGGAGGTGGTGCAGGCGGAACTTTTTCCGGTCATTTCCTTAGGTGACACTCCCGCGTCTCCCGGTGCTGAGCCTAAGACGGCGTCGGTCTCTGGAGCCCAGCCCATTGCAGGGAAGAAATCGGCGGAGAAAAAATCGTGAGTGGTGTGAATATACAACGCCGTCGTCAGCGCCAGAAGAAGGGTAAGACCGCGGGTCTGAACTTGGTGTCGTTGATGGACATATTTACCATTCTGGTTTTCTTCCTGATGGTGAACTCTTCGGAAGTTGAGGTACTACAGAGCAGTTCCAAGATTAAGCTGCCGGACTCTACTTCGGAAAAACGACCGGAAAACCGTCTGGTAATTTCGGTCAGCGAAGACGACCTGATTGTTCAGGGCCGGCCGGTGGCGAAAATTGAAGCCTTGGTGGGTGATGCCGCACCGATGATACAAGGTTTAAAAACCGAGCTGGAATATCAGGCCAACCGCCGGGGCGAAGTACCCGAGGGTGGCTTTGAAATTACCGTTATGGGGGACAAAGAGGTCCCTTACTGGCTGTTGAAAAAAATACTGTTAACTTGTCAGAACACCGACTTTGCACAGGTGAGTCTGGCGGTTAACAAGGTGACCGCTGAGCTGGCCACCACAGGTGCAAACGCTGATGAAGGAGCCAGTTCATGAGTGTGGTTGTTGCACGCATACAGGATTTTGCCCTGCCCTGGGAAAATGCCGGGCGCGAAAAATTTATGCGTTGGCTCGGCATTTGCCTGGGGGTGGTATTTGTGGTGGGCGTGATTGTGCCCTGGCTGACCTTGCCGGAAGTTGAGCGCGAAGCACTGGAGGAATTACCCCCGCAATTGGCCCGTATTGTGATGGCCAAACCCGAGGTTAAGATTCCGCCGCCGCCACCGCCCAAGGAAGTGGAGCAGGTCAAGCCGGAAGAACCGCCCAAGGATAAGCCCCTGCCCAAGGAAGAAAAACCCGTCGTAAAAGAACAGCCTAAGGTTGCTGATGCCAAAGAAAAAGCATCTGTCTCCGGCCTGTTAGCCTTTAAGGACGCTTTTGCTGACATGCGCGAAGCGGTAGATGTCAGCAAGCTGCAAGATACCGCAGCCATTCAGCGGGGCTCGGGCAGTGCCGCTACCCTGGACCGTTCTTTGCTGACTTCCAAACATAGCACCCGCAGCTCTGGGGTAAACGTTTCTGCCCTGTCCCGGGAGACCGGTGGAGTGGCATTGTCCGGACGTGAAACCACCAAGGTTGAAGCCCCGGAACAAGTGGCGGGTAACGGTGGGGTGCGCAGACCCAAGAGTGTGGATGGCCGGGATCGCAGCATTGAAGAAATACGGCGTGTTTTTGACAGTAACAAGGGTGCCATTTTTGCCATCTATAACCGCACGCTGCGCTCCAACCCGGCGTTACAGGGGGAAGTGGTTCTGGAACTGGTGATTGATCCCAACGGCCGTGTAGTGGATTGTAAAGTGGTGGCTTCGGAAATTGCGGATCAGACGATGATCGACAAGATTGTAAACCGCATCCGCCTGTTTAACTTTGGCGAACGCGATGTGAAGACCACAACCATTCGCTATCCGGTGCATTTCCTGCCTACTTAGTTGAGTGACCTGCCGTACTCAGACAAAGGCCCGTAACGGGCCTTTTTGCAGGCTGACGTTCTGAATTTAGTTAAGTTTGGTAATACTGCGAATGGTACAGCGTTGATCATCTGCGGTGAGGTAGTCGAAGCCGGCATACACCGCGCCGTTTGAGGTGCTTAAACCCAGATGATCGGCAAAGGTCAGTCCGGGACAGTCCCGGCCCAGGGTCAGCAGATAGCGCTGTTTGGGATTGAGGTTAAGTACAATGTGGCGGGGGTCCAAGGCCTGCCAGGCGGCGACGGGTTCGGTTAAATTAATCTTTTTTACCTTTTCGCCGGTTAACATGGTGTAACCGGATAAGCCGGGCAGGATCAGTAGCAGGCAGCCGGCCAGTGCCTTTTTCAGCGTGCCCGTTCGGGAGGATTGGGCTTTTGTGGGGGACTGACCCTGGTTAAGGATGGCTTCGCGTCTTAGTCTTTCCCGGAGGTAGTTGCCGTTCATCGCCTCTCCTTAACGGTGATTTAACTGTGTTACTGTCTTTTTGCCGTAAGGTCTATTGTCGGACAGCCGCCTGAACCAAAACTGAACAGGAAAGCTGGTAAGATAGGCGCAAACGTTAGGAAGTTTGTGGCGCCAATGATGAATTCTTCAGCGTATTCAAACAATTTAGTTCACAGAATTAGCCCCCTGGTCTGCCTTTGTACGGCCTTGGTTCTCTCCGGGTTCAGCCAGGCGGAACCGGCGGTGATTGACCTGGTGGCGGCGGAGCAGGCCGCGGGGGAACAGTTGGCCACCCAAATCTGGGAATGGGCGGAGCTGGGCTATCAGGAAACCCAGAGCAGCAGCGCTCTGCAAGCTTATTTAAAAGACGCCGGTTTTCGCATAGAGGCTGGCGTTGCGGACATTCCCACCGCCTTTGTGGCCACCTACAAACGCGGCAGGGGAGGTCCCACCATCGGCATTCTGGCGGAATTTGATGCCTTGCCGGGTTTGAGTCAAAGTGCGGTTCCCCAACGTGAACCTCGAGTGGCGGACGGCTCCGGCCATGCCTGTGGGCACCACCTGTTTGGCGCTGCCTCCGCCATGGCTGGTGTGGCGTTGCGCGAGTGGATAATAAACGAAGGCACAGCGGCAACCATCCAGGTTTTTGGCACCCCTGCTGAAGAGGGTGGGTCCGGCAAGGTTTATCTGGCCCGGGCCGGGTTATTCAACAACGTGGACGTTATGCTGCATTGGCACCCGGGCAGCGTAAACTCCGCGTCACCTTATGCCACCACATCGAACAAGTCCGGGCGTTTTACCTTTAACGGCAAGGCGGCCCACGCGGCATCTGCACCGGACCGCGGACGGTCTGCTCTGGATGGGGTAGAAGCGATGAACTTTATGGTCAACCTGATGCGCGAGCACGTCCCCCAGACCAGCCGTATTCACTATGTGATTACCGACGGCGGTGATGCGCCCAACATAGTACCTGAGCAAGCCCAGGTGTATTACTACGTGCGCCATCCGGATGTGGATATGGTGGTACAGCTATTTGACCGGGTGGTGAACGCGGCCGAGGCCGCCGCCATGGGTACACAGACCACGGTGGACGTGGAAGTGATGCACGGCAACTACCCGGTGCTGCCCAACTACACCTTATCCCGTTTGGTGAACAAGAATATGCGTGAGCTTGGGGGGATTAAGTACGACGCTGCAGAGGAGAGGTTTGCGGAAAAAATCTATCAGACTCTGCTGAATCCCAGCCAGCCACTGGGCAGCGAACAGGCCATTTTGCCTTTTGAATTCCGCCAGTCCATGGGTTCCACGGATGTGGGTGACGTAAGCTGGCTGGTGCCCACGGTCGGCTTTAATACTGCCACCTGGGTACCGGGTACCCCGGCCCACAGTTGGCAGGCGGTGGCTGCCGGAGGCATGAGTATAGGCCACAAGGGTATGTTGTTAGCCGCTCAGATTCTGGCCAAAACCGGTGCGGATCTGATTCAAGATCCGGACACCATTGCCCAGGCCAAGGCGGAATTAAAAAAATCTCAGGGTGAAGATTTTGTTTATGCCGCCTTGTTGGGCGACCGTGACCCGCCCTTGGATTACCGCGATTAGCGATGCGTATAGGCGTTCTGCATCCGGGTGAGATGGGCGCGTCCATAGCTGCCGCCATACAAGCGGCCGGGCATGAGGTCCTGTGGAATAGCCAGGGCCGCAGTGCCGCTTCCCGGGAACGGGCGGCGGCTTTTACTGCGTGTGATAATTTGGCAGAGCTGATTAGCCGGTGTGAGGGGCTTGTGTCGGTTTGCCCACCCCATGCTGCGTTGGAACAGGCCAAGGCTGTGGCGCAAACCGGTTATACCGGCCCATATGTTGACGCCAACGCGGTTGCACCCGGTACCGCCCGGCAGGTGGCTCAAACCATCGGCTCGGGTTATATCGACGGCGGTATCATTGGCCCTCCGGCCCATCAGGCGGGTACCACCCGGCTTTATCTTTCCGGCAACAGCGCCACACAGGCGGAAAGTTGGTTTAACAACAGTTTTGTCGACTGCCGGGTGATCAGCACCGGCACCACCGATGCCTCGGCATTAAAAATGGCTTATGCCGCCTACACCAAGGGCCACAGTGCCTTGCTGCTGGCGGTAAATGC
>JANQMF010000105.1 GCA_028280225.1 Pseudomonadales bacterium | reverse complement strand
GGCATAACCTCTGCGGTTGCCGGGGTGGTCACCATGGTCCCCGGGGTGGGATAACGTGCAATTCGCACCGACTCATCCCCACTGGATACCTCCAGTTCGGCAATGCCGGATTCCTCAACCAGTTCAATCAGCTTTTTGACCTTACGTAAATCGACTGCCACAAATCCTCCTGCCCAGACCGCTGTTGGCTGATAACATCCTCAACCTTGGAGCGCTGCCGCTGCCTGCACCGCATAATCGTAACCCGCGGCGCCTAACCCCGTTATGACGCCCACCGCAATGTCGCTCAAATAGGAGTTTTGCCGAAAAGCTTCGCGGGCATGCACATTGGACAAATGCACCTCTATAAAGGGAATGCTCACACCTAAAAACGCATCCCGCAATGCAATGCTGGTGTGTGTATACGCCCCCGGGTTGATCACAATAGCGTCCACATTGTCCGCCTTGGCACCATGTACCGCATTAATCAGTTCGTGTTCCGCATTGCTCTGAAAAAAAGTGAGCTGCACGCCCTGGGGGGCGTTAGCGGTAATCCGTTCATTAATGTCAGCCAGGGTGTCATATCCGTAAACCTCGGGCTCCCGGCTGCCCAGCAAATTGAGGTTGGGGCCGTTGATAACGAGAATTTTAGACACTTTGTGCATCTCCAGCGGATCAGGCCGGAAATTGTGCGGCTTTTCTTGCAATATGCAAGCAAAGATTGGGCAAAACAACCCAAAATTGCGTTATTTAACGGGAGATACGTGCTATTTCGCCGATTTTATCTTCGTTATCGCCGTTAACAGCAGCTAATACCGCACCCAGATGAGCGGACAAAGCGCTTACGCCAACCTCACCCTGGATTCTAACTTCCGTTAATTCGTTGCCATCTTCGTCGAAAAACACAAGACTGGGTGGCCCAAAGAGACCGTAATGATTCAGCAACTCCCGGTCAATTTTGTCATTGTCCGTCACATCCGCCCGCAATAAGTTGAACTGATTCAGCCGTGATGCCACTGGGCTGGCGGGAAAGACGTTCCGCTCCATGGTTTTGCACGATATACACCAATCCGCATACAAGTCCAGAATGGCGGGTTTACCACCCAGGGCAACCTGGCGCTGAACATCAGCCAGGCTCTTCACCGGTGTCCACTCAGGTTCGCGGTGAGGGGTACCCGCGCCAACCGCGCCCCCACTTTGGGCACCAAAATTAGCCAGTGGCCTTAATGGGTCTGAGCCTCCACTTGCGGCACCAATCAACAACAGCACACCCCAGAGGAAACCCAGGGTCCCGGTCGCCTTGGCAAACTGAGCAAAGCCGCTGCGTGGTGAAAAATCCAGCACCCCCAGATATACGCCGCTGCCCAGCAAAAGCGCAGCCCACAGAACCAGGGTCAGGCTGGCGGGAACCACCCGTTCGAGCAACCACACCGCCACCGCCAGCAACAGGACACCAAAAACCGCTTTAACATTGTTCATCCAGGCACCCGCGCGGGGTAACCAGTGACCGCCACTGCCGCCCACCACCAGCAGAGGCACACCCATGCCCAATCCCAGTGCCAGCAAAGCTGTACCCCCCAGCACCGCATCACCGGTGGTGGATATGTAAATCAGCGCACCGGCCAGAGGGGCAGAGACACAGGGGGAGACCACCAAACTGGATAAAGCCCCCATCACCACCACCGAAGCATGTTTGCCCCCCTGTTGCTTCTGGCCCATGGCATTTAATCGATCCTGGATACCCTGGGGCAATTGCAATTCATAAAAACCAAACATCGCCAGGGACAACAAGACAAATACCACCGCAAAAAAGATCAGCACGGCAGGAGACTGCAAGGCAGCCTGGAGATTAAGTTCCGCGCCAAACAAACCCACCAGCATACCCACCAGGGCATAAGTTGTGGCCATACCAATGACATAGGCAAGCGACAGGGAAAAGGCGCGACGCTTAGAAATGCCCTCACCTTCACCCACAATGATGCTGGACAAAATAGGCACCATGGGCAGCACACAGGGGGTAAAGGCCAAGGCGATGCCGGCTACAAAAAATAAACTCAGCGCCTTAAGCAGATTTTCATCCGCCAGAATGCCCGCCAGCAATTGCTCTTCTGTGTCAGCAACAGTGGTGCCCAGTGACACCCCACCATCAGATTTAGGTTTTGCGTCCGCCACCGAGGCAATGTCCGCCAACGCCCCTTCATCCGCAGCCGCGTTAACAATGACACCCTCATCCAAAGCCACCAGGGTATTGCCGCGCACCTCAAACCACCGCCACTCCGGCGGGTAACACAAACCCCGATCAGCACAACCCTGATAACCAACACCAATCTCACCGCGCTGCTGGGTCCCTTCAACGGCCACCGCCACATCCAAATTGTGGTAGTAAACCTCTACCTCACCAAAAAACTCATCAACTTTTGCCTTGCCCGGGGGAATGGCCGGTTCGCCCAGGACAATGTGGTCAGATTTAGATTTAAACTTCAGCTGATGACGATACAGATAGTATCCGTCCGGCATTTCCCAGCGCGCCTGAAAGACCCCATTTTTATTCAGTGAGGCACTGAGCACAAAGGCTTCGTCAACCTTCAGGAAGGGTTCTTCTTCAGCCCCCCACTCACCGCCGCTGAAGTCGAATTCCGCAGCCTGCACCACACCCGACGGAAAGCCAAACAGGGGGCCACTCAGCAGGCCACACACAAGCCACAAACAAACCGCCAACCCAATGGGGTTAGTTTTTCCACCCTGTCTCATCACGTTAAGTTGCTCCTGAGAAATGATTTGTCGAAGATTGTGGCCAATCCACGAAGCACGCGTGTTATGGACTACAAAACATAAACATAGTTCGTTGCCGTGCTCAGACTAACAGCACATCTGTTGAGATCAATCCGGCTGTCGGCGCACACACGGATGCCTTGATAAGGGTATGCTATGTCACGGCACCCAACGCCTTTTTGTAACATATTGAGTGATCGTTTGTTGTGATTTTGCACACCTTCAACCCACACCGGACAGACAAACTGCGGCGCTATACCCCAAGACTACCGGCAACTAAATTGCTAATGCTGGCGGCCTCCGTTTTATTCACAGCATGCGCCGCGCAACCTGAACCCCAACCCCAGCCTGCGGAAGCGCAGCCGGTGCCGATGTCTGAAAGGGAAATCAACACCTATCTGGATGCGGCGCTTGTGGCTATTCAGGCCGATCAATTGACCTTTCCGGATCAGGGTAGTGCGCTGTCGCTGTACAATAAGATTTTGGCCCGTAATCCGGGACAAAAAGAGGCACTGAGAGGTCTGGAGCATATTGTGGAACTGCACATCGAACGGGCCCTTGCGGCTCTGGAGCGCAGACAGCTGGCCACCGCCCGGTCCATGGTGGCCCGGGCTCGCCTGGTATTACCCGATCATCCGTCAATCGAGCCGACCAGTGAGCAAATACGCCTGATTTCAGAGGCCAATCGCCTGGTCGTGAATTTGCCCACCACAACCGTGCAGGCACAGGAGCAAATTTTGGCGGATGCATTAAACCCGGTGGCTGACCTACCCCCACAACAAAGTTGTCGATTTAATATCTGGGCATCTTCGGACCGGGAGGCACGCAAGATTTATCGGGCCTTGAGCGACCGGGCCACAACCCTGGCCGGATTCCCCATGGAACGTCTGCGCGCCCAAATCAGCATCCGTTCAACCGCTGCGGTGGAACGCCTGTGTTTCGAAAATCGGTAAGCGATAACGTCATGGATACCCTACAATCCACCTCATGGACAACCCTGATAGCCCATCTCCAACACCCATAACGCCAACAAGAGGAGCCTTTAGTGAATTTAAAATTCTGGCAAAAGTCTGACCCTGTCTACATGGACGATGGGACCTCGGGTGTTAGCCGCAAGGTCGGCAGGATTGCCGGGGGTGGTATTGCCGGTTATTTGCTGATTTGCGTCATCTTCGCCTGGTGGTGGGACTACGAGCCCGGTCAGTTTGACGTGCGGGAAAATGCGGCAAATACCGCGGCTGAGGAAGGGGTTAATCAGGTGACCGGTTATACCAGCACAACAACCTTTATTACCATTGCTGAAACTCTGCTGGAAAAACGCGGCGGTTATCTGTCTAACGATCTGTTTCCACCGGGCATCTGGATGGACAACGTGCCGGAGTGGGAGTTTGGGGTACTGACCCTGATGCGGGACACCGCCCGAATCTATCGTAACGACTTTTCCCGCTCCCAAAGTCAATCTGCTGAGGACCCGGATCTATCAGAAGCGGAAGGCAAGTTCTTTTTTGACAACAGTTCCTGGGCCCTACCCCAAACCGAGGACGAATACCGAGACGGCATCGTCCACTTTCACCGCTATCTTGGACGCCTGGCCGACAGCAGCGCAACCGATGCGCAATTTTATGCCAGAGCAGACAATTTACAGCAGTGGCTGGCTGCGGTGGAAACCCGCCTGGGCAGCATGTCACAGCGTCTTTCGGCAAGCGTGGGAAAACGCCAGCTTAATACTGACCTGGCCGGGGATGCCGCCGCTGCCCAGGCCACCGAAGCCCCCAGGGACCAGGTGGTTAAAACCCCCTGGTTGCAGCTGGACAATGTATTCTACGAAACCCGCGGCTACACCTGGGCACTCATCCACATGTTACGCGCCCTGGAACTCGATTTTGGCGATGTCCTGGACAAGAAGAATGCCCGGGTTTCGCTGCAACAGATTATCCGTGAGTTAGAACCCAGTCAGGCGACCTTGTGGAGTCCTATGGTGCTTAACGGCGACGGGCTGGGTTTGCTGCCCAATCATTCTCTGGTTATGGCCAGCTATATTGCTCGCGCAAACGCGGCAATCATCGATTTGCGGGCTTTGCTGGCCCAGGGCTAAAGATTCCATGCTAAAAAGTTACGCTAATTCCGCTGTTTAGCTCAATTTTTTGAGCTGGAACTCAGCAGCCACACTGGTATCATACGCGCCGCCTATGGGAAGGGGTGTAGACGGTTGACGTTGTCCGCGTATTCCCCATCTTTCAAATACAATAAATTTTAGTTGGGGACCTTTATGATCGATCCATCCCTGATCCCGCCTGTTATAGGTTTGGTGGGACTTGTGGTAGCCGTGATTATTTACGGCATTGTTAAGTCATACGACGTTGGCAGTGACAGCCTGAAAAAAATTGCAGACCAGATTCACCTGGGTGCCATGGTATTTATGCGCCGGGAATACACCATGCTGGCGGTATTTTCGGCTGTCATCCTGGTTGCCATCTATTTTACCAGCGGCTTAGGCCGCTATACCGCGGCAGCCTTTTTAGCCGGGGCATTGTCATCCGCCGGGGCTGGATGGTTTGGCATGTACACCGCCACCAAGGCCAATGTGCGGACTACAAACGCCGCCCACACCCAGGGTCAAGCCGCGGCACTGTCCGTGGCCTTTTTTGGCGGATCGATTATGGGTCTGGCGGTGGCCTCCCTTGGGCTGCTGGGACTGGGGCTGGTGTACTACTTTTTTGGCGGAGACCCCCACACCGCACATCACATTCACGGTTTTGGCATGGGCGCTTCGGTAGTGGCACTGTTTTCCCGTGTTGGCGGCGGTATCTACACTAAAAGCGCAGACGTGGGTGCGGACCTGGTGGGCAAGATTGAACAAGGTATTCCCGAAGACGACCCCCGCAACCCCGGCGTTATTGCCGACAACGTGGGTGACAATGTGGGTGACGTTGCAGGCATGGGTTCAGACATTTTTGAATCTTATTGCGGCAGCATGATTGCCACCATCGCCATTGCCTCAACGCTGGCCGCCATGGCTGTTGGTGAACTGGCCCCGGGGTTAAGTGAAGAGCAGGGCCGGGGGGCCTTGATGTTCCTGCCCCTGGCTCTGGCCTCCACCGGTCTGCTGACTTCCATTGTCGGCATTGCTGTGGTGCGGGCTTTTTCAAGCGCTAACCCTGCGGTGGCCCTGCGCATTGGCATGGTGGGTACACCTGTTTTATTTATTATCGTGGGCTACTTTGTGGTCAGCTCAATCGGTATTTCCAATAACATCTGGTGGTCCATCGTCTTTGGTGCCGCAGGTGGCGTGGTGATCGGCTTGATCACCGAGTATTATACCTCCTCCTCTCCCGTGGTTAAGATTGCGGAAGCCGGCAAAACCGGGCCTGCTACGGTAATGATTACCGGCTTGGCGGTGGGCATGCAGTCTGTGGTCATCCCGCTGCTGACAATTTGTGCCATTATCTATCTGTCCACCAGTCTGGCAGGCCTGTACGGGGTTGGGGTTGCCGCCGTGGGCCTGTTGGCCACCGTGGGTATGACCATGGCCGTGGATGCTTACGGTCCTGTTGCGGACAATGCCGGCGGTATCGCGGAAATGGGTGGCTTGGGTGAAGAAACCCGGGCGATTACCGATTCTCTGGATGAGCTTGGCAATACCACCGCTGCCATGGGCAAGGGATTTGCTATCGGCGCTGCTGCACTGGCCGCCCTGGCCATTATCGCCGCCTTTGTGGAAACCGTGGCGACCAATTCCGGGGGTGAGTTCATTCTGCACATAGGTGATCCAACGGTTCTCATTGGCTTGTTTATCGGCGGTTTGGTGCCCTTCCTCATCGCCAGCATCACCATGACCTCTGTGGGTGAAGCAGCTATGGATATGATCCAGGAAATTCGTCGTCAGTTTCGGGAGATTCCCGGGCTGATGGAAGGTACCGCAGAACCGGACAATGCCAAGTGTGTTGATATCGCCACTACTGCGGCGCTTAAGCGCATGTTGCTACCCGGCATTATCGCGGTTGGTGTGCCGCCCCTGGTTGGTTTTGGTCTGGGTGCACAGGCCCTTGGCGGCACGCTTGGTGGTGCCTTGTTAGGGTGTGTGCTGCTGGCCCTGACCATGGCAAATGCCGGTGGTGCCTGGGACAACGCCAAGAAGTATGTTGAAAAAGGTAATTTGGGGGGTAAGGGTTCTGATGTCCACGCCGCTGCCGTAGTTGGCGACACCGTTGGCGACCCCTTCAAAGACACTTCCGGGCCCAGCATGAACATCCTGATCAATGTCATGGCCATTGTCAGCCTGGTGATTGCACCTTTGTTAATCTGAAGTTAATTAGATCCAATGCGGCTGGTTCAATCCCGTTGGGGTGACTGAATGTCATCCCAGCAGGATGTGGTGGCGCTGTTCACCCTATTGGTCAAGCCACCCCGCCTATCAGGGTTAAAATGCCCCGCGTTGGCGGGGTATCCCAATGGGACTAGATCGATAACGAAAATTATCCGGACCATCCCCACGCTGGCGGGGTACCCAAACTTGCACCTAAGGTAATGTGGGAACATCCCCGCGGTGGCGGGGTCATCGCACTACAAATGCTCAACGTGTACAGCGACACGGGCCATCCCCACCGCAGCGGGGTAATTTCCCAACTTACCTGTTCAACTTTCCACCCTGACTTTCCTACCTGACTTTCCTACCCAACGTTCCCGCCTGAACTCACCGCACAACATTCCGGGGTGGAGCGGTTAATATGCGGTTGCAAGCGGTGCCAGCAATAAACAGCCAAAACCGAATCCCGTATGCCGTCCAACACCTCGAATCAGCCCCTCGGCAAACAGGTCGCTATCCTGCACCTCAAGCAGGCCACTCATTACCACATCCGGGCCGTTACACAAATTCAGCTCCCGTTTACCCTGTTTTCGGGGCCGGCGCAAAACCACCGTTTTCCCCCGGGCGTTTACCCGGCCGGAACACAGGCGCGCGCCGCAAAGGCGCAGCCGCGAATCCAACCACTGCAGATATAAATCGTTTTTGTCATGCCCCGACCGCTCACCCCGGCGGGCCACCCATGCGGCAATGTCGATTTCCCGGGAACCGCCAAAACGCCCCAACCTTGATCGAACCACCGGCCGCACTCTAACTTCAAAGCTCAGCCGTTGACCCACCTCCCATCGCTTGGGCATATCCTTTGCCAGTACATCACCCAGGTTGAGCATGCGGGCTATTTCACCCTGCTGAGCACACCCCGGTGACCGCGATGTGCTTTCTAACCCGGCACTCACCACCTTTGCCGACTGGTCAACATAACCCAATAGTTCAACCGAGGACTGCCTGCTCTGGCGGGTGCGCAGGACAAAGGGACGGATGGAAAAGTCGGTAAATACCCATTTGGTTGCTGCATGCAGGGCATAACCCATATCCGAGCAGCCTGCTTCCAGATAACCTTTTTGTAGTGCCCACTGACTCAGGGCAAGCACGTCGGGACACATCCGCACTAATGATATTGGTCTAGTCATAACAAGTTTCCTTCTGCCGTGTTTCCATCCACCGTGTTTCCATTCACCGTCTTTCCTTCTACCCTGTTTCCATCTACCTTGTATTCTTCAACCAGGGTTTCCGTCTGCTGTTTTTCCAGCTGTACCAGGATCATCAA
>JANQMF010000084.1 GCA_028280225.1 Pseudomonadales bacterium | reverse complement strand
TTGATGATGGCCGCTGGCGGCTACCCTTGGACAGTCATCACGGTAGACCAACGTGCTGCGTATATGAGTGCGCTTGAGGCTGCGAGCGTTGGAGAGGATATCGTTCCCTTTACGAAACTAGTCGCTCAATTGCTGTCGTAAAACTCTCAAACTCTCCGTCGGTTCGTTTAGTGTTTTTTGCACCATGTGGCGGGTTGTTGACGCGTGCAAGTCAAATTCTCCACATATTGTATAGCTTTCAAGCAAGGCTCGACTAACTCCTTACATTTCAGCTCCAATCCTGTTTAATAGGAGCCGCGGGAGGCTCGGGATAAGGATGTGATGAGCAACGTTGAAGACAAGCCAGTCCTGCCAACACCGGATGGCAATAAACCGACAGTGCCAATCAGCAAGGCGATGATGACACTCTGCGCCTACTACAAAGAATTCCTTGAAACTGATTTCAAGAAAGTTCGAACCCCAAAGCGTAGGTATGCACTTCGAGACTCTAAAAACAGCAGGATTGGTGTTCGCATAGAGAGATTTAGCCAATTCCGTTCACTGATATCCGGAAAACTAGAACAGCAGACTGCGACAGTCAGAGTTTCCCCCAGGAAGTACCGAGCCGACTTAAGCAAGGGAGTTCAGGCGGGAATCGTCAGTGCGATTGACAAGATTGAAACGGATCGCCTTTTATCCAGTGGGCTAGCAATTCCGACAGCGCTGCTAAACAAGCACAAAGAAACGGCAAACATCGACGAGGCGACCGTTGATGCGAAAAAAGCGCTTGGATCAGGTATGCAGCGCGTCGTTGTTAGTCCTTTGATTGCACTGTTAGAGCCAATCTTCGGATCCGATCCGAGCGATGATGCAGGTGACCGCCAACTAGCTGCTTACACCGAAGAAATCGTCGAGCGCCTCTTGGACGAAGTAGCTGAGTCGCTACCCATCGCGTGTGCAGATCTTCTGGTAAAAAGTGATTCGTCCCTCTTTGAACAGATCGTTCGGGACATGACGGACGAGCAGAGGGTCAAACTTGTACTCCACGATTACTTCGAACACTTCGGTGCAGCAGATCTGTTTGTTGACGTGCGCGAGCTTGTTGCATCACGACAGACGCTTGAGAACACTACGATCTATCTAAACGTGGGTGAGATCCAATACAAAACACACAAATTCCCACTCTACTACATTCCACTAGATGTCGAATTCGAGGAAGCTTCCGTACGGATGGAGTTCCAGAGTTTTGTCTATGTCAATAAACCCGCATGTGACTACATCGCAGGCGAACTGACCAGAGCCATTGGACGAGTAGTGCCCAATCCTGTGAGTGAGCGGATTTTTCATCAAGAAGACTCTGACACCTTTCTTGATCTGATAGAACGCACACAACATCGAATACTGGCCGGTCTCCAATGCAACGGCGAACTAGATTTCACTTCGCCCGCAACCCACTTTGCTGAAGGTGAAGACTTTCGTATCAGCAATGACTTGAGCCTCTCCCTCGCCGACAACGCAGACGAAGCAATCGTTAATGACTATGAATTGCTTATGTCTGGGCTCGACCCAGAAAACCCGTTGGTTTTAGCCTTTGAGAGCCTTATCGGGTCGTTCCTCTCAAAGAATCCCATCTCCCTTGAGGCGGATATTGACAGCATATGGCGCGAATCAAGTGTGCCCGACCGCCTAGTGTTCGAAAGCCCTCTACCGCTTGCTGAAGAACAGAGAAAACTCATGGAAGCTGTTCACCACAAGAAATCACGCATGATCGTGGTTGAAGGTCCGCCTGGTTGCGGTAAGTCCCATAGCCTCGCGGCTTTGGCTTTCGATGTGATTCGCGAGGGCAAAAATGTACTGATTCTTTCTGACAAGAAGGAAGCGCTAGACGTCGTAGAATCAAAGCTGAACGCAGTATTTGAGAGAGTTCGAGGAGAAGAGGGCGAATACGTAAATCCGGTACTACGGCTAGGGAAGGACTCCGCTAACTACGCCAAGATCGTAAAGCCAGGCTCGATTCAGAAAATCAAAACGGCGCTGCAAAGTTTCAAGACGTCTGAATCCGCATTTAACGACGAGTTCGAAAGTATTAAAAGCGAAATGGTCGATGGCGTCTCAGCCCGTATCGAAGTCGGCAAATCTCTCGATTTACGGCAGCTCGGATCCTATTTCTGGATGGAGGATGAATACCGAGATCTCGTTCCTGCTCTAGACCACTTTACAAACAATGATATAGAGTCGCTCGACGCGCTCTCTCGCTTCTTTGCGTTGCTCGACAAACATCGATCCTTCTTCAGTAAGTTTCTTTCTGAAGGCGACCAAACTCAGGATCTCGCAATCCTGCAACGACTGGGCCCAGCAATTGGAGATGTCTCCGAGGAACTTCAACAGTTTTTGCTGAAATGGCCGAACATCAATCTCGAACGCGCCGAAGAGTTGCAAGCGCTCCAACGCGAAGTTGTTGACATGAAACAGGCAATTTTTGGTTACCTGTTTAGGCGGAAGCAACTAAGCAGCGTTTCCCGAACTGCTCGCGAGATATTGGGGGATGACATTCGTGATGTCCGGGCCCACAGCGATGACCTTCTACGCGCTGCAAAAATACGAAAGGAGCTTCAGGATATTTTGCGAGGGAGAGCAATTGATGGGCAACATTTTCAGACGCTGCACTCTTGTGTCTGTGCTCGCGTAGAGCTCGCGCCTGAAGAGTACGAATCAATCGAACTTTACCTGTCACTCGATCACGACGCTTTGTCCGAGTACGACATACCCGTGACGGTCATCGAGTTGTTGAGTGCAACGGAGGCAGATCAGCGAAAGCTAACTGAATTCATTTCATTGCGCCAAACAGAAGCAGCTATCGCGAGCAAGTTCAATGAAATGCCTGATTTCGACTATCTAAGACTTAAGCGTAACTATGAGGATTTTTGTGCTAAGCGAATCACCAAACATATTGATGAACGCGTGGTTCACTTTGTAGAAGCCCGAAAGAATGATGCCAAGACCCTTCGTGATATCGTAAGAAGCAAATCCAAGTTTCCGATCGATAAGTTCTCCAGTTTACGCGAAGCATTCCCAGTCATGATCGCAGGGCTTCGTGACTACGCAAACTACATACCTTTGGAACAAGGATTGTTCGATCTCGTAATCATCGACGAAGCATCCCAAGTATCTATCGCACAGGCCCTCCCAGCGATTTTGCGCAGCAAGAAGACCGTGCTGATGGGTGACAGACAGCAGTTTAGTAACGTCAAAGCCGCACAGGCGAGCAAGGCGCTGAACAACGCATATTTTGACGAGGTACGCGGCGCTTTCGACGACCTCGAAGAAGACTTGGATAGCGCACTCGCTACCCGCCTTAAAAACCTCGACGTTACAAAAAGCGTCATGGACTTCGGCGAGATGACCAGCGAGTACATGATAATGCTTCGTAAGCACTTCCGCGGCTATCCAGAAATTATCAGCTTTAGTTCAGAGCATTTCTACGGTGGCGCGCTGCAAGTACTAAAACTAAGGGGCAAGCCAATAGATGATGTTCTGGAATTCGTCGTATCAGAGAACCCAGACCGCTTCGAAGACGTAAGAAACGCCAACACCTGGGAAGCAGAAGTTATTCTCGAAAGACTAGAATACCTTCTTGAAACGGAATCGCCGCCGACAGTCGCGGTCATTACGCCATTTAGGGAGCAACAACGCCTAGTAAACGAACGGGTAATGAATCATCCAAAAGCGCACGACTTCAGAGACCGACTTAAGCTCGCTGTTTTTACAGCAGACACTTGTCAGGGTGAGGAGCGCGAACTCATATTTTACTCAATGGTTTCAACCCGCGAACATGACCGTCTCAACTATATCTTCCCGTCTGATCTGAGTGCGGTGGCGGCAGAGGACGCCGAAGGCAAACTAAAGGTGCAACGGCTAAATGTCGCTTTCAGCCGAGGCCAAGAGAAGCTGGTATTTCTATGCTCCAAACCGATTGGAGAGTTCAAAGGCGCAGCACGACAGGTACTAGAACATTACAAGCACGTTCTAGATCACGCAAAAACAATGCCTTCGGTTGAAGACACCGACTCGCAGTCCCCGATGGAAGCCCATGTTCTGGAATGGCTAGCAAGTACAGCGTTCTTTACACGAAACCAAGGATCGTTGGAGATTATTTCCCAGTTCCCCATCGGCGACTACCTAAAAAGCATTGACCCGAGCTATTCGCATCCCTCATATAAAGTGGACTTTCTCCTAAGGCTGCGAACAGAGGACTCCCTAAGACAAGTTATTGTTGAGTACGACGGGTTTGAGTTTCACTTCGAGCGGCAAGACAGGATTGATAGCAGTAACTGGCAACACTATTTGCTTGAAGCAGACGTAGAGCGAGAGGCAGTGCTCGAAGGCTATGGCTACAAAATGATCCGCGTTAACCGGTTCAATTTGGGCGATGATCCAATTTCGGTACTAGACGACAGGCTAAGCGAGGCGTTCGAACTTCTCGCATCAGCCGAAAACAAAAATGAAATTCTCTCTGGGATCAGTGAACAAGAGGAACGAGACCGAAAAGGGTTGGCAGAAGGCACACATAAAAAGTGCAGTACGTGTGGCGCAATAAAACCAACCTCGGAGTTTCGAGATCCAAAACTGAAATCCGGATTCGCTCGTTCATGCACGCTTTGTAAAAGAGAGTCAAGCTCAGGTCGACAGAGACACTACACCGGTCGGTCTAGACGTCGTTAGAATAACAGTTAGTCCCAAAGACTTTTGGATCGCTTCAGTTTGAGAAAGCCTGTTGATCATAGTGCCTGGCGAGCTCTCTGAACCGGCAAACACCATTGGCCATTCTCATTTGCGCCGGGGTTTTGCATTCTGGATCAAGTAGCAATGGACTCCCTATCAGTATGAATAGCGCCTTCGCTCTCGAAGTCGCCACATTGAATCTGTTGGGATTGTAGAGGAACTCCATTCCCCGGGGCGCATCAGCGGGCGATGAAGAAGTCATTGAGTAGATGACTATTGGCGCTTCCTGCCCTTGGAACTTGTCGACCGTTCCGATCTGACCCGCAAGCATTGGCAGCATTTCTTCGAGCAGCGCGACCTGGGCGTTGTACGGAGCGACGAGCAAGATGTCGGATGCTTCCAGGGGACGCTGAACTTGGGCACTGTCTGTCCATTTCCTTTTGCCGTCTAACAGATTTTCGACCACGTGCTTGGCCGCTTCAGCTTCTTCGGTCGATCGTGCTGTATTCCCCGTGTGTTCGACTGGCAAAAAACCGAGTCCTGCACTCAGTGGCTGATCTTCTCCCTTGATCGATTGGCTTTCGAGCCCGGGTTTCGCGGTTAGTCGTTCTTCGTAATACACCTCGGAAGTAAAGCGGCAGATGTCTGGATGTAAACGCCATGTCACGTCCAAAAACAAACCTCGATCTTCCGGCATCGTATTTCGAGCACCGAGCCAATGGGTGAGCGCTGGCACATCACTGCCTTCAGGGTGGCTGCTTTGCAAAGGTTGCTCTAGTTGCTGCGGATCGCCGAGCAAGACCAGTGTCTTCGCAGCGGGCGCGACGGCCAGCACGTTTGCTAATGCCATCTGGCCAGCTTCATCGACGATCAGCACATCCAGCTGTTGCTCAGCGAACTCAGGCTTAGACCAAAGCCAAGTTGTACCACCCTGGACCGCGATACTGCCATCCGCCAAACCCTCTAAGATCTTTGGGTCCTTTTTCTCATAAGAAATGGCACTATCGCCTTCATACTCTTTCTCGCCCGATTTCGGCTTATGGACAATGCGAGTATCCAAGCCTCGCGACACCGCTTCCTCGGCCGCCTTCTCAAGCAAATTCAGAATGACCTTGTGGCTTACCGCAGTAACGCCGACAGATTTCCCAACTTCAATGAGCTCACAAATCATTTGTGCGCCAGTGAAGGTTTTTCCTGTACCAGGAGGCCCCTGGATCGCAAGGACCTGGCCTTCCATGTCGGTGATCAGACGTTTTGCGGCCTGAAGAACACCTTCGGTTGTGAACATCAATGAGTCACTATCTGTCTCACCGTTGGGCGCTGATCGGAGTAACAATCGAACAGCCGATGCATACGGCGAAGCCATGGCCAATCCATTTGAGATGACATGTTCCCCAAACCGTACCAATGACTCACGCATAGCATCTGCGCCGATCACCTTGTGAAAATATGCGTGTGTGGGATGCGTACCCGCTGTGTCCTTGCGTTTTTTGATGTCAATGAAGCTGTTGCCAAGATCAAGCGCTGTCACGGTCCCGATCTTGTTCCCCTCGTTGTCCTTCACTTCATCATCAACGCGTGCGTCAACATCCTGTTTGATGAATCGGTAGCGCTGTAAGGGAGCAGCTTTGTGATCGAGCACTTCGATGAACTCAAGCTCAGCGACCGCACGACGTTCTCCCAAGTAATCTTCATTGGGCAGATCGCGTAGTCGGTAATTTTCCCACCATGCCGCCTTATTCTCGCGACGGTGAAATTCCATCATGTGAGCTAGTAAGAAACGCGCCTGTTCTTCCGTTGATCGCTCTGAAGGCTCCTCGGGTACGTCAACCAACAGCCTATCACGCAGATCCTGCAGCCTTCGATCTAGATCCCCGATCTCTTCGGGGGCCTCTCCATCACTGACCTGCGGCCGAGGGATGTTGGCACCATTGGCAACCTCCTGGGCACGGAGCGATTCCAGCCACTGCTGTAGCCGATACGTGGATTCACAATCTTCTCGGTTATACACCTCCACCCGAGCGATGTGGTCCACAACAGAGTCGTCTAGCGTTCCAATCTCTAGAGCAACTTCGATCGCTCTGCGGCTTCGGGTCGCTTCTCGCAAATTCTGCGTTCGCTCGTAACCAAAGTGGGGCTCTAGGTTCTTGATTGAGTAGTTTTCCACGCTGGCAATCAACGACGACTTTACAACCCGGTGCAGGTCTACAAACGTCTCTCCACGAAGTAATCGGTCGAGTTCTACCTCCCTCGTGGCAAACCAACCCATCTGGCGTTTTAGGGCTACGGGTTCATAAGCGCCGAAATGATAGATGTGCGCGTTCGGGTTTCGCTCACGCACGCTAAGTGCAAAATCAACAAACTGCTCAAACGCCTGCTGCTCCTTAGCCTGTGTATCCGCCCACAATGGCGTGTACTGCATTGCTTCGCCATCTAGCGTTACATAGCCTGTGAGGTATTCCCTAACGCCATGTTCAGCAAAGTGGTTACCCTCGAAATCCAGGAAAATGTCATCAGGTGTCGGTTCGGGCAGCAACCGAAAGCCATGCTGTTCATCGAGTGGCGTTATGATCTCATGAATGGGTTCTCCCGATTCACGTCCCCACAGCTGAATCCGCGCTTGCTCCTGAAGTTTGAGCAGCGTCTCGCGAGATCCACGGTCAGGTTTTTCGATGGACGGCGCTTCAGCGAGCGCCTCAAGCGTGTTGATGTCCATGTCCCGGAGCGTCGCCAATTGACTCCCTCCAAGCCCGGCGACGTAGCAGAGGTGATCGTCGCCTCTACGGCGCGTCTCGCACACTGCCCACCAATTACAATAGTCGCAATGCGAAACTAGATCTGGGTAGGTTTCGCTTGGCGCGTTGGCGAAATCGCGCAATCCGCCAGCGATGAGGCGGAAGTACGCACCATAGTCATCACATCGATGAGTCTCCGGCGCATAGTTCCTACCGGGCGCGACGACGTGCATGTGTTCTGGCGGCCTACCCTGAATCTCGCCGACCAGATAGCTGTACACGCAGAGCTGCACGATCGTGCCACCTCTTGTCTCTTTTGCGAGCTTGGTATCTTGAACTTCGTAGGACCAATCCCAACGATCACTCTTCGTAGGGACTTTGATTAGAAAATCAGCAAAGCCAAACCAGGTGTCATTTCGTAGCGGTGCTTGATAAATAACATCCGCGCCTGCTTCCATCGCATCGATGGTTGCTTGAGAACCGGCATCTTCCTCCAACTCGACTACTTTAAGACCTTGCGCCTTTAGGTGTGCCAGGTAGGTGGTTTCATGTTGTTTGCCTTTATCAATCAGTTCATTGATGAGAGGGCTGAAAGGCTCGGGTCGATCCAGTTCACCTTTCTCCGAGCGAATATCAAGGCTTGTCAGATGACGGCATCCGAGGAAATGGCTTAGATCTGTGGGCGATAGTCGAAATCTGTCATCTACAATGCGCATAATTTGTTGCGCCTTTTGTTTCGCGTTCTCAAGAGACAAGTATCAAGAAATGTGTAAATAATCCTACGTGATAATCGCGGCATATATCAAGGCGAGGCTGCTAGTATTCGTGAGTCACTTCAGTGCAATCGGTCAGAAGAAGTTCTAAAACCGGGCTGTTTTGGACAGGTTCGTCCCGCAGCCTTATTATCGTTGAATAATACACCTCTACGAATACTAGGTGTCTAAGGCTATACGAATTTTTATTCTTCTTTTCTGTACTCTATCGCAAAGAACATCATTAGCCTGTAAAGACAATTTTACTCCACCGTCACCGACTTAGCTAAGTTGCGCGGTTGATCCACGTCGGTACCCTTAAGTACGGCCACGTGGTAGGCCAGCAGTTGCAGCGGAACCACATAAACAATAGGCGCAAGCAGGGGGCTGACCTTGGGCAGCGGGACCACCGTTACCCCAGGTTCTTCTTTAAAACCGCTGTCTTCCGCAGCAAATACGTAGAGCTGGCCACCCCGGGCCCGTACTTCCTGTAAATTGGAATGCAGTTTTTCTAAAAGCTCATCGTTGGGGGCCACCGCAACCACCGGCATGCCGTCGTCCACCAGTGCCAGGGGACCGTGCTTGAGCTCACCAGCCGGATACCCTTCCGCATGAATATAAGAAATTTCCTTGAGTTTCAGCGCACCTTCCATGGCCACCGGAAACATGGTGCCCCGGCCCAGGAATAGCGCATGGTCGCGGTCGATAAACTGCTCGGCTATGCGCCGAATGGTATCGTCCAATTTAAGGGCTTCAGCCACCAGATCGTCCAGTTGATGCAGGCCCTTTACCAGGGTAGCTTCGCAATCTGCGTCCATGCCGTGACGCCGCCCCAGCAGAATGGTCAGCAACAAAAGGTCCGTCAGTTGGGCGGTAAACGCCTTGGTCGAAGCCACCCCCACTTCAGTGCCGGCCTGGATCATTAAGGCCAGATCGCTTTCGCGTACCAGGGAACTTGTCGGAACATTGCAGACGGTTAACGTAGCCAGGTAACCCGCGTCCTTGGCAATGCGCAGGGCGGCCAGCGTATCCGCTGTTTCTCCGGATTGGGAGATCGACACAAACAGGGCGTTGGGTTGTTTAGCCAACTTCCGGTAGCGGAATTCACTGGCTATTTCCACCTGACAGGGAATACCCACCAATTCCTCCACCCAATACCGGGCCACGGAGGCTGCATAAAAACTGGTCCCGCAGGCCACCAGAGTGATGGTTTGCACCTGATCAAAAATGGCCTTGGCAGCCACGCCAAAAGCCTGCTCCAGCACCTGTGTGCGTCCAAGCCGTCCCTCCAGGGTGTCGTGCAGGGTCTGCGGCTGCTGGAAAATTTCCTTCTGCATATGGTGGCGATAGTTGCCCTTGTCCACATCATCATGACCCATCTCAACCCGGACATCCGAGCGGATAACCGATTCATCTTCGGTATTCCAGATGGAAATACTGTCCGCCCGGATCTCCACCAGATCACCTTCTTCCAAAAAGATAAAACGATCCGTCACCGGCTTTAAGGCCAGGGCATCACTGGCAATAAAGTTTTCACCAATGCCCTTACCCACCACCAGCGGACTGCCTTTACGGGCGGCGATCAGGCGCTGAGGGTCTGTCTTGTCGATTACGCCAATAGCATACGCCCCTTCCAGGCGCTTGACCGCCAGGCGCACGGCACCCAGCAGATCGGTATTTTCATCCAGATAGTGATCAATCAGATGGGCAACGGTTTCAGAATCGGTATCGGAGCTGAATTCATAACCCAAGGCTTGCAGTTCTTCCCGCAGCACCTCGAAGTTTTCAATGATGCCGTTGTGTACCACCCCAATCCGGTTGTTGGACAGGTGCGGATGGGCGTTATGTTCCGCCGGTACACCGTGGGTTGCCCAGCGGGTGTGGGCTATGCCTATACGGCCGAGAATAGGGGTGGCTTCGATGTCTTTGACCAGCTCCTGTACCTTGCCCACCTGCCGGCGGCGGTCCAGTTTGCCGTTGTTGTCGACAACCAACAGTCCGGCGGAATCATACCCCCGGTATTCCAGCCGCTTGAGGCCTTCGATAAGAATATGCGGGACGTTTCGATCCGCTACCGCTCCAACAATCCCACACATAATTCAACTGCCTTGTTGTGTTCTTTCTGTTTTGTCAGCACTAATAGATTTTGGTGCCTGCAGCGCGTTTTGCAGACTAACTTGTCTTGTCACGCTGACCCGGCCGCACCCAGCCTTTAATGTTGCGCTGCTTAGCCCGGCCTACCGCCAGGTCACCGGGTTCTACCTTGCTGGTCACCGTGGAACCCGCGGCAATAAAGGCATCATCCTCAATTTTCAGCGGAGCCACCAGCGTCGAATTGGTGCCGACAAATACATTATCGCCAATTGCCGTGTGGTTTTTGTTGATCCCATCATAATTACAGGTGATGGTCCCGGCACCAATATTACAGTCGGCCCCAATGTTGGTATCGCCCAGATACGCTAAGTGGCTGGCCTTGGTACCGGCACCCAGATGCGCCTTTTTGGTTTCAACAAAGTTGCCCACTTTTACACCATCATCCAGAACCGATCCCGGCCGGATGCGTGCAAAAGGACCCACCGAAACATCCGCGCCAAGGTCAGCCCCTTCCACCACGGTATGGGCTTGAACCTGACAGCGCTCGCCCAATTTAGAGTCGATAACCACCGCCCCGGGGCCCACTTTCACACCCCGGCCCAGATGTACGCTGCCTTCCAGCACAACATTAACGTCCAGAAAACAGTCCTGGTCAGCGGTCACCTGGCCGCGGATGTCCACCCGCTCGGGATCGGCAATGGTGACCCCCTGCTGCATCAGTTGCAGTGCTTGCCGGCGCTGGAAAAGGCGCTCTAATTCAGCCAGTTGCGCACGGTCGTTGACCCCGGTGACCTCAGCGGCAGACTCAGCCTTAATACCCTCAACGGTAATGCCATCCGCCACCGCCATGGCGATGATGTCCGTAAGATAGTATTCCCCCTGGTTGTTGTTGGGTTTAATCCGCTCCAGCCATTGCACCAGATGGCCAGCGGGCGCAGCCACAATGCCGGAGTTAATTTCTTTAATCGTCCGCTGAGCCTCGTCCGCATCTTTAAATTCGACAATGCTCTGAATGGCCCCGTCCTTGCCGCGAATAATCCGGCCAAGCTCAGCAGGATCCTCAAATTCTGCCGTCACCAGGCCTACGTAGCCTTGTCTGGCAGACTCTACCGCGTAAGTAAGTGTTTGCTCACTAACCATGGGCACATCACCGTATAGGACAATGACCTGGCCATCCGCCGGGAGTTGGGCCATCGCCATCTGCACCGCATGTCCGGTGCCCAATTGTTCAGCTTGTTCCACCCACAGCACGTCAGCCGGGGTTGCTTTTTTGACCTCTTCCGCCTGGTGTCCAACCACCACCGCAACACAACTGGGATTCAGCCCGGTGGCCGTGTCCAGCACATGGGTCAGCATGCTGCGGCCGGCAATTTTGTGCAGAACCTTGGCCTGGGAGGATTGCATCCGGGTGCCCTTGCCCGCAGCCAATATCACCACGTACAAGGGGTCAGCAGAATCTGAGGTGTCGATGTGTTGTGTCATGTTAAAGAGGAGTCCCTGCGCTCTTCCTGATTGGCCAATTATAAGGAGTGGCGCATAAAAAAGGGGTGATTGCTATCACCCCCATTTAACAAATTGCCCGGTACGAAGCCGCCTCGCTGGGCGCCAAACGGCTGGTTGGGCAATTTATCTGCGCATTTTTCGCAATTCATCAATGGTCCGTTGCTGGGCTTTTGCTTCCGCCAACTGCGCTGCCACCACCGAGAAGTCAACTTCGGATGCCTGTTCGCTGCGCGTGCGTTCAGCCGCTTCCAAGGCTTCAGTAGCTTGCGCTTCGTCCAGATCTTCTGCCCGTACCGCCGTGTCCGCAAGAATGGTGATATTCCCCGGCTGAATCTCTATGTAGCCGCCGGAGGCAAAAAATACATCCTCTTCACCGTCTTCGCGGCTCAGCTTAACCGGTCCCGGCTGAATGCCGGTCAGCAGGGGGGCGTGGCCGGGATAAATGCCCAGCCCGCCAATGGTGCCCACAGCTTCCACCTTGGTTACGGATCCGGAAAACAGCTCCTTTTCCGCACTTACAATTTCACAATGCATCGTCGCCATGGTTAATCCTCTGCCGGCGGGCTACTAAAGGGTTTTTGCCTTTTCAATGGCGTCCTCGATACTGCCTACCATATAAAATGCATCTTCCGGCAGATCATCGTACTCACCTTCCAGGATGGCTTTGAAACTGCGCACCGTATCTTCCCGGGAAACAAATTTTCCGGGGTTGCCGGTAAACTGCTCAGCCACAAAGAAAGGTTGCGAGAAGAATTTCTGCACCTTGCGCGCGCGATAAACTAATTGTTTGTCTTCTTCGGACAGCTCATCCATACCCAGGATGGCAATAATATCTCTGAGTTCCTGATACCGCTGCAGCACCTGCTGTACCGTTTGTGCCACATTGTAATGTTCTTCACCCACAACCAGGGGGTCGAGCTGACGGCTGGAAGAATCCAAGGGGTCCACCGCCGGATAAATCCCCAGGTCGGTAATGGCCCTGGACAGGGTTACCGTGGAATCCAAGTGAGCAAACGTGGTAGCAGGGGAGGGGTCGGTCAAGTCATCCGCCGGTACATAGACCGCCTGAACCGAGGTAATGGACCCGGTCTTGGTGGTGGTGATACGTTCCTGCAGCACACCCATCTCCTCAGCCAGGTTAGGCTGATAACCTACCGCTGAAGGCATACGGCCCAGCAAAGCGGATACTTCGGTTCCGGCCAGGGTGTAGCGGTAAATATTGTCAACAAATAACAGCACGTCGCGCCCATCGTCACGAAACTTTTCCGCCATGGTCAGTCCGGTCAGCGCCACCCGCAGGCGGTTGCCGGGCGGTTCGTTCATCTGTCCAAAGACCAGAGAAATTTTATCCAGAACCTCAGCTTCTTCCATTTCATAGTAGAAGTCGTTGCCTTCCCGGGTGCGCTCACCCACACCGGCAAACACGGACAAACCCGAGTGCTCGATGGCAATGTTACGAATCAGCTCCAACATGGTGACCGTCTTACCCACCCCGGCACCACCAAACAGACCAACCTTACCGCCGCGTGCAAAGGGGCAGATCAAGTCGATGACCTTAATGCCGGTTTCGAGAATTTCGTTACCGCCAACCTGGTCCTCGTTCTTGGGTGCCTTACGGTGAATAGGCATTTGTTCACGGGCATTAACCGGACCCTTTTCATCGATAGGGTTACCCAGCACATCAACAATGCGGCCCAGGGTTTCTTCACCTACCGGAATCGATATGGGGGCACCGGTGTTGGCAACTTCCAGACCCCGCGACAGACCATCCGAGACACCCATGGCAATGGTTCGCACCACACCGTCACCAAGCTGCTGCTGAACCTCCAGGGTAAGCCCTGTTTCATTAACCGTCAGGGCATCATAAACCTTGGGCACGTCACCTCTTTCGAACTCTACGTCGATGACCGCTCCGATGATTTGTACGATTCGACCGCTACTCATGTTTTGCCTCTTTTACCTGTGTACTGGTACTTTTGCACAGTACCTATGTACTTGTTTGTGTACTCTATTTTTGCCAGCTAAATGTTTATACCGCAGCCGCGCCGCCCACAATTTCGGAAATTTCCTGGGTAATGGCTGCCTGACGCGCGTTGTTGTAGATCAACTGAAGTTCGTCCACCAGCTTTTCAGCATTTTCGGTGGCATTTTTCATGGCAATCATTTTGGCTGCCTGTTCACATGCACCATTTTCGATCACCGCCTGATAAACCTGAGATTCAATAAATCGCGTGACCAACCCCTCAATAAGCTGTCTGGCGTCGGGCTCATAAATATAGTCCCAACGGTGCTTATAAGCTTCACCCTCATCCGGATCCAGGGGCAGAAGCTGGCGAATGGTGGGGGCCTGAGTCATGGTATTAACAAATTCGTTGCTGGCCAAAAACAGGCGATCAATTTCTCCCGCTTCGTATGCATCCAACATAACCTTTACGCCGCCAATCAAATCCGCCAGCACCGGTGCCTCGCCTACATCGTTCATCACCGCTTTAACATTGGCGCCCACCGACCTGAAAAACGGGCCCGCCTTGTTTCCTATCAGTCCCAGGTCAGCTTGAATGCCCTTTGCATCCCACTCCGCCAGGCTTTTAACCACCGTGCGGAACAAGTTGACGTTCAGTCCGCCGCACAGCCCCCGGTCTGTAGACACAACAATAAAGCCCACACGCTTGATGTCGCGCTCCTGCATGTAGACGTGTTTATATTCGGGATTAGAGTTCGCCAGATGCCCAATCACCCCCCGAATGCGTTCGCTGTAGGGTTTACCCTCACTCATCTTGTTCTGGGTGCGCCGCATTTTGCTGGCCGCCACCATCTGCATGGCGCTGGTGATCTTCTGCGTATTTTGTACGCTGTTGATCTTGGTCTTAATTTCTTTACCGACTGCCATTATTTAGTCCTGTTTGCTGATCCCGCCGCTTTAGAAGGTTTGCGTGGCCTTAAATTTTTCGATGGCTTCCTTCAGAGTCGCCACAACATCATCGTTGTAGGTGCCGTTTTCGTCGATATCATTCATGAAATCCGTATGTTCCGAACGCATATAGCTCAACAGAGCGGCTTCAAAGTCCAGAACCTTATCCACTGCAACGTCTTCCAGATACCCTTCGTTAGCGGCAAACAGCACGGTGCCCATTTCCGCAACGGACATGGGTGCGTACTGCTTCTGTTTCATCAGTTCGGTCACCCGCTCACCGTGTTCTAACTGACGGCGGGTAGCGTCATCCAGGTCCGAGGCAAACTGGGAAAACGCGGCAAGCTCACGGTACTGAGCCAGGGCCAGTTTGATCCCCCCGGAGATTTTTTTCATAAAGGGTACCTGGGCGGAACCCCCCACTCGGGATACCGACGTACCCGGGTTCATCGCCGGGCGCAGTCCAGAGTTGAAATTTTCGGTCTCCAGAAAGATCTGTCCGTCGGTAATGGAGATCACGTTGGTGGGTACAAAGGCGGAAATATCCCCGGCCTGGGTTTCAATAACCGGCAGCGCGGTCAGCGATCCGGTTTGTCCCTTAACGGCACCGTTTGTATAGTTTTCAACATATTCCGCATTCACCCGGGCAGCCCGCTCCAGCAATCTGGAGTGCAGGTAAAATACATCACCGGGATACGCTTCACGGCCCGGGGGACGTTTTAACAACAGGGAAATCTGCCGATACGCCCAAGCCTGTTTGGTCAGATCATCGTAAATCACCAGGGCGTCTTCGCCGTGATCACGAAAATATTCACCCATGCTGCAACCGGAGTAGGGGGCAATAAATTGCATGGGCGCCGGATCCGACGCGCTGGCCGCAACAACCGTGGTGTACTCCATGGCGCCGTACTCTTCCAACGTCCGCACAATGTTGGCGATGGTGGACATTTTCTGACCCACCGCAACGTAGATACACTTAATGCCGCTGCGCTTCTGATTGATGATGGCATCAATGGCAATGGCCGTTTTACCAATCTGGCGGTCGGCAATAATCAACTCTCGCTGGCCCCGCCCAATGGGCACCATGGCGTCCACACACTTAAGCCCAATTTGCACCGGCTGGTCTACGCTTTGACGGGCAATGACCCCCGGCGCAACTTTTTCGATGGGCTCCATGCCACTGGCATTCAACGGACCTTTGCCGTCAATGGGATTACCCAGCGAATCCACTACCCGGCCTAACAACTCCGGGCCTACCGGCACTTCAAGAATACGTCCGGTACAACGGGCGGTCATGCCTTCGGTGAGGCCCTCGTAGTCCCCCAGGACAACCACCCCAACAGAATCACGCTCAAGGTTCAGCGCCATCCCATACAGGCTGCCGTCGAATTCAATCATCTCACCATATTGGGCATCCGCCAGCCCGTGAATGCGCACGATCCCGTCCGATACACTTACGATGGTACCTTCGTTTTGTGCTTCTGCTTTTACATCCAAACCTTGAATGCGGTTTTGAATGATGTCACTGATTTCCGAGGGATTCAGTTGTTGCATGATGCCTTCCTTTTAAGACTTAATTTCTTCTGTGGGCCGACCCGCTGGCCTAACCCATCGTTGCCAAGAACCGTCACCAGGTGAAACGGCCCTCAGGCGGTCAATGTTTCCGCTAACTTATTCAGTTTTCCGCGTATCGAGCCGTCTATCACCACATCTCCCGCGCGGACAATGGCACCGCCAATCAGGCCCTTATCGACTCTGGTGGCAATGGTGATATCTTTGGCAAACTTGGTGTTTAATGCCTGGGCCAGCTGTTGGCTTTGGGCTTCGGACAGGGCAAACGCAGAGACCACCTCAACATCAAGGCTGCGTTCTTCTTCTGCGCGCAGTTGTTCAAACTGTTCGCGAATCTCAACAATCAGCGGCAGCCGGTCATGATCCGCCAGGGCCTGTAGAAACTTCTTACCCCGATCGTCCAACTCGTCCCCGCACAGCTCAGCCAACCGGTAAGCCTTGGCGCTGGCCGGCAAATCCGGACTGTCCAGAAAAACTTTTACCGTTGGGTTTTGGGTGACCCCATCCAGGGTTTCCAACATTCGCGACCATTGATCCAGGCTGTTTTCCCGCTTGGCCAGATCAAACGAAGCATTGGCATAAGGCCGTGCGATAGTTGCCAGTTCTGCCATGTCTACAATTGCCCCGCCAGCTTGTCGAGCATTTCAGAATGCTTGGATTCATCAACACTGCTTTCCAGCACCTGTTCCGCACCACTGATCACAAGGGTAGATACCTGGGCGCGCAAAGCTTCCTTGGCCCGGTTCATTTCCTGTTCAATCTCAGCCTTGGCCGCTTCTATCATCCGCTCACCTTCAACACGAGCGTCATTTTTGGCTTCTTCGATCATCTGGTTGGCACGGTTGCGCGCCTGATCAATAATGCCGGCTGCTTCTTCTTTTGCTTTTGCCAGTTCCTGCTCCGCACCACTGGCGGCATCCGCTAACTTTTTGTCAGCTTCTTCAGATGCCTGCAAACCCGCTGCAATCGCCTCCTGGCGTTCCCGCATGGCAGTACGGATGGGCGGCCATATGAACTTCATGCAAAACCACACAAAGACAATGAACGTTATCGACTGACCAATCAGTGTTAGGCCTAGATTCATCGTATTTCTCTATTTCGACAATAGCTATGACGCCGCCTGTTTAACCGGCAACGTCCTTTCCAGATTGCGTATAGGCCGCAATCCACCCGGATACCGGATCAGGCAACCGCAAATATCACGTACAGGCCGATGCCCACGGCAATCATGGGTACCGCGTCAACCAAACCCAAAACAATAAACAGCTGAGTACGCAACATCGGCAGTAATTCCGGCTGACGGGCAACACCTTCCAAGAATTTGCCACCGAGTACACCCACGCCAATGGACGCACCCACTGCGCCAAGCCCCATCAGGAGGCCGCCGGCGATATACAAAAGACCTGTTAGTTCCATGATTACTCCAAGTTACGAGTTTTTATTAGCGAATTATCCGCGTTGGTTGTTAATGCTCTTCCACATCGTGGGCTTGAGCGAGGTAAACAATGGTGAGCACGGCAAAAATAAATGCCTGCAGGGTAATGATCAGTACGTGAAATACCGCCCACGCCCACTGCAACAGGCCACCAAATAAGAAATAGACCGCACCTGCACCAAACATCAGGGCAATCAGAATAAAGATCATTTCACCGGCATACATATTGCCGAACAACCGCAGCCCCAAAGACAGCGGTTTTGCGATTAATGTGACGCCTTCCAACAAAAAGTTAACGGGCGCCAATATGGGCGGGAACGGATGGAACGAAAGTTCTTTAAGAAATCCAAGACCCCCCTTGCATTTAATACTGTAGTAGAGGATCAGGACAAATACCGAAAGCGCCATAGCCATGGTGATGTTGGGGTCTGTTGAAGGCACAATTTTCATGTGCGTAACCCCCAGCAACTTAGCCAGCTCCGGAATCCAGTCCACCGGAATCAGATCCATCAGATTCATCAGGAACACCCAGACAAATATTGTCAGGGCGAGCGGCGCAATCAGATCGTTTTTGTGATGGAAAATATCGTTGGTGGTCTCATCGATAAAATCCACAATCATCTCAACAATGTTCTGCAGCGTACCCGGTACACCACTGGTGGCGGTCACCGCGGCCTTGCGAAAAATCCACGCAAATAAAAGGCCCAACCCAATCGACCACCCCATGGAATCTACATTAACGGACATAAACCCCATGGCAGCAGCTTCTTCAGCAGAATGGGCAAACCCCCAACTTCCATCGGGTAACTGGCCATAGGTCAGGTTGGTGAGATGATGCTGAATATACTCTGCTGATGTGGACGCCATATTTTTCCTAGCCCATTATTTTTGTCGTCTAGCTACCCAACGCTCCTGGAACGGGTATCCATACGAGCCTGTGTTCAAAGCCTTCGCGTACTCGTTGACGGTACTCACTTTGGCTGCAGCCGCAATTACCTCTTTTTATTACCTGTTGTTGCCGATGATCGGACTACACAGGCTTATTTATTGCCTTCATCTCCAGCCGACTTTGGCCCAGGTTTGGCAAAGTAACCTAGTTGCACAATTGCAAACGTGGCAAAAAAACTCACCGGCTCGATGCCTACGGCTGCGATGCTGACGCCAATCAATGTGGCGGTGAGCAACATGCGCAACACCCCGTGCATCAGCAAGCGAGTTGCGTTAAAGGTGCGCTGCTGTACCCAGGCATAGTAGAGACCGGGCAAAACAGTACTTGCAGCTGCCATTAAGGCGGAGCGTGCCTGCAGTGGCGATATCAGCCAGAACACCAAGATACAAAGCCCACCCAAGGTGGTTTGCATCCACACAATGCGACCCGGATGACCCATTTAGACGGTGACACCCAATTCTAGGCGGCGCGTATTATAGGGATGCATATGAGTGCGTTCAATGAAAAGCAGTAATAAATCTACATTTTTGTCTGCTAATCAAACTCCAGGCCCATATGTTTAAGCACCCCATCCAACTCTTCCAGATTGGAATATTTGATGTTGAGTTCACCCTGCCCACTCAAGCTGTGCTTGATGACCACCGGCGCACCAATTTTGTCCATTAATCTTTGCTCAAGACGGCTAATGTCCGCATCTTTGGCCGGGGCAGCCTGGGCCGGCTTTGCCTGGGGATTCAGCAAGCGCTTGACCAATGCTTCGGTCTGACGCACCGAAAGGCCCTGGTCCGCAGCCTGCCGCGACGCCTGATCCTGTTGCACCCCCGTCAAACCCAACAGGGCGCGGGCATGGCCCATTTCAATACGGCCATCTTCCAGCAAACCCCGAGCGGTGCTGCCGAGATTTAACAGCCGTAACAGGTTGGCAATGGCCACTCTGGATTTGCCAACCGCGTCGGCTATCTGTTGTTGAGTGAGTTCAAATTCATCCCGCAGGCGGGCTAAACCCATGGCTTCCTCCAGGGCGCTCAGATCCTCCCGCTGCACATTTTCAATTAATGCCAGGGCTGATGCCTGTTTATCCGTGGCGGTTTTGATCACCGCCGGGAGGGATTGTAAACCCGCAAGTTGGGCGGCCCGCCAACGCCGCTCGCCGGCAATTAATTCGTATCCCCCCTGAGGTCGCTGGCGTACCACCACCGGCTGCAATAAACCCTGGGCCTGAATCGATTGGGCCAGTTCCGCCAGAGCGTCATCGTCAAAGTGACGCCGGGGCTGGAACGGGCTGGCACTGATGGCCTGGATGTCGAGTTCTACAATACCCGCACTTTTGGCGCTTTCGCCGGTTTTTACCGCCTTACCACTGCCCGTTACCGCTTTTTGAATGGTCGAGGCCACCCCGCCTTGTTCTGTATTTGCCGGCGGAGATTCTGCCTTGGTCTTTTCGGGTTTGGTATCCGAAAGTAGTGAATCCAGTCCTCGTCCCAATCGCTTTTTGCTCATGTTTCCCGTCAATCCCCGCAGTCAATCCCCGAAAAGGGGTGCAATTTCAGCAAATTATTTTATTTATGTTTTTGCCGCAGCTCTCCGGCCAGTGCCATGTACGCCACCGCACCCCGGGAAGTTCTATCGTACAGGATTGCCGGCAGACCATGGCTTGGTGCTTCAGCCAGCCGGACATTACGCGGAATAACGGTACGAAAGACCTGGTCGCCAAAATACTGGATAAGCTGGCGGGATACATCTCGGGTCAGGCTGTTGCGCGGATCATACATGGTTCGCAATATGCCCTCTATGGCCAGCTCCGGATTCGCCCGGCTTTGCACACCGGCTATGGTATCTAAAAGCGCGGTAAGGCCTTCCAGCGCGTAGTATTCACACTGCATGGGAATCAAAACACCTTGGGCGGCAATCAAGGCGTTTACCGTTAGGATGCTCAGGCTTGGCGGGCAGTCGATGATGACATAGTCATACTCTCCTGCCTGGGCGTTCAAGCGGTCCCGCAGGAAAAACTCCCGCCCCTCGGACTGCATCAGCGCAACTTCCGCAGCGGTAAGATCAATATTTGATGGCAGGATTTCAAAACCGCCGCTGCAGCGCTGGACAACCTTGGTCAGTGGCTGATCTTCTAACAACCACTCATACAGAGAATTCTCCAGATCATTTTTGTCCACCCCACACCCCATGGTGGCATTACCCTGGGGATCCAGATCCACCAGCAATACACGGCTGCCGGACATGGCGAGAGAGGCACTGAGGTTGACACTGGTTGTCGTCTTGCCCACCCCCCCTTTCTGATTTGCCACCGCGATGGTTCTCACCTAATCCCTTTCTCCTGCTTGTTCGTATGTTCTTATCATCATTTCAAATCTAGTCCCGGGCCGGGTCCGAACGATCTTCCCAGACCTGCAATATGGCATGGATGTTTTCACTTGCAACCGCAAAGTTGTGCCGCTGACAGACAACTTGGGCGCCTATGTTGAGCCTGCGCTCCACCGGTACAATTTCACCCGGGCCGGGATCAGCCTCAACAGATTCGTAAACCAGCAGGCGGCCCCCAGGCGCAAGTAAATGCCCCGTCATGGCCCAAAGCCGCTCCACCGGTGCGACCGCCCGGGCAACGATGACATTAAAACCGCCCTCATTGACCTCGTTTTCGCCCGGTGATGACCGGTGTCCCGTATAGGTTTGCGCTACTTTGTCAGAGGTCACATCTTCACAAAGTATTTCCACGTGTGCCAGATCAAGCCGGGTCTTGATGTGTTGTAAAAAACGTGTGCGCCGGGCACTTCTGTCCAACAGCACGTAGGTAAAGTCAGGGCGCCAAATGGCCAGGGGAATCCCGGGCAGACCAGCACCGCTACCCACATCCAGGACCAACCGTTGAACCGGTTGGGCACTTTTCTCCTGTGCGGGCGGAAACAGGGTGGCACCTGTCAGGCTGTCGAAAATATGCCGGGTACCCAACCGCTGAATATCCTGGCGCGACACTAGATTAAACGAGCGGTTCCACTTAATAAGCTCATCACAGAAGCAGGCCAAATCAGCTTGTTGTGGAGCCGAGAGACTAATCCCCAGGCTATCCAGCCCCGGCAGTATCGACTCAATTGCCTGACTGCCTGTTGTTGGTGCAGAGTATTTTGATGCAGTCATTGATAGGCTTTGTCTCAGCGTACACCGTCAGACAGAAGCAGCAGACTTGCCTTTATCCATCTGTTTGGCGTGAACTAACAAAATAGACAACGCTGCCGGCGTCATGCCGGGAATTCGTGCAGCCCGGGCCAGACTGGTCGGCCGGTGTTCATCCAACTTCTGCCGCAGTTCATTACTCAGGCCGGAAATAGAGCAAAAATCCATTTCCGCCGGCAAAGTCATGCTTTCGTGCCGACGAATCTTGGCTATCTCTTCGTCCTGGCGCTTGATGTATCCGGCATACTTGGTATCCGTTTCTACCTGAAACAGCAAAGCATCCTTCGCCAGCAGGGCGTTCAGATCCGCAGAGAAAGTATCCGTTGTTTCTAATGCCAACTGTTGGATTTGAGCACCCCGAATCTCGGGACGCTTTAACAGATCCAACAAGTTGATATCCGCTTTTAAGTTCAGGTTCAATTTATCATCGATCATATCCCCGGGACTGACCCGGGTTTTCGCCAGCAACTTTTCAAGGCGAGACACCTCAGCGCTACGCTCTTTGAACCAACTTGCCCGGGCGGCTCCAACCACTCCCATCTCAACCCCAAGCGCCGTCAAGCGCGGGTGGGCGTTGTCCTGCCGCAAACGCAGTCGAAATTCTGCGCGGGAGGTAAACATGCGATAGGGCTCTGACGTACCCAAGGTAATCAAGTCATCAACCAGAACACCCATATACGCCTCATCCCGGGCGGGTTCCCAGGCGGGCCGTCCCTGTACCTGTCTGGCTGCATTTATCCCCGCAAGCAATCCCTGGGCACCCGCTTCCTCATAACCGGTTGTGCCGTTAATTTGCCCGGCAAAATAGAGCCCCTCAATCACCTTGGTTTCTAACGAATATTTTAAATCACGTGGATCAAAGTAGTCGTACTCAATGGCGTAACCCGGGCGGGTGATATGAGCATTTTCAAAGCCGGATATGCTGCGGACAAATTCAAGCTGCACATCAAAAGGCAGGCTGGTGGAAATTCCGTTGGGGTACAGTTCTGTTGTATTTAAGCCTTCGGGTTCCAGGAAAATCTGGTGTTCCAACTTATCCGCAAAACGGACCACCTTATCCTCCACACTGGGACAGTAGCGGGGTCCGGTGCCTTCAATGGCACCACTGTACATGGCTGACCGATCAATATTGCGGGTGATGATCTCGTGGGTACGCGGATTGGTTCGGGCAATATGACACTCTACCTGTGCCGGGTGCTGGCTGGTTTGCGACAGAACCGACATCACCGGCCGGGGATCGTCCCCGGGTTGTTTTTCCAAACCACGGTAGTCTATCGTCCGGCCGTCCAGCCGGGGGGGTGTACCGGTTTTTAACCGGCCGACGCGGAAGGGCAGACCACGCAGGCGCTCCGCCAGCGCAATGGAAGGTGCATCACCCGCCCGACCACCGGCATGCTGCTCGTTGCCAATATGGATCTTTCCGCCCAGGAATGTACCCGTGGTCAAGACGATCGTTTTGCAATGGAACGTCAGGCCCATTTGGGTGGTTACACCGGACACCCGGTCACCGCTAAGTACAAAATCCACCACAGATTGCTGAAAGATGTGCAGGTTTTCCTGATGCTCCAGGATGTGCCGAACCGCACCTTTATACAGGGCGCGATCAGCCTGAGCGCGGGTTGCCCGCACCGCCGGGCCTTTGCTGGCATTCAGCACTTTCCAGTGGATACCCGCTGCGTCCGTGGCCCGGGCCATTACCCCATCCAGCGCATCGATTTCCGCAACCAGATGGCTTTTACCAATCCCCCCAATTGCCGGATTACAGGACATTTGTCCAATGGTCTCGATATTTTGCGTCAGCAACAGAGTTTTTGCGCCCATGCGCGCGGCAGCCGCGGCCGCTTCGGTACCCGCGTGCCCACCACCCACAACAATGACATCAAAATAATCCGGAAATTGCATATCTTAAGCCTTGCCAAGCTTAGCGCCGATTTGAAGGCGGCCCAGTATAGTGGCTGCCCCGGGTTTTTAAAGCCGCTATTTGCCGATGCAAAATTCGCTGAATATCCGGCCTAACAGATCATCGGGGGTCATTGTCCCAACAATTTCACCCAGATCCAGATGGGCGGTGCGCAGTTCTTCAGCTACCAGTTCCGCGGCGGCCTGTGCCTTAAGGTGTAACACCGCTGTTTGCAGATGAACCTCGGCGCTGGACAATGCCTCGATATGCCGGGCACGGGCGGTATAAGGTATTTCCCCTGCCAAGGCGCCAAGCTGATTTAAAATTGTTTTCTGCAGGGTCTGTATGCCATCCCCTTCTTTTACCGACAACCAGATCAGCTTACCCTCACATTCCAGGTGCTTGCGCCGGTCCGCGTCCAGCAGGTCAATTTTGTTCACCACCCCAAGCACCGGCGTGGCCTCCGGGATTTCCAGCCGTTCGATCAGGTCAGCAAACTGCGTGCCGATGTTGTTTGGATTAATCTCGGGTAAAAACTCGTCAACCGCAAAAACCATGATAACCAGATCCGCTTCTCTGGCCTGGTGTTCAGCCCGGTCAACCCCTATCTTTTCCACCACATCCTCGGTAGGTCTTAAGCCCGCAGTGTCTACCAGGCGCAGCGGTACCCCCCCCAGGACCAGATCAACCTTCAACAGATCCCGGGTTGTGCCGGGGATGTCGGTGACGATCGCCGCCTCTTCACCTGCCAAGCGATTCAGCAGGCTGGATTTTCCCACGTTGGGAGCACCCAGCAAGGCCACCGCCGCACCTTCGTTAACAAGGCGACCTTGAGTACTGTTGGTCAACAACTCTCTCAGTTGAGCAATCTGATGTTCAATGCGCGCGCCCACCTGGGCGTCCTGTAAGTGTTCAACTTCTTCCTCGGGAAAGTCGATACACGCTTCCACCAGAATACGCAGCCCGGCAAGATCTTCGGCAATTTCATTCACCTGTTTGGAAAAGTCACCCCGTAAAGATCGCGCGGCACCCCGCGCGGCGGCTACCGAGCCACTGGCAATAAGGTCCGCCACGGCTTCCGCCTGGGCCAGGTCCAGCTTACCTTGTAAAAATGCACGCTCGGTAAACTCCCCGGGGCGCGCCAGCCGCGCACCCAGAGCACAGCAACAGTTAAGCAATTGCTGCAAGACCACCGGACTGCCGTGGGCATGAATTTCCACCACCTCCTCTCCGGTAAACGACTGTCCATGCGGAAACCAGAGCACCAAACCTTCATCAATCACATGCCCGGGGTTGGCTTTATCCCCGGTGGGCTCCTGGAGGGTACAAAAGGCGGCTGTTCGGGGTTTTAGCGGCTTATTGATCAGCTGATCAACAACTTCCTTAGCCTTGGGTCCGGACAAGCGCACAATACCGATCCCACCCTGACCCGCAGGGGTGGCCACCGCAACAATCAGATCAGTCTGCAACCCCCCCGATATTTCAGCGCTCAATGATCAATCCGATGCGGCAGCTAACTTGCCGCCTGTGCCTTTTCCGCCTGCTTGTAGACGTACTGCTGCTGGGCAATGGACAAGACGTTGTTGACCAGCCAGTACAGGACCAGACCGGCAGGGAAGAATAAGAACAGGACGGTGAACATGATCGGCATCATCTTCATCATTTTTACTTGCATTGGATCTCCAACCTGAGGATTCAGGGTTTGCATCCAGTACATGCTGGCACCCATTAACAGCGGCAGGATAAAAAACGGATCCATCACCGCCAGGTCTTCAATCCAAAGAAAAAACGGTGCCTGGCGCAGTTCAACAGACTCAAACAATACCCAGTACAGGGCGATAAAAATGGGCATGGGCAGCAGCATGGGCAAACAACCACCCAAAGGGTTTGCGCCTTCTTTTTTGTATAACGCCATCATTTCCCGGGAAAGCTTTTCCCGGTCGTTGCCATAACGTTCCTGCAACCGTTTCATGGCAGGTGCCACCCGGCGCATATTCGCCATGGAGCGATACCCGGCTGCGGACAGGGGATACAGGGCTGCCTTGACCACAACGGTTAACAGAATGATGGCAACCCCCCAATTGCCAACCAACGAGTAAAGCCAGTCCAGCAGATAAAACAGCGGCATGGCAACCCACCAGAGAAAGCCGTAGTCCACTGTCAGATTCAAATTCTGCGCAATCTGTTCAAGGCGTTTCTGATCCTTGGGTCCGGCGTAAAACTGCGCCTGCCACTCTCCGGTTGCACCCGGTTCAATACTCTGGGATGGCCCGGTAAAACCAAATAGATAGTGGCCATCCCGCCCTCGCCGCAAAGAATACTGATTGGTTTGCTCCTGGGGTGGGACCCAGGCAGACAGAAAGTAGTGTTGCAAAAATGCAATCCAGCCACCTTGGACTTGCTCTTTGCTTGGCCCGTCATCGTCAATGTCTTCAAAATCAATTTTAAGATACCTCTCCTCCGGCGTGGTCAACGCAGCACCCAGGTAGGGTTGCGGTGCCAGGGCAAAAGATTCATCGCTGGGTGGGGGCCGCGTATCCCGCTTAATCTGTCCAAACATACCGGCACGCATGACTGCCGTTGAGCGGTTTTCCATGCGGTAGGCGACATCCACCAGGTAATCGTCCCCCCGGAAGGTGAACAATTTTTCAACCAGGGCATCCCCCAACTCAACGCTTAAGGTCAGTGTTTTGGTTTCTCCCGGGCCGACGGTCAGCTCCGATGTATCCACCTGATACAGCGGGCGTTGCGGCTGGGAGTCGGGCCCGTCCTGGCCAATCAGCCCACTTTGCGCAATATAAGTTTGGCTGGCCCCCTGGTCGAGTAAAAGATAAGGCACATCTTTTCGTTCTATGTCGATGGGAAACTGGGGGAGCTGAACCCTGACGATGTCTCCGCCTCTGAGATCAATCCACACAATTAAGGATGGGGTTGAGACTTTGACCAGTTGCGCAGATGAGCGGGTGGTTGTTGATGGCGACGGGGTTTCGCCGGGTTCGTCAACCAATAAACTGGCATCCGGGATGTCGTCATTTTGAGGGTCGGTCAGTGGGCCCGCTTCCGGGATCTCGCTGTCGGCACCGGGGATTTGTGCCTGGTCAACCGGCGTGGACGTCAGCGGCGCTTCGCTGTAACTGACCTGCGCACGATTGGCGGTCATGTCGTCGTTCCAGGCCAATATCATCAGGTAGCCGGTAGCGGCCAAGGCAATAAGCAAAACGATGCGCTGGATTTCGGGAGGTAACATCTACTATTCCTAACTAAACCGGGTGGTTTTGGTGTTCTTGGCCGGCAGCAGGCTGCGGCACCAGATCTACCCCGCCGGCGTGGTAGGGATGGCACTTGCCCAACCGCTTCATTGCCAACCATAGTCCCCGGCCAAGGCCATGCAGTTCAATAGCTTGCTGAGCATAGTGGGAACAGGTGGGGTGAAATCGACACTGATTCCCAACCCAGGGACTCAGCGTAATCTGATACAGGCGGATAAACCTGATGGCCAAACGCGCCGGCCATCGATGGATTTCCCTAAATATGTTCTTTCTTGCTGCCAATTCAGGAACTCGTATGTAACTTTGAGATTTGTTCAAACAAATTATCCAAACTCGAGCGTAAGCGGGTGTCGCCGGTATCTTCAAAAACCTGGACTACCATATCTAATGCAGGTAGCCGGGTTCGGCTGGTACGAAACTGATCCCGAACAATGCGTTTGATTCGATTTCTTCGTACCGCCCGGCGGGTTCCTTTTCTAGGTACCACAACCCCAAGCCGGGCGCCGCACAGTTTATTCTTTCTGGCACGAATGCGTAATGGTCCAGCAGAAACATTTAGTTCCGGCCGGCGGAATACGTGAGTAAATTCCGCGGGTTTGGTTAGACGATTGTGTCTGGGAAAAGTGTTTGACATCATCCGCTGGGAGATCAACCGCCATGAACGCTGATCAACCCAGCGGCCGGCATTTATACGGTGAGGCGCTTACGTCCTTTTGCGCGTCTTGCACTGAGTACCTTGCGTCCTCCCTTGGTTGCCATACGAGCACGAAAACCGTGGGTGCGTTTCCTTTTCAAATTGCTGGGTTGGAACGTTCTTTTCATATCGATTAACTTCTCTTACTGTTATCCAGCGCTTGGTATATACCCGCAGCCAGGATTAGTGGACACCATGGGCTACCCCACTTCCTGGGGGCCGCGAATTTTATGGACACGTTCTGGCTAAGTCAAATAGTAGTATGTATATATATAAGAGTTTGTGATTGTTGTTTGTTAAGGCCCGGTTTTTCTGTGGGCAAGCTGATTTATTGGTACAAAATCAAACGCTTATCAACGGCCTTAACCTGTGGACACCGGGTGAGTATCCCACCCAAAATTCAGGGATGATTTGTGGGTTAAAAAGCGCACAAAAGTTATCCACAGCTTCTCCAAAATCTTGCTCACAATTGTTAAGAATTAGCTAAATTGGGTTGTTTGTAGATCCAATGCGTAAGTTGCTGAATTTCCTCGTAAGTCGAAAAAAAGGCAACAAATTTCTGTGGAACTGATAGCTATTTTTTCTGCCATGGGCTTAAATGCTCGCCTGTTCGCAAGCAACTTCAGGACGTTTTCAGAAGGCTTGATGTGAGTGTGTTGACTAGTTTGTTAACCCACATGCATCACGTACTAGCGCCTGCCCGGACCGGTATCACAGGTTAACCGGGCATGGTCAGCAGGAAGTTTGGAGTTTCGGCTTGAATTAGAGCGTTGAGCAGTGGTTTGTTTGGGAAACGCCTCAACCGGCGACCCGTCAGTAGCGAAAGTAGTGAAACTAGCAGAACAAGAAAGTAAGCACACAGCATATTTGGTAAATACGTAGAGACGAATAATTCAGACGAATAAATAGAACGAACGCGATCCAGAAGATTGCAGGTTCTAACAGATCGCACGGTGAAACACATCTGAAAGGGAAGGGGAGCCCAGGATGTCATCGGGCGAGGATAACTGGCTTAATCAAACCATCTCACAAAATGCCCGAACAGATTGGAAACGGATAATACTAACAAGCAATTTGTCGCGATTGACAAGATACACTAACAAGTCGTTGGCCTAAGCGGAGGTTAGCTCCGGGGTTACTCAGGGGTTATAAGTTCCTTGCCACGGCACCGGTATATCTTTGTATTGCAAACATGCAACGACATCATATGAGTTTGTATAACACATTGGCGGGACTTCCTGGAATTTGTGGAGAAAGGGCTTCATTTTCTCAACAGGTTGTTTTTAATTTGTCCTTGCTCGGTTAAGTTACTCATACTGATTCTCTGTTTGCCACGGATGGGCTTATACGAAAACCCGGATTTTCGTATGTTGAGAGAGAGTCAGGTCGATTCAGGTTAATTGCGGTAATTGCATAATCGCATGTGTAGCGCTGACCATGAGCGAACACAAAGCGAAGCTTCGAGGATACACATAGGTGGGACACAGCATTTGGCAACAGTGCTTAGGCAGACTGGCGGAAGAAGTTTCTGCTGAGCAGTACGATACGTATTTGAAGCCCTTACAGGCTCGAGTGGAAGATGGTTCGGTATCCCTTTTTGCGCCAAATATATATGTTGAAGAGCAGGTCCGGCTGGCATATCTGCACCGCATTCAGGACTTGATCAGTCAAGCAACAGGCATTGATGAAGAAATAGACATAAGTTTGTGTGTGGGTGAATCCCAGCATGCTCAGCCGTTGCGCGCTGATGCTTACGCTGAAAAACCCAAACCGTCACACAATTTGAATAGCGAATTCAGCTTCGACACATTTGTTGAAGGTAAGTCGAATGAGTTGGCTAAGGCGGCTGCCTTGCAGGTGGCAGCCAATGCGGGAAATTCATACAACCCGTTATTGTTGTATGGGGGTGTTGGTTTAGGCAAAACCCACTTAATGCAGGCTGTGGGGAATGAAATACTCAACCAAAAGCCGGATGCGCATGTGGTGTATTTACACTCTCAACGTTTTGTTCAGGACATGGTCAAGGCGTTGCAGCAAGGCACCATGCAGGACTTTATGCAGTATTATCGAAGTGTGGATGCCCTGCTCATTGACGACATCCAGTTCTTCGCCAAAAAGTTGCGCTCCCAGGAAGAGTTCTTCCACGTATTTAACGCTTTGCTGGAGCGTGGCCATCAGATGGTTTTAACCTGTGATCGTTATCCCAGGGAGATAGACGGTTTAGAGGAACGCCTTAAATCCAGATTTGTCTGGGGTCTGACGGTGGAAGTTGAGCCTCCGGAACTGGAAACCCGGGTAGCCATTCTGATGAAAAAGGCGGAAGCGGAAAAGGTTAACCTTGACCCGGCAGTGGCGTTTTTTATTGCGGAACGTATTCGTTCCAATGTACGTGAACTGGAGGGTGCCCTGCGCAGGGTTATCGCAAATGCCCGTTTTACCGGCAGCTTTATCAGTATCGACCAGGTCAAACGCGCGTTAAGAGATCTTTTTGCGATTCAAGACCGGCAAATATCTATCGATAATATTCAGCGCACGGTGGCGGAGTATTACAATATTAAGCTTGCGGATCTTCTATCCAAGCGTCGCAACAGAACCATTGCCCGCCCCCGGCAGGTAGCGATGGCCCTGGCTAAGGAACTCACCAATCACTCCCTACCGGAAATAGGTGATGCTTTTGGCGGTCGTGATCACACAACGGTTTTACATGCGTGCCGCAAAGTTGCGGAGCTGCGGGACTCGAGTGCTGACCTTGCTGAAGACCACAAGAATCTATCCAGGCTGCTGTCTGGGTAATGCCGCTGGCCTGCCTCCCGGCTCGTTACGCGCTGACCGGAGCAGGACACCAGCGATGGACAATCGACAAATAAGGTTGAATTGAAGCAATGAAATTTACCATTCAACGTGAGCAGTTGCTCAGACCGTTGCAGTTGGTGACGGGTGTGGTTGAGCGGAGGCAAACTTTGCCTGTGTTGGCCAACTTGTTAATCAAGGCTTCAGAGGATGGCCTGGAGATCACCGGGACAGACCTCGAGGTTGAACTGGTGGCTACCTGTCCAGCGGTGGTTGACCAACCCGGGGATGCCACTTTGCCGGCCAGAAAGTTGGCGGACATATGGCGATCTCTGGCAGAAGGCGCTGAAGTTTCCGTAGCGGTTGAGGGTGACCGTGCCGTGGTGCGTTCCGGCCGGAGCCGCTTCACCCTGGCAACCTTACCGGCAGCGGACTTCCCTAAAGTTTCGGGTGGGGATGCTGACGTGAGCTTGTCCGTTCCGCGGGAGCAGGTTGACCAGTTGATTGACGATGTGTCTTTTGCCATGGCTCAGCAGGATGTCCGTTATTTCTTAAATGGCATGTTGCTGGAGGTGGATACTGAGCATGCCCGGGCTGTCGCCACGGATGGGCATCGCCTGGCCATGAGTACCGCAGACAATCAAAACCCTGATGTGGAACGGCGGGTGCAGGTTATTGTGCCCAGAAAAGGGGTTTTGGAATTGGCCCGCTTACTGGATACGGATGTAGAAACCATTGAGTTGCAGGTTGGCAGCAACCACCTTAAAGTGCAATCAGGCGATTTCACATTGACTACCAAGCTGGTTGACGGTCAGTTTCCGGATTATGAGAAGGTCATTCCCAGGGATGGTTCACGCTACCTGATAGGCGACCGGGAGACCCTCAAACTGGCGTTTCAAAGGGCTTCTATTCTGTCCAACGAAAAGTACAGAGGGGTCAGGCTGATTCTTAATGACGAGCAGTTGACCATTCAGGCGAATAACCCGGAGCAAGAGGAAGCAGAAGAAATTGTCTCGGTTGAATTTAGCGGAGACCAGATGGAAATTGGTTTTAACGTCAGCTACCTGCTGGACGTGCTGAACGCGCTGGATACCGAACAGGTGCGTTTAAGTGTATCTGATGCCAATAGCTCAGCACTTATTGAAGGCATAGGTAATGAGTCTGCGGTATATGTTGTTATGCCGATGCGTCTATAACAGCCCCGGCATCTCCTGGGTTAGTCAACCGGGCCCGCGGTGGGTGGGAAGTCCTACCCCCTGTTCTTTCCCCGCTTATCATTTTCCCGCCGATCTTCTCTCTGTCTATCCTCTTTCCACCGATCAACCTTCCATCTGTCAATGTATCTAAAATCCATTGCCATTCATGGCGTGCGGAATCTGGCGGATACCCACCTGACTTTAAACCCATCGGTCAACTATATATATGGTGAAAATGGCGCAGGTAAAACCGCGCTTCTGGAAGCTGTTTATCTCCTCTCCAGGGGCAGATCCTTTCGCAGCCATAAAATTGCCACGCTGATCAGCCACGGCAAGGATGAGTTGATGGTTCGGGGTGAGGTGTGCAGAGAGCAGGGGCCGGACATAAAGCTGGGACTGGCAAAACGCAAGGATGGACATACGCAGATCCGCATAGGTGGCGAAAGGGAGCGGCGTGTATCCGCGCTGGCCAGGGAGCTGCCGTTACAGATTCTGTTGCCTGACGCGGCCCGGTTGGTGCTTTCTGGGCCGTCTGAACGCCGGGCGTTTATCGATTGGGGATTGTTCCACGTGGAACCGGGTTTTTTGGACACCTATTCCCAGTACCGGCGGGTTTTGGCCCAACGCAATGCATGGCTGAAGACGGTTGCTGTGCAGGCGCCTGATCCCGCTGCTGACCCTTGGGCACCCCAACTTCTGGCTCACGGGGTGGCATTACATACCATGCGGTTGAATTATGTTGAGGCGTTACAACCTTATATATCCGCAGGTCTTGAACGGCTGGGGATAGATGCGCAAATCAGCATCGAATATGCCTCTGGGGGGCTGGGTGATGCTGAAGAAGCTGAGAAAAGATTAGTCGAAAGCCTGCCCCGCGATGTAAAATTGGGCACCACACACCGTGGCCCCCATCGCAGCGATTTACTGATTAAGGCGGATACGCAGCCTGCTTCGGATGTCCTGTCTAGGGGACAGGCTAAATTAGTCGCTGGTGCCTGCATTTTGGCCCAGGCGGAATATCTCCGGAGCAAACGGGATATTCGCTGTTTGTTTTTGGTCGACGATTTTGCCGCGGAGCTTGACCCGGTGCGATGGCGGGTTTTTTTGGAAAAGCTTGTCCACTTGAACGGTCAGGTTATTGTGACCAGTACCCGATTAGATGGCTTTGCTCCGGTTGCAGCAGAATATGGTGTTCGCGAACCCCTGGACACCATTGAACCTGCACGGGAATTGGAAGCTGGCTCTGGTGGCGAATTATTGACGCCAAATGAATACAAAGTGTTCCACGTGGAACACGGAAAATTGACGCCATTTGACAGCATTCCCCCACAATAAAGCCTGGGGGGTCTGTGGGATGGCGTAATAGAGGTAATTTACGGAATGTCAGACAACGAAAACTATGATTCGGGCAGTATCCAAGTACTACGAGGCTTAGATGCGGTGCGAAAACGCCCGGGAATGTACATCGGGGACACCGAAGATGGGACTGGCCTGCACCACATGGTCCAAGAGCTGGTTGACAATGCCATCGACGAAGCCCTGGCCGGGTATTGTGACGAGGTCCATATTATCGTGCATCCGGAAGAGGCGGTGAGCGTGCGGGATAACGGCCGTGGCATCCCGGTAGACATCCACCCGGAAGAGAACGTCAGCGCTGCAGAAGTCATCATGACAACACTGCATGCCGGCGGGAAGTTTGATGACAATAGCTACAAGGTTTCCGGTGGTTTGCACGGGGTTGGGGTTTCTGTGGTGAATGCCCTTTCTGAGGTGTTTCGGTTAGTTGTCAGGCGAGACGACAAGGTTTACCAACAGGAATATCGCAACGGTGTACCGATAGCACCCCTGGCGGAGGTGGGGCAGACCAATGAACGCGGTACCGAATGCTACTTTAAGCCTTCACCAGAGACGTTTGGCAATGTGCACTTTCAATACGAGGTACTGGCCAAACGCCTGCGGGAGCTGGCTTTCCTTAATTCCGGGGTAAAAATTAACCTCATTGATGAGCGCAGCGGTAAACAGGAAGTATTTTTGTATGAAGGCGGCTTAAGCGCCTTTGTTGAGTTTTTGAATCAGAACAAGAGTGCGCTAAATGATGTATTCCACTTCTCAGTAGACCGTGATGACGGTATTGGGGTGGAAATTGCCATGCAGTGGAACGATGGTTTTCAGGAGCAGGTGTTTACTTACACCAACAACATTCCCCAGGGTGATGGGGGTACACACTTGGCGGGGTTTCGTGGCGCATTAACGCGCACCCTTAATACTTACATTGAACGGGAAGGTTTAAGCAAGAAGGCTCAGGTCACCACAACTGGGGATGATGCCCGGGAAGGCCTTACCGCAGTGGTGTCCGTGAAAGTACCGGATCCAAAATTTTCCTCCCAGACCAAGGATAAGCTGGTATCCAGCGAGGTTAAGTCTGCTGTTGAGCAAGAACTTAACAAGTATTTTGCCGAATATTTGGATGAAAACCCTCAAAGCGCCAAGGCGCTGGTGGGTAAGATGATTGATGCCGCAAGGGCGCGTGAAGCGGCCAGGAAGGCCCGGGAGATGACCCGCCGCAAGGGGGCGCTGGATATTGCCGGCTTGCCTGGAAAATTGGCGGATTGTCAGGAAAAAGATCCGGCGTTGTCGGAATTGTATCTGGTAGAAGGTGATTCTGCGGGCGGCTCAGCCAAACAGGGCCGTGATCGGCGCACCCAGGCGATTTTGCCATTACGGGGCAAAATTCTGAATGTGGAAAAAGCCCGCTTTGACAAAATGTTGTCTTCCCAGGAAGTGGGCACGCTGGTGACAGCCCTGGGGTGTGGTATTGGCCGGGATGAATTTGACCCGGACAAACTCCGTTATCACAGCGTGGTGATCATGACCGATGCGGATGTCGACGGATCTCACATCCGCACTTTGTTGCTAACATTTTTCTTTCGTCAGATGCCAGAGCTCTTGGAGCGGGGCCATGTCTATATTGCACAACCACCGCTGTACAAGGTTAAGAAAGGCAAGCAGCAGCGCTACGTAAAGGATGATGAGGAATTAAGCGCTTACTTCCTGGAACTGGCCATGCAGGACGCCACCCTGTTTGTGAATGCGCAAGCCCCGGGGATGTCCGGCCAGGCCTTAGAGGCTTTGTTGGTGGATCTTCAGGGCGTCCTGATGCGGGTTGAGCGGTTAAAGAGGAAGTATCCGCCTGATGTTGCCCGGCAGCTCATTCGTCTGCCCCGGATAAGTGATGAAATGTTGCAGTCTGAAGAAGCCATGCGCGCTTGGGGGGAAAAATTGCTGGCCCTGGTGGAAGACGGTGAAGGGTCCAATGCTGAGGTTGATGTTGTACAGGATCCGGAGCACCAGGTGTACGTGCCGGTTGTGCGGGTGATGTTAAAGGGCGTCACCGAAGAAATTGTCTTTGGCTACAATTTCCTGCACTCCAATGACTACGAAGTGATCGGCGAACTTGCCGAAAGGCTGGATGGCTTGTTAGAACCTGACGGATATGTTCAGCGGGGTGATAAGCGCCAACCGGTGACACACTTTGTCGATGCTTACGAATGGCTGCTGAGCGAAGCCCGCAGGGGTGTAGATATCCAGCGCTATAAGGGGTTGGGAGAGATGAATCCGGACCAGTTGTGGGAAACAACCATGGACCCGGATGTGCGGCGTATGCTCCAGGTCACCGTAGAGGATGCCATTGGCGCGGATCAGATATTCACGACCTTAATGGGTGATCAGGTGGAACCCAGGCGGGAGTTTATCGAAACTAACGCCCTTGCCGTGGTTAACCTGGACGTTTAAAAGCGGCGGCAACAGCCGCCAGATCTGAAAACGTTGGGTAACCGCTTGCGGCATCCAGGGATTGGGTCACCCGGCCGTTCCCGGTGAGTACCAGCGCAGCGGCACAACCGGCAGCCTTGGCGGCAAGCAGGTCTTTTTCCGAATCTCCCACGTACAGGGTTTCGTCAGGGCGGCAACCATGGCTGTGCATGGCGGTGGCCAGTAACCCGGGCGCCGGCTTGCGGCAGGTACACCCTGTTTCAGGGTGGTGGGGGCAGTAATAGATCTGCACCGGATGACCACCCCGTTCTGTCAACAATCGATTGAGTTTTGCATGGATCTGCGCCAGCGTATCCTCGGTGAACAGACCGCGGCCTACCCCGGACTGATTGGTACACACCGCTAGACGATACTGACGTTGCAGAGCCGCCATGGCTTCAAGGGCATTGGGCAACGGGGTCCATTCCCCGGGTGTTTTTACGTAATCCGGCGAGTCGACATTGATGACGCCATCCCGGTCTAGCAATATGAGTTTCAGCGGTGCATCATCCACCAGCGGTACCGTGATTGTTCTTTCTAAGACCGATCTTACCCGAACAATTCTTAATCTAAAAAACCTGGGTGTTGAATGTTAATGGGCTCTTGTGGTGTGCCTTCCTGAACGGTGTCATTGGTGCGGTCCGGATCCCCTGTATGTGGAATATCATGATGAAGAGTGGGGGGTCCCGGTGCGGGATACTCAGGCCTTGTTTGAGCGTTTGGTCTTGGAAGGTATGCAGGCGGGTTTGTCCTGGCTGACTATCCTGCGCAAGCGCGCGGATATGCGCAGCGCTTTTTTTCAATTTGATATCCAGCGCCTGGCTGAGGCGGGTGAGGATGATATAAACCGTTGGTTGAACAATCCGGGTGTTATCCGGCACCGGGGTAAGTTGAGGGCCATGGTGGACAATGCAAGGCTGGTGGCAGATTCCGCCAATTTTGCTGAATGGGTCTGGGGTTTTGCGCCGCCACAACCCGCCCGGGTTTACGCAGAACCCGGTGAGGTGCCGTCGGTGACCGTCCAATCCCGGGCCATGTCAAAAGCGCTTAAGGCAGCGGGGTATAAATTTGTTGGCCCAACGGTTTGTTATGCCTTTATGCAAAGTGTGGGGATGGTTAACGATCACCTCGGCTCATGCTTTCGGCACAAAATTTGTGCGGAGCTGGGCAAGGTCTGATGTTGGCAAAATCTGTCTTGTGGCTTGTGCAGCTGTGCCCACCCAGAATGGCCTGGTGGATCAGCGGGTGGATAGCCCATCTTGCTTTTTGGTCCGGGAACAAGGTAGCGCGCTTTACCCGGATAAATATACAACTGTGTTTTCCCGACCTGACTGCCGAGGAAGTGCGCACCCTGACCTTGTCCAGCCTGCAGCATATGATGTTGCTGCTGTTCGAATTCAGCCAACTGGCTTTTTGGCCCCAGGACAAGTTATTGGGTCAGATTGTCCGGGTGGAAGGCCGGGAACTATTGGAGCAGGCGGTTGCCAAGCCTGGTGGAACATTGTTGTTGGTCCCTCACTTTGGCAACTGGGAAATTTTGTGTGCCTTTTTGGGGGTCCACTACAGTCTGGCTGCCCTATACGATCCGCCAAACTTTGCCAGCCTTGAGCCGGTTATTGTTGATGTGCGCGAACGTTACAAGGGCCGGATGTTTCCCATCGATACCGGCGGTATGCGTAGCCTGATCAAGGTCTTAAAAGAGGGTGGGCTTGTGGCGATTTTGCCGGATCAAGTGCCGGACAGAAATGCGGGCGTCCACGTGGACTTTTTTGGCCACCCGGCATTGACCATGAGCCTTCCCCACAGACTGATGACCAAAAATCGGCCCAATGTGTTGATGGGCTCGGTGCAACGCGAAATTACCCGGTCCGGGTACCAATATATTCTGCGATTTGAGCCGGGGCCCTGTGTGGGGGAGACAGACCAGCACACGGCCCAGGCGTTAAACAACTGCATTGAGCACATCGTCCGCCGCGACCCTGCCCAATATCAATGGGAATACAAACGGTTTAAGCGCCCCCCTGATGGCAGTCGGAGCAGCGTCTATCGGCGCCAGTAAGCCGGGGTCAGCAGGACCAGCAGGGTGAAAATTTCCAGGCGGCCCAGCATCATCGTAAACATGAGCGTCCACTTCACGCTCACGGGTAGGCTGGTGTAGTTCTGGGCAACCTCGCCGAGACCGGGCCCAAGATTGTTCAGACAGGCACCTACCGCTGAAAAAGCCGTGGTGAAGTCCAGGTTGCCGGCCAGCATGACAAAGGCGACAAACAGCAGAAACAGGAATACGTAAACACTGAAAAAGCTCCACACGGCTTCAACAAGGCGGTCGGCAACGGGTGTATTTCCCAGCTTGATGGGAAAAACGCCATTAGGGTGGATCAGACGTTTGACTTCCCGCATCCCTTGCAGATAAATCATCAGCACGCGAATAATTTTGATCCCACCGGCAGTGGACCCCGCGCAGCCGCCGGCAAAAGCGGCCAGCAACAAAAGGACAGGTGCCACGGAAGGCCAAAGGCTGAAGTTCTGAGTGGTAAAGCCGGTGGTTGTAGCCACCGAAATGGTTTGGAAAAGGCCGTCCCGTATCGGGTGGTCGCTGATGGCATCGGGGTGATTCAGTAGCAGGGTACAAATCACCACCGACAGAACAAGCAGAACCAGCAGGTAGGTACGCAGCTCAACATCCCGGAAATAGTGCAAGGGATTTCGTCTGCGCCAGACCAGAAAATGTAAACCAAAATTAACCCCGGACAAGACCATAAAGACGATGGCCACGGATTCGATAGCGGGACTGTTAAAGTAACCGATACTTGCATCGTGAGTGGAAAAACCGCCGATGGCGACGGTGGCGAAGCTGTGGCTGATGGCGTCAAATAAATCCATGCCCGCAACCCAATACGCAATGGCGCAGCCAATGGTGAGTGTCAGATAGATGTACCACAGGGCCTTGGCGGTTTCGGTGATTCGCGGGGTGAGCTTGTTGTCTTTGGCCGGGCCTGGAGATTCGGTGCGATAAAGCTGCATGCCGCCAATTCCCAGCATGGGGAAAATGGCAACGGCCAACACGATAATGCCCATACCGCCAAACCACTGCAGCAACTGCCGATAAAACAACAGTGATTTGGGCAGTTGGTCCAGTCCGGAGATCACGGTGGCCCCGGTGGTGGTAAGACCGGACATCGATTCAAAAGCCGCATCGGTAAAACTCAAATTCAGGCTTTCAGCAAAGTACAGGGGTATGGCACCGAACATGCCAAGGCCGATATAAAACAGGGCGGTTATCAAAAAGCCGTCACCCCCCCGCAGCTCTCTATTCCCCCGCAGGGGCAGCCACATCAGCAGCCCACACGCCAGGGTAATGCCAAAAGCCAGAATAAAGGTATGGATGGTTTGTTCGTCGTAAATCAGGGCAACCCCAGCGGGCACCAGAAAGGTGAAGCTGAAGAAGGTCAGCAGTGTGCCGGTTACGCGAAAAATGACGGCCAGATGCATGGAATTAAAAGCGCATGGAAATTAAAAGAACGCTAAGCCAACCTGGAACAAGCGTTCCACATCGCGGACCTGTTTCTTGTCGACCAAAAAAAGAATAACGTGATCATCGGATTCAACCACCACGTCGTCATGGGCGATCAGCACCTGATTGTCGCGCACAATCGCGCCAATATTGGTGCCGGTGGGTAAGTCGATTTCGCTGATGCGGCGGCCAACCACCTTGGAACTCTTTTCATCACCGTGGGCAATTGCTTCAATGGCCTCTGCTGCACCCCGGCGCAGACTGTGTGCCCGGGCAACATCAGCCCGGCGCACGTGTGACAGCAGCGAACTTGTAGTGGCTTGTTGGGGGGATACCGCGATATCAATGTCTCCGCCCTGCACCAGGTCCACATAGGCGGGTTTGGAAATCAGCGTAATGACCTGGCGTACCCCAAGACGTTTTGCCATCAACGAGGACATGATGTTCACTTCGTCATCATTGGTAACTGCACAAAAAGCATCACACTGCTCAATATTCTCCTCAAGCAGCAGTTCCCGGTCGGTGGCATCTCCCTGCAGGACAACGGTTTTGATCAGTTGATCTGCCAGGAATTTGGCTCGGGCGACATTAAACTCAACCAGTTTTACCGTGTAATCGTTTTCCACCGCCTTGGCCAGGGTGGCCCCAACGTTGCCGCCACCGGCAATCATAATGCGCTTAAATGGCCGTTCCACCCGGCGCAGTTCTGACATAACAGCATCGATATGTTCTCGGGCGGCAATAAAAAAAACTTCGTCGTCAGCTTCTAAAACGGTATCACCCTTGGGAATGATTGCCCTGCCCCGCCGAAAAATAGCCGCAACCCGGGTGTCGGCCTTAGGCATGTGTTCACGCAAAAGCCGCAGTTCCTGACCCACCAGGGGACCCCCGTAGTAGGCCCGCATAGCCACCAGTTGCACCCGCCCGTCAGCAAAATCCAGGACTTGCAGCGCCCCTGGGTGTTTGAGCAGCTCATGTATATGGTTGGTGACCACTTGTTCCGGATTAATAAGCACATCGATGGGCATGTGCTCCTTGCTGAAGAAGCCTTCCCGGGTAAGGTAGGACCCTGCCCTGACACGGGCTATTTTTGTCGGAGTGCGAAACAGGGAATAACAAACCTGGCAGGCGATCATATTCACCTCGTCGCTGGAGGTCACCGCCACCAGCATGTCTGCATCGTCCGCACCGGCTTTGCGCAGTACCTCGGGATGTGATGCCCATCCGGCAACCGTTTGGATATCCAGGCGCGATGCCAGCTCCTGCAGGCGGGCGGAGTCGTGATCAACTAAAGTAACGTCAAAAGCTTCCTTGGCAAGATTTTCTGCCAAGGTACCCCCCACCTGCCCTGCGCCGAGAATCAGTATTTTCATAAATTATTGTGGTGTCCCAGCGCCCCGGACCTTTTTCTGCAGCAGTGCATAATAAAAACCATCGTGAATGGAATCCACCGGCGTAAGCTGCCACCCGTGCCGGGTGGCCTGCCCGGTAGGCAGGTGAATAGATACCACTGCAGCGGAATCACTTGGGTCATTCAGTTTGTTCCCGGCAAGAAAGGCCTGCACGACAGCATCATTTTCTTCGGTCAGCAGTGAGCAGGTGCAATACAGCAGGGTACCCCCGGGCGCAAGCGTGCGCCATAAGTTGTTGAGTAATTCTAGCTGGGATTGGGCATGCTGGGGGATATGCCGTGACTTAAGGAGCACCTTGATATCCGGGTGACGCCGGAGGGTGCCGGTACCGGAGCAGGGTGCGTCCAGGAGTATGTGATCAAAGGGACAGCCGTCCCACCAATCCAACGTCCCGGCATCTCC
>JANQMF010000066.1 GCA_028280225.1 Pseudomonadales bacterium | reverse complement strand
CTCCTGCAATTTGGAAAGGGGTTTAAGTCCCAGGATGATGCCAACAGCCAGTAAACCAACGGTGGTCACGGCCAGAGCCATCACCCGCGCAATACTGTTCACAACTGTTGACCAGACCAATTCTCCACGGTCGTTGATTGTTTGAGCCACGTAGGTGGTCATCCATCCGGCGTAGTCAGGCCGGTCAACAAGGCTGGACAAGGCAAGCACACGCACTTGTTGGTCAAAGTACACCGCATCGTAAAACTGAATATGGCCGTCCAGTACTTCCAGACCACCCCGGGGTTCGGGAATGTCGTCATAGCCCATCAAAAACGCGCTGTCCGGACCAATCACCTTGTAGTACAGGTTTTCGTTGGTGGTTGTGCGGATGAGTTCCAGAACATCGTCGGTCAGAAGGTCCCCGCCGGATGCCAGGGCATATTCATTGATGCTCAACGCCAGGGTTACCAGCAGCTTGTCGAAGATCTGCTCGGAGGTGGCCCGGGTATCTATGTAGGTGGTGGCAACATGGGCAGTGGACAAAAACAACAGCGGTACAATTAACCAGGCGAGGAGGCGGGCTTTGAGGGTTGACAGCAAGGTCATGTTGGCCCGGCCGTTTTATTCAGCCAGCTGCAGCGCATAGCCTAAACCTCTTTGCGTCACTATTTGTACCGAGCTGGCGGCAAGTTTTTTGCGCAGGCGATGCACGTATAACTCTATTGAGGTGATACCGGCCTCGTCGTCGAAATTAAAAACATGTTCAGCAATTTTTTCTTTGCTCAGTACCGTACCGCTCTGGCGGATTAAAACTTCGAGCACCGCCCGTTCCCGGGGCGCAAGATCGATGGGCTGGTCATTGACAGTGACCTCTCTGGTTACCTGATCGAAGGCCAGTTCGCCAAGGTGGAATACCGGCGATTTGGTGTCCTGGTGGCGGCGCAGCAGCGCTCTGACCCGGGCTTCGAACTCATCAAGGTCAAAAGGTTTAACCAGATAATCGTCAGCACCCAGATCCAATCCGCTAACGCGTTCGTCTATGCGGGCCCGGGCGGAAACAATTAACACCGGCGTGTTCACGCCGCGCGCGCGGATGTCTCTTAAAATGCTGAGCCCATCAGCATCCGGAAGGTTCAGATCAAGTATCAGGATATCGTAGCCAACGGTACGGAAAGCTTCGGAAACGTTGCGGCCATCGTGGAAGCAATCCGAAACAATGTCCATGTCGCGCAGGCACTCGTCCATACACTCGGAAATTTCCCGGTTGTCCTCAACAATTAACGCGCGCATAAGCCCCTCAATCTCCCGATAAATGCGGGCGTTGTCAGTATACACAGCCCGGCAGGCAAAAAGTGGTGTTGAAAGCTAATTGAAAGCTAGGCCTTCGTATACTCGAAAGTATTGGTAGCTCGACCAACAGAACAGATACCAATACCACTTAGGAGAGGGGTACATGAAAAAACACTTAACTTTATTACCAGGCGTGCTGCTTGGGATGATTGTGGGTTTAACGATTACGCCAGTATCAGTTGCTGCTGAAGAGGGTGTCATTGAAGAAATTGTGGTTACCGGGTCAAATTTACGTTTGAAAAGGGACTACGATGCAATTTCACCGGTGCAAACCGTTGGTGAGAAAGAGCTGCAGAACACCGGCACGGTGAAACTTCAGGACTTGTTTAAAGGGCTGACCGTGAACTCCGGCTCGCAAACATCCAACCGGCAGAATGCGCTGCAAGGGGTTTCGCAGTTTTCCCTTCGCGGGCTGGGTATCGGTTCAACGTTAACCCTGGTGAACGGCAGAAGAGGCGGCCTGTCTCCTGTTACTGATGACACAGGGCAGCTTTTTACCGATTCCAACCAGTTTCCCGTTAACATGATTGAGCGCATCGAGGTGTTGACTGACGGGGCTTCCGCCACTTACGGATCAGAGGCTGTGGCCGGGGTGGTTAACATCATTACCCGTAAGAACTTCGAAGGCTTTGAGCTGACCACCGAATATCGTGATTCCACCCACGAATCCCAGCAGTTGGGTGTGGCCTTTGGGCAGTCCTTTGATCAGGGCAGTTTTTCTCTATTCGTCAACTATTATGACCAGGACGGTAACTTCCGCGGCGACTTCGACTTTATCGAAGACCGGGATTCCGCCAATGCAGACGGCATTGGTGCAGTGTTCAGCTCCGGAACCGGCTCCCCCGGGCGTATTGACCTGGCGGTACCGGACGGCGCGGGTGGCTTTGAGCGCAGCGGAACCGCCGGTACCCTGGCAGACCCTGATTGTGAAGCCGCGGGCGGTCACCTGCGGGGCGGCACCACCAATTGCCGGTATCCCTTTATTGACCAGCGCCGCCTGATTGCCGAGGAAGAGCGTATTCAAGTGTTCTCTCAGTTTGATGTTGACCTCAGCGATCAGCTTAACGTATTTGGTGAGGTGGGTTATTCCCGTAACGAGATCAGGGATGGGCTTGGTGGGGCGGTTCTGCGCCGGACCACAACCGACGGCGGCTTCCTGGTCGGCGCGGACAATCCTTATAACTTTTTTGTCGATAACGCCGGCACCCTTGAGTATATCGGCCCAAGCGCCTGGGATCCGGCGGTAAACACCGCCAGTCCGGTTATTGTCCGCGCCCGCCCGCTGGGTAGAAGGTTTGATGGTGACAGCGCGGCAGACATTGATACTACATTCACCAACCTGCGTTTTGTTGTTGGTTTTGACTATCAGTTCAACGACAACTGGGTGCTGAATGCAACCTATACCTCGTCAACCAACGAGTATACTCGAAGTCAGCCGCGAGACTATGATGTGGACCTGTATCAGGCTGCCATCGACAGCGGTAACTGGAACCCCTTTGGCACCGCCCTGGTTGACCCCCAGGGAATCTCGCCCAAGGACGGTGTTTCTCAGTTTGGCAACACCGCTCAGGATATTGCGCTGTTTTCCCTGACCATTAACGACAGCGGCGAAGTTACCCAGGATGTGGCGGAAATCATCTTAAGTGGCGACACGGGCATTGAGCTGGGTGGCGGCACCATTGCAATTGCCGTGGGCAGTCAGTACCGGGATATGACTTATGAGAACATACCCGACAGCCGCCGGCAGAATGGCACCAACGCCCGGGGTGAGATTGAGGGCATTGTGGACGGTGATCAGGATGTATATGCATTCTTTGCTGAAGCGATTCTGCCGCTGACCGACCGGATTGAGGCCCAGCTTGCGGTCCGTTACGAGGATTACGACGACAGGGGTGGCGACACCACGGATCCGAAAATTGCCCTGCGCTGGGATATCAGCGACAGCTTCTCCCTGCGTACTTCCTGGGGTACCTCGTTCCAGGCACCGTCTATCCGGCAGGTTGCCGGTTCGGTGGGGAATGCAGGGGTGAGCGACCCGGCCAATCCCGGCGCGGGCAGCTTTAATGTCACCGTCTTTACCGAAGGCTCCTCGGATCTGGAACCTCAATCTGCTGAGAACTTCAATATTGGGTTAGTATGGAGGGCAGAATTTGGACTGGACTTATCCGTGGACTACTGGATGTACGACTACGAAGATCTGATCCTTCCCGGCGGTAGCGCTCAGTCGATTGTGGATGCTGTATTTGCCGGTGACCTGCCTGCCAACAGAGTGTTGCGTGACGAGTTTGGCCAGCTGAATGCGGTTTTCACCGGCTTTTTGAACAGAGGTGATGCCCAGGCTGAAGGGTTTGATGTTGCGGCAGCCTACGCCTTGGGAGACTTTTCCTGGGGTAGTATCGAACTGGACGCCACCGCAACCATCATTACCGAATACGATTCGTCTGAATTTGGGGACATTAAGGGCAGCCGCAACAACGGCAATGGCTTTGGCTCAACCCCGGATTTTAAGATGAATGTTGGGGCAACCCTGGTGGCGGGCCAGCATCTGGCCAATATCAGTATTCGTCATATCGGCGAGTACGAAGATGATCAGTCGGGAATGGATGTCGACGGTGATACCACGGTAGATCTGCGCTACGACTACACCTTTACTGATGTGTTGGGCAACTTCGATAACGAGGAGCTGACCGTGACCGTAGGGGTGACCAATCTGTTTGATGAGGACCCACCGGAGATTGATGCACGGCCCTTGTTCGACACGGAAGTCCACGACCCCAGGGGCCGCCAGATCTATGTTGGCCTTAAAGCCACATTCTAGGCGACCGGTGGTGGGAGCGGGGTGATGTGTATCTACCGCTCCCGGGTTGGGATTGGCGCGGCGGTGATTATGGTGACCGATCATGTTTAAGGCCCTGAGAATTGGTGTTTTCCTGCTGGTGGTTTTTGCCGGTGGCAGCCCGCGTGCCGGGGGCAACGACGCTGAACAGGGTGCCATCAGGGTCATCACCTCCGGTGGTTTTGCCGCCGCATATGATCAGCTGGCACCCCTTTTTAAAGCCGAAACGGGGATTAACCTGCACACCGCCTATGGCTCATCCTCGGGCGGGGCACCGGATTCCATCCCGGTACGGCTGCATCGGGGAGAACACTTCGATATCATCATCCTCTCCAGACCGTCCCTTGACAATCTAACGCACCGGGGGTACGTAAGGGCTGAAGAAAGACGCGATCTGGTCAGGTCTTTGATTGGTATGGCGGTGCAAACCGGGGCAATCCACCCGGATATCAGTACAACCGGTGCCTTTGTGACGGCCTTGCGCAGGGTTAAGTCTTTTGGTTATTCCGCCAGTGCCAGCGGTACCTACCTTTCCACAGATTTGTTACCCCGGCTGGGCTTGTGGGAAGAACTTGCGCCAAAATCGAAACGTATCCTCAGTGAACGGGTTGCCGCGGTAGTGGCACGGGGGGAGGTTGAAGTGGGTTTTCAGCAGATCAGCGAGATATTGCCGATACCGGGTGCGGAATTTGTCGGCCCTATTCCGGATGAGTATCAGAAAGTGACTGTGTTCTCCGCGGGTATCACGGTGATGGCCACCGACGTACGCCGGGCCAGGCTGTTGATGGACTTTCTGTCCTCCAGTCCGGCAGCCGATGTTATCAGACAGACCGGGCTCGAACCGGTTGCGGATGGAAAGACCTGATGAAAAAAAGGCGCACGCCGCTGTGGCTGCTTCTTTCGACGGTACTCTGTTCCGCGCTGAGTATTGCTGACACCTACCCGGAGCGGCCTTTAACGATGGTGGTGGCCTTTGGCCCGGGTGGCAGCACCGACCGCATGGCCAGAGCCATGTCCATCTATATCGGCAACGCCCTGGGACAGCCTATTCAGGTCATCAACAAAAAAGGGGCCGGTACCCTGTTGGCTGCAAACTTTGTGCTGGATCAGCCCCACGATGGTTATACAGTGATGGCTTCCAGCTTTTCCCCCTATCTTGCCAATACCATTCTGGAAGGTAATGCCCATTATGCCATTGACGACTTTGCCTACGTTAATTTGCAGTGGTTTGATGAGGACCTGATTGCCGTTAACCGGGATTCCGAGTACAACACCCTGCCAAAATTGCTGAACGCTATCCGGGAAAAACCAAAAACCGTTCGCGGGGCGGTGGTCAGGGGATCCGGGGGGCATCTGATTGCGCGCCTGTTGTTAGAGAAATGTGGTATTCCCCAGGAAAACCTCAATCTGGTGACCTACAATGGCGGCGGGCTGCCGCGGGCAGCAGTGGCCGGCCACGTGGTTGACTTTGTTGTCATCAGTGCTGAAGGGACAGAGAGTATTCGTGAGTACTTAACGCCCCTTGCCATTGCCAGCAAACAAGTTAATCCACTGTGGGCAGCCCCCACGTTGACCGAAGCTTTGCAACCAACGGATTGCCGGGTCCCTGTACTACCCGGCACCATCCGGGGCCTTGCTACCTCTGCTGAGTTTAAGCGCAACTACCCGGAGCGTTTTGCCAAACTGGTAGCAGCCACCAGGAAAGCCCTGGAACATGCTGAGCTGATTCGAACCTTGGATGAGGCCTCCATTGGCCGTCGTTGGGTTGGCCCTGAAGAATCTGCGGCAACCATGCTGAAGACGTTTGAGGTATTCAAAGACTATTCCTATCTGTTAGAGAACTTCTGAGGATGTCATCCCCAACCCCGCAAAAAGAGCGCGTTGCTGATCTGCTGGTGTTGCTTGTACTGGCCGGCCTGGTTGTCTTGTACTGTGCATCCGCCATTGATGCGTCGGCGCATTTGTTGAACCTTATTCTGGTGCTGCCGGTTTCCGCGCTCATTCTGATCTGCTGCGCCATCCAGTTTGTCCTGCTGATTCGCCAACTGCGCAGTCCCGTTGAAGACCTTGTTGAAGACGAGACAGAGCCAAAAGATAGGGTCGCTGACGTGCTCCCGGTTATGGTGCTTTTCAGTCTTTACGTGTTGTCCCTTAACTGGCTGGGTTTTGACGTGGGGACTTTTCTGTTTATTGGGGCATTTCTGTGGCTGCATGGCGAACGCAGATGGCTGTGGCTGCTGGCGTATGCCTTTGTCTTTGCATCCCTTATCTCAATCTTTTTTGCCACCATGCTGCCTTATCCGATGCCTATGTTGATTCTCAGCCATGTGAGCCTGATCTCATGATCGACACCGCCGCCTTGCTGGACGCGTTGAACATGTTGTTTTCCGACAGCACACCCTGGCTCATTGTCATCCCGGGTATTGCCATCGGCCTGTTATTTGGCGCGGTGCCTGGACTGCAAATCTCCATGGCCATGGCCATTTTTCTGCCCATGACGCTGTACATGGACTTTATGCAGGCCATGTTATTTCTTACCGCCATTTTCACCGGCGGCAGCTTCGGCGGCAGTATTCCGGCGATTCTGATGAACATTCCCGGCACATCATCAGCCATCGCCACCGCTTTTGACGGTTATCCCATGGCAAGACAGGGACAGCACAACCTGGCCCTGGGGACAGCCCTGGCAGCTTCCTGTATCGGGGTGATCATCGGTTATGCCATATTATTTTTGCTGATCAATCCCATTTCCAAGCTGGTGCTTAAGGTGGGGCCCCTGGAGATGGCGGTAGTCATCCTCTGGGGTATTACCCTGATTGGCAGTTTAAGCAGCGGCAGCCTGCTGCGCGGCGCGATTTCGGGGTTAATGGGTTTGTTAATCGGCACCATCGGCTACAGCGAGGCGGGTGTCGCTCGGGGGACTTTCGGCAGCCCCTATCTGCTGGATGGCGTGCCGGCCATTCCTGCCATGATCGGTATGTTTGCCGCGTCGGAACTGTTTCGCCTGGCTAAGAGCAACTACCTGGTTGAGGACAGCGCCGCGCGCACCGTCAACGTGCGCCAGATTCTAAGCGGATTTAAACGCGCAACAGCAGACCCGGTTATTCTCACCAGAGGCAGCCTTATTGGGGTTTTTGTGGGTGCCATTCCCGGGGTAGGGTCTTCGGTGGCCAATCTGTTGTCCTACATATTCACCAAACGGCGTGCCGCTGAACCGGAATCCTTTGGCCGCGGCAATCCACGCGGAGTGGTCGCTTCCGAAGCTGCTAACAGCACGTCGGAAGCCGGATCCATGGCTACGCTGCTGGCCCTTGGTATTCCGGGTGGTGGGGCCACCGCGGTGATGCTGGCGGCATTTGCCATGCACAATATCACCGGCGGACCGCAATTCATTCGCGAAGAGGCGGATGTGGTCTATGCGGTTATTCTGGCAAATTTTGGCCAGGCGTTTCTCCTCATCGGCCTGGGGTTGTTGTTGATACCGATACTTGCCAATCTGGTCAGGGTGCCGATGAATTATCTGGTACCATCGGTGCTGTCCCTGGCGGTATTTGGTTCATTTGGTCTGACCGGAGATCTTCGCGGTCCTATCACGGTGCTGGTCTTTTCGCTCCTGGGCTGGCTGTTTAAGCGCTACGACTACTCCGTACCCGCGGCGGTCATTGGTATATTGCTCAGCACCATGGCGGAAGATTCCATGATCTACTCCTACCAAATCAGCGGTGGCCAGTGGAGTTATGTACTGGAACGGCCAATTGCGTTGGGCATTCTGGGTTTACTGGTGTTGTCCGTATTCGGCAACCGGCTGGTCGATGCCCTGACCCGGGGTGCCCGGACGTGACGGCGGCCGCCTGAAGACAGACACAATGGAGATAACACGCTAGATGAATGTGCCGGCAACCACGGATGTACTTGTTGTTGGTGGTGGGAATGCCGGCCTGTGTGCTGCGATTACCGCCGCCCGGGCCGGTGCCGACGTGGTACTGCTGGAGCATGCGCCGCACTTTATGCGTGGGGGCAATACCCGCCATACCCGCAATCTCAGAGCCATGCATCCCGGGCCAACGGCAACCCTGTCCGACAGCTATTGCGAAGAAGAATTCTGGACAGATCTGCTGCGGGTGACCGGTGGCAAAATCAATGAAGAACTGGCGCGCCTCACCATCCGGGAAAGTTATCCGTTGCTCGGCTGGTTACAGGAGCAGGGGGTGCGTTTTCAGCCTGCCTTGAGTGGCACGCTCAGCCTGGGTAGAACCAACGCTTTTTTTCTGGGGGGCGGGAAGGCGCTGCTCAATGCCCAGTACCGCACTGCTGACAAACTGGGTGTGAAGATTTTTTACGATACCGAAGCCCGGGATTTAAACTTCAACACCGGTGGATTTCAATCCGCCGTGGTGGTTAATCGCGGCTATACCTTCGAGATCAAAGCCCGGGCGCTGGTGGTGGCCAGTGGCGGCTTTCAGGCTAATACCGGCTGGATGAGAGAGGTATGGGGGAGTGCGGCGGACAACTTCCTGATCCGAGGCACCCCGTATAACACCGGCACCATGCTCCGCTGCCTGATGGGTCAGGGGGTGCAGACCGTCAGCGATCCCACCCAGTGCCATGCGGTGGCCATTGATGCCCGGGGCCCCAAGTTTGACGGTGGCATTGTCACGCGCCTGGATTGTGTCTGTTTCAGTCTTGTGGTGAATACCCAGGGCAAACGCTTTTATGATGAAGGTGAAGACTTCTGGCCCAAACGTTATGCCATCTGGGGGCGCCTGATTGCCGGTCAGCCTGAGCAGATTGCTTATGCGGTTATTGATGCCAAGGTGGCGGAGAATTTTATGCCGTCCGTGTTTCCTTCCATTTCTGCCGATTCCATTGAAGCGCTGGCGGAAAAAGTTGGGCTTGACGGTGCGGCCCTGGCCGCCACGGTGGAGGCGTTTAACGCAGCGGTGGTTGCCGGTAATTATAACCCCGACGTGCTGGATGACTGTCATACCGAAGGCCTGTTGCCGCCTAAATCTCATTGGGCGTTGAAACTGGACAAACCGCCGTATGCCATTTATCCCCTTAAACCCGGCATTACCTTTACCTATTTGGGTGTCAAGGTTGACGGCAAGGCGCGGGTACATTTCTCCGGCAGCCAGGGTGCTGACAATGTTTATGCAGCGGGTGAAGTCATGGCAGGCAATATACTCGGTCAGGGCTACTGCGCGGGCACGGGCATGACCATTGGCGGGGTCTTCGGGCGCCTTGCCGGAGCAAGTGCTGCGGCCCACCGGAGCAGCTTATGATCATTGCCACAGATGCCCCGGCAACTCAGGAAGCCAGGCGGGTAATGGACATCTGTAATGCGTGCAGGTACTGCGAAGGCTTGTGTGCCACTTTTCAAGCGATGTCGTTAAGGCGCACCTTTGTTGATCAGGATTTCGACTACCTGGCCAACTTGTGCCACAACTGTACTGCCTGTTATCACGACTGTCAGTACGCTCCGCCCCACACCTTTGACGTTAACGTCCCTGCGGTGTTGACAGACACACGTATCGCCACCTATGAAAAATATGCCTGGCCCGGTGCCTTTGCACGCGCCTTTCAGCGTAACGGCCTGCTGGTATCGCTGGTCAGCGCGGTGCTGATCACGTTGACCATGGCCCTTGCCCTGGTCCTGATATCGAACAATGTACTGTTTGGCCGCTTCAGCGGTCCGGGATCCTTTTATCAGATCATTGGTCACACGTTGATGGTTGTGGTGGCCGGGCTGACCTTTGGCTTCAGCGTGGTGGCCATGTGCGTGAGTGTGGTGAAATTCTGGAAGGCAACAGGCAAGGGCATGCCCAGTCTAAAATCCGTATGGCGCGGCTGTGTTAACGCGGGCACACTCAAATACCTGGATGGCGGTCATGGTGAGGGTTGCAGCAGCGTGGACGACGGATTTTCCAACCAGCGGCGAATCTTCCATCAATTGACCATGTGGGGCTTTCTGCTTTGTTTTGCCGCAACCTGCGTGGCCACGGTGTACGACTATGGTCTTGGCCGGGTGGCGCCGTATCCCTTTTTCAGCCTGCCGGTTTTGCTGGGCACCGTTGGGGGTATCGGCTTGCTGGTGGGTCCTGTGGGGTTGATCTGGAATAAGATGCGCAGCGACACAACGCCGATGCAGGTTGATTATTACGGCATGGACTTCGCTTTTTTGATCATGCTCTTTCTGGTCAGTCTGAGTGGTCTATTGCTGTTGGCCTTGCGCGAGACAGCAGCGATGGGAATGTTGCTGGTTGTTCACCTGGGGCTGGTCCTGAGTTTCTTTGTCATGTTGCCCTACAGCAAATTTGTGCATGCGGTTTATCGTTTGGCCGCGCTTGTGCGATTTGCTGAGGAAGCAAATCGTTAGTTCACTGTCTGTGTTTTAGAGCCCATTTCATAATTAAACGTAGTACGCATGGAGTTGCTTGTTACAACCGGCAAACCAGTTAACAGGCGCGCTAATATACCGTAACACGATGTAATTCACGGCGATAACCTTCATACCCTCCGGTTGCCCGGTGCACCACGCTGCGATTGTCCCACAGCACCAACATATCGTTTTCCCACTTGTGGCTGTAGATAAACTCCTCTTTGCTCTGCCAGTTGTTAAGTTCAAGAATAAGTTTGTAAGCCTCTTCTTCGCCCATCCCCGCAAAACCGACAATGTAGGATATTCCGCTTAAAAACCCTTTGCGCCCGGTTTCCGGGTGTGCCGGTGCCAGGGGGTGGGTTTGGTAGATATGCTCCGCTTCTTCTGACGGGCGGATATCCATGGCGCCGTTTTTTTCCACGTTGCCGTAAGTCCCCTTTGGTGAATAACCCAGCTTAGGTGAGTGAATGGCCTGGAGTGCATCAAACCGGGCTTTCATAGCGTCGGGCATGGACTCAAATGAAAGATGCTGGTTGGAAAATTCCGTGTTCCCACCGTGGGGTGGAATATCGAGTGCGTAAAGGACGGTACCGCAGGGGGGGTTGGGCATAAAGCTCCAATCGGAATGCCAATATTCAGCAAATATTTTATTGGTGTCCGCCGCTTCACGCCGCACCGCAGCGGTGTACTTTCTACCGGCAATGGGGTTAAAAAACGGATCTTCCCCCAATGTGCCAAATTGTTGGGCAAATGCCTCAAGCTGATCACCATTTAATTTCTGCTTGGGAAAGGCAAGTACATGATGCTCAAGCCACGCGGCTTTGACCGCAGCCAGGGTAGGGCTGTCCAATGGCTTTGACAGGTCTAAACCGGTGACTTGCGCGCCACAGGCCTGCCCGCTGGGTATGACGTTAATTGAACTCATTTTGTGCTCGCATTGATTGATTTAGGCCCGGTATTCTAGGTTTGTGGGTCGAGCAAACAAGGTGATATTGTGCCAACGTCAAGTGAGGGGAAGGACAGTGAGGGGAAGTAAGGGAAAGTGAGCAAAGGTAAAGAGCCTGGCGGCAACGTTCATGAACAGCATTGAGCAGGAGGTGCCGGCGCCGCCGTACCGCTATGGTCTACCTGCGCTCAACGGTGGCATACTTTCTGATGACATTGCCCGACTGTATCGGGAACGCTGGTAGCCGCCAGTCTGCCCGGTTATGAGTTTTGGTTCGCGGCCTGGTCGTCGAAGCCAACATAGCTGACAAAGCGGCTGTTGGGTTCGCGGTCGCTGACCACGCTATTGGCCGGGAAGGTATCATCCGGATAACCCATGGCAATGGCGGTCATGATGACCTGATCATCCGGCACGCGGGCAACCTCGCGCACAATATTCGAACGGGAGATACCCTGGCCGTTGACCACACAGCCGATACCCTTGTTCCAGGCCGACAGCACAATGCCGTAACACAATGCGCCGAGATCAAAGTGGCAAGTCACCCCCGGGTCCAGGCTTTTGTCGTAGGTTAAAATGATGGACACCGGGGCATCAAACTGCCTGAACCCCCGCCGTACCCAGTCTTCGCGACGTGGTTTGTCGTCCCGTGCAATGCCCATTTTGGCAAAAAGCTTCTTGGCAATGGCCACCTGTCTTTCCCGGTGTTCACCCTGGTAGGGACCGTGGGTGAAAATCTCCCGTTGGGGTGGTTGCCCTGCAACCAACTCTTCCATATTACGGCGCCGTACTTCGTTCAGGGCGTCACCGGTCAGCACGTGGACGTGCCAGGCCTGGACGTTCATCGAGGAGGGGGCACGTTTGGCCAGACTGATGATTTCGTCGATGGTCTCCCGGGGGATGGCATCGGGTTTGTAGCCGCGAATGCTGCGCCGGCTGTTGACCAGAGTTTCGTATTCCATGGTTAGATGAATGGCGGTACCGGCTGATGAATTTCCATAACCAGATCACTTGACTGACAGATGAGAGGGCGTCACTATAACGTCTTAATGACAGGGTGTCACCTATTTTCTGGAAAATCAAGGGTATGTGAATTGTGTGGGGGAGGGGGTAGATTGCTGCGAACACGATGCAAGCATCAACAACCAATACCGAATAGAGCGGAAACTGTATGAGTGGACGATTACCCCGTGCAACAACGCCTCAACAGAAGGATGAGCGTAAACGGTCGATCCTTGTTGCGGCCAACGAGCATCTTGTGGCGGTTGGTTTGGAAGCTTTTTCCATGGAGGTATTGGCCAAGGAACTGGGCTACGCCCGGGGCACACTGTATCGCTATTTTGGTACGCGGGAAGAGGTTCTGCTTAATCTTTACCATATGCGGCGCGCATCCTGGGTTCAACGTCTTCAGCAAGTCATTAAACCTGATATGGCGGACAGGGTTTTTGTGCGGCGCCACTATGCTGAAAGCGTCAGGGATCCGCTGTTTCTAACCCTTCGTGCGCGCCTGGAAAGTGTTATCATCCCAAACGTTTCCGCCGCCAAGCTAGTTGAATCGCGGGAGCTTACCATGGATTCAATGAGGACCCTGGCCGGACACTACGCCGCCTGTCTTGCACTTTCGGATGCGGACGCACGCCGGCTGATTATTGCTTATGGCGCCCTGACATTGGGTGCCGCTCTGGTCGAAACTCATGCTGCCCGTCAGGGCCAACCCTTGGCCGACGGGCATTTGACCAAGGACATGCGGGCTCTGGTCAAGGATATGTCAGCACAAAAGATTTTTGAGTCCAACGCCCTGATGATTCTTGAGGGGCTCAGGCGAAGGTGCAAAAAGTGATGACCACACCCCAGGGTACTTAACAGCGGCCATGCCGGTCCGATTCAGGGTACAGCCGACGGGTTGAGACAGCGCCCCAGCTTATCCAGGACCGGCAACGTGCTGCCGTTCTGGGTCAGGGTGGCTTTGTTTACCGCGCAACGGTCCGCATCAATTTCCAGGGTGTTGCCCACGTCAATGGCGGTACTGCGGGCCATACGTATTTGTGTGCCGGTGAGCTCCACGTTGGCTCCGGTCTCCATGGTGGCAAAGGCCCGCGCAACCACATCCTTCGTACCCTGCATGAGAATATCGCCACCGGTTTTAATATGGGCATGAATACCCACCTTAAGCCGTTCACCCTGAATGCTGAGGGTGTCAGCCACCTGCCACCGGGACCGGGTGCCAATGTGGATTTGTTCATCACGGCGGCGCGCCGGATCATCCGGACGGTTTTGCACACACACCCGCACGGCATTTACATTTACCGGGGCCAGCCCCCCAACCCGGTTAACCCCGTTGATGATCAACGTATCCGCAGCCAGGTTTACCGGCTTTATGAATTTTATTTCACAGGACGTTTCCAGTCTCAAAGTGCGTCCCGCCAGATCACCCAGAATATGCCAGTGGCGGTCCCGGGGTGCACCGTCAAGGTCTTGCACACGGCTGATTGGATAAATTCCCTGACAGCGGGTTAATGTTCTTACCAAGGGACATGTTGTGTCGGGACTGGTTTCGGTGGCCCCGGCATCACAGACTTCCGTGGTGCCGCCTATCCGCAAAAAACCCCGTTGATCCGTGGCGATATTCCGGTTTGCCACGGCTACGGTTCCAATCGAGTTTGCGACGACAATGGGGTCGAAAGGTTTGCAGTCTGATGTGCCGTCAATGGATGGGCGATCCAGTAAGGCACGGGTTGCTGTGGCCCCGCCGCTATTCATTAGTGGTCCAAGCCTGATGGTTGCATTGTTTCCAAGCCCAAAACCACAACTGGCATCATCGGCGAAGTTGCCCGTTTCTACTCCCGGATTGTTGTTGTCCGCCACAGGCTGTGCGCAGTTAGACCGGGTTTGGTTTACGGTATTTCCGGCAAGTACGCTGTTGCGGACCTCAAATACCGGGGTGATAAAGGCGTGAGCGTCAAGTCCGCCTCCGGAAACCGTGGCGTTATTGTCGGCAAGGGTGACAAAGGATAGAGCTACAAGCACCTGATAAGACTGGGAGTTTGCGTAGATGCCCCCACCCCTGGTGGCGGTGTTGCCGGTGATGGTGACATTTTTCAGATTCAGGTGCGCTTCGGCAAATATCGCCCCACCCAGACCAGCCGCAAAAGGATCTGAACCGGCGGCGGTATTGTCGGCAAACAAGGTTCGTGCAACGGTGACATCCTTGTGACCCACTGTCCCCAGCAACCTAATTGCGCCACCATCGTCCGCTGAGTTACCTTGTAAAGTTGAATCCGTTAATTCCATGTTTGAACGATGCAGAAGAATGGCACCGCCGTCACACTTTGTTATCCGGGTTGGACTGCCGTTATTGCTGGTACCGTGGATATGATTGTCCTTAAACAGGTTGCCTGCAAAGCGGCCCGTACCTGGCGCATCGTTAAGAAAAACGGCGCCACCTCCCTCGTGTTCGCTGCGGATGCCCAGGCAGGCGACATTCCCCGCAAACTCACTATCCTCGATAACGCTGGTTTGGCCTCGGCTATATAGGGCACCCCCGCTGCTTTGTGCGGAGTTACCAGTCATTTTGACACCGGTCATAATAAGTTCCGCGTGTTGGGCATTGGCCAGGGCACCGCCGTGGAGATCAGCAGCATGCCCCCGCAGTGTCACGTCCGTCAGGGTCAATGCTTCCTTGTTGTAGATGCCGCCGCCACTTTGGTGTCTGGGGCTCGACCCGTTGATCAGAGTTAAATCCCTGATTTCCATGGTTAGTGCTTGCGTATCATTGCCGTTATCAAACCGGAACAGGCGGGTTTTTCCTTGCCCGCTGATGGTCAGTTGATCAATGCCGGGTCCGGCGATCAGCACCGGCACCTTGATCAACAACTCGCTGTCTAAAGTGATGGTGCCTCGTGCGCCAAACCAGATGACGTTATCCTGACCCACGCCATTAAGGTTGATATCCGTCACCGCTTGGCGCAATGAGCCGGGACCATCATCCTGGTTGCTGTACACACGATGGGTAATGCCGTGAGCATGGTTTGTCGCCGCAATAGCTAAGGAACAGCATAAAAAAAGGGGGTAGAACATGGTCATGGCTTGAATCTCCTGGACAGGTAGAGTCCAGCACAGACTAATGGGTTCTATAAGGTTTGTAACAACGAAAGTTAAACATAATTGTGACCTCTGCAATAAGGGAAAATCTCAAGCATGTGCTTCGAGACTATTCCCTATTTTGTTAGATGATTGTTCAACCAACCGCTAACGAATCCACTACGGTGTTGGCTTGCCTTTCCGGATATAAATAATCATCGCCAAGGCACAGAGCGCCATTACCGCAACGACACCATAAGGCACCTGGTTGCTGATTTGAATGGGTCCGCGGTCACCGAGGATATACTGCGCACCGTCACGGATGTCGAATATTACCGAGACCAGGCAGGTTGTCATATACAGAATTACCCATACCCCAAACGGCGATTGTGGTTGAATATCACCCCAGCGCAGTTCGCGGGTCAGGTAAATCAGCATGGGAATCCACACCAGCAGGTGAGGGAACGCCAGGGCCTTGACCACCCCAAGTGTCATGACCATGGGCAGATTGGTGGCGACAATAAATACAAAGGCGGCCAGTGCCCAGCGTGCCTGGCGGCGGCGAACAAATAACAGGGCAGCCACATTGATAAACCCCAGCCAGCGCACCCAGGCCAACAGGGCGGGGCCTTGTGCCGCAATCAGTTGCCGCACCTCTTCCACAGAATATTCCACGAACTATCCTCCACAGAGTGATTTCGCTCCCCACACGTGTATTGCACATTAACATTACATCACTACAACTAAAATGTTGTAAATGTACAGATAGTGAAGACATTTGTTGGGTATGCCCTAACAGCGGACATCTTTTAATTAAACAATGTATTGATTTAGTCCTGACAATTCGACTAACCTGCATTAAATTGAATCACCTGGTGTTGGGTTGTGTGGGAGAAGGGGAAGAAGGGGAAGAAGGGGAAGAAGGGGAAGAAGGATAAATATCAAATCTGTGTAGTTGGGGGAGGTCCGGCGGGCCTGATGCTGGGCTATTTGCTGGGCCGTTCCGGCTTGGACGTGTTGGTGCTGGAGAAACATGCGGATTTTCTGCGGGATTTTCGTGGTGACACCATCCACCCCTCCACCTTGGAGCTTGTAGGTGAGCTTGGGTTGTTGCGCGACTTTCTGCGTTGCCCGCACCAACGGCTGGAAAGGCTGAAGATGGTGATTGAAGGCAATGCTGTCACCATAGCGGACTTCAGCAGGCTGAGGGTCACCTGTCCGTATGTCGCCTTTATGCCTCAATGGGACTTCCTGAATTTTGTGGCGGAACAAGGCGCCGCCTACCCGGGATTTAATCTCAAAAAAAACTCTCAGGCTCTGGGCTTGCTGACCAGGGCTGGGCGGATTGTCGGGGTACGGGTATTGACTGCCGCGGGTGAGATTCAGGTAGAAGCTGATCTGGTTGTAGCGGCAGACGGTCGCCATTCGATATTGCGCGAGCAGTCCGGGTTGCCCCTGCGGGAGATTGGCGCGCCCCTGGATGTGGTGTGGTTGCGGTTAAAAAAATCAACCCATGCAGATCCTGAACTTTTTGGCCACTTCGGACAAGGCGGCCTGCTGATTACTGTCGACCGGGGTGATTATTGGCAGTGCGCCTACATTATCCCAAAAGGTGGCTTCGAACATCTCAAGGTGCAAGGCTTAAATGCATTTAAAGGGTGCCTCGTCAGCTTAAAGCCATCGCTGGCGGATGACATCGATGATTTACGTAGCTGGGACAGTTGTTTTTTGTTAACGGTAGCGGTTAATCGTCTGCAACGTTGGTGGCGGCCGGGTCTGTTATGTATTGGTGATGCTGCCCATGCCATGTCTCCTGTAGGTGGCGTGGGGATCAATCTGGCGATACAGGATGCGGTCGCGGCGGCAAATATTCTGGTGCCGGGGTTAGCGGCAGGGCAGGGGATAGATCATCTTTGCGCCCGGGTACAGCGGCGGCGTGAACTGCCGGTGGGGTTGACCCAGGCTTGGCAGGTATTTGTGCAGAAGCGGATATTGGGTCATGTGCTTGTTAATAGCGGCGTGGTTCCCGGGCCGCTGCGGTTCTTGCGCAAACTTCCGATGTTGCAGCTTATCCTCGGGCGTTTAGTTGGTCTGGGAGTGCGCCCGGAACACATCCGCATCCGGGAAACCGGTGCCGGTTAGAGGAAGGCCAATCGTTGGCTCGTAATGAATGGGTAGCAGGAGGTTGAATATGTTAAAACGGGTGTTATCTGTGGCGTTCTTACCGGTTGTGATATTGGGCGCAGGCTCTGTCGAGGCTGAGGGTGCGAAGGGACAGAACGGATGTACTGATGCTTCACAGTGTTGTCAGTTAACCGAATGTTATGATGCGCAGTGTGCCCTTTTAGTTATTAACAAAACGGACAAAGGTGGCTCGGGACACGCAGCCGAGGGCCAGACAATACGGGTTTTGCCCAAGGACAGCCGGGGCAACCGCCTTGGCAACAGCCGATCAATCAGTGCCGGCGAAGAATTGGTGCTTGAACTTTCAGCAAGCGGCCTGGATACGCTAGACCGGATTTTGATCGGTTTGCGGCATGGCAAGGTGGTGCTGCAATGCAGCGCGTTGCAGAAAATTGTAAAAACGGAATATCACCGCTGCAGGGTTTACCTGTCAGGTACAACATCCGAACATAGTGGCGATCTGCACTGTACCGGATTAGATGGTGAACACAACCAGGGGCCCCAGGTTCGTTAGCGCAGGATCGATAGGCAGGATCGATAGAGGGGAGCATCCATGGCTGCTGGGATGTTTGCGCTGCTCTGGCCATCCCTGGCCAGGAGCCAGCAGTCTGTTAGTTGACTAAAGGCCCAATTAAACGGTAGCTGCAGTTTAATCTGCCGGTACAATTGCCATGGCCTAATCTACATCGATTCTTGTTCAGAATAGTACCCTTGGAGGTGTAATGAGTGTTCTGATTTGAGTCGGCTCTGTAGTAGAACTTTGTTTTGTCCTTTCTGCACCCTTCCTTTTCTCCCCCGGAGATCATATACGAAAGCCAAACCTCGCTACCTTCCGGTATGCCGATACTGTTCAGGTTAAAACAAGTGGCGTCCCGGTTTGCGGTATTTTGGTAAAATGACTGCTTCTTTTCTTTGTCGTCCTCCTTCCAGTGCACCCAGAAGGCGCTGACATCGTAACCACCACAATTGGTATAACGAATCTGATCGATATAGGTATAGTTCATCGCATGAGCGCGATCAGGAAGTACAATCATGGCTAACAGGATGGTGCTGGCTTGTGCCAGGGTGCGGGATTTGCGCCGGCAGCCATTGATCAGCCGGAACGGCCGAGCTAAGTGTGATTTTTTAGAAGATTGATTTTGAGCATATGCGGTAGCTAATGACGTTTGAAGCATGGGGGCTATCTCCTTGGGTTCTGGCATCATTGCCACGGCATATTCTAACGGTTTACATGCGAGATTAAATAGGGACATGGATCCGGGATGATCTTGATGGCCATTTACAGTGCGTGTGTAAGGGCTGAGCCCCGGAGACAAGGGTTTGGCTTTCCCTTTAAGGAAAAACCGAGTTGCTAGTTGTGGCGGAAGGCTTTTGTTGGGGTTGGCTATGGGTGCTGATGGGGTCGCTGGCCAGATTGGCTATTCGCTAACCACAGACCAGTCCAGTTGGGTGCCCGCCAAAAAGGGTATAATTTCCTCATCCAGATAGGCATAGCTTGGCGGTACGTGCCAGGGGCGGCGTTGCAAATGAAGTGTACCGGTATTGCGTGGCAGACCGTAGAAGTCTGGGCCAAAGTGGCTGGCAAATCCCTCCAGTTGATGGAGTTTGCCCACGCTATCAAATGCCTGAGCATAAAGTTCTATCGCCAGGGGCGCCGTGAAACAGCCGGCACAACCACAGGCCTGTTCCTTGCTGGAACGGCTGTGCGGTGCACTGTCGGTGCCAAGGAAAAATTTAGCGCTGCCCGAGGTGGCTGCGTCCATTAAAGCCAGCCGGTGTGTTTCGCGCTTGAGGACGGGCAAACAAAAATTATGGGGGCGCACGCCACCCACCAGCAGGTCGTTGCGGTTGAGCAGCAAATGGTGTGCCGTGATGGTGGCGGCTACATGGTCCGGTGCGGCATGGACAAAGTCAGCCGCGTCTTTGGTAGTGATGTGTTCGAAGACAACTTTCAGGGTGGGAAAACACTCGATCAGGGGGTTGAGGATCTCCTCGATAAATACCGCTTCGCGATCAAATATGTCGATGTGGTCGTGGGTCACTTCACCATGAATCAGCAGGGGCATACCCTCACGCTCCATCACCGCCAATGTGTCGTGGCAATGGGTAATGTTGGTGACGCCGGACTCGGAATTGGTGGTGGCTCCGGCGGGATAGAGTTTTACACCGTGGATATGCCCGCTGGACTTTGCCAGTATGATTTCGTCCGGTGGTGTATTGTCCGTCAGGTACAAGGTCATGAGGGGCTGAAAGCGGGTATCGGGTCCCAACGCCTCCACAATGCGCTGGCGGTAGGCCAAAGCCTGCTCGGTTGTGGTCACTGGTGGCGTCAGATTGGGCATGATAATGGCCCGGTTGAACTGCCGGGCGGTAAATGGCAATACATCAGCCAGGGCGTCACCGTCGCGCACATGTAAGTGCCAATCGTCAGGAGTGGTGATGGAGAATTGATCCACTTGGGTTGTTATCGTCGAATTGTCTGCCGGGTGCTATTCTAACCTGCAACGTGTTGTTCCGATAGCGGTTGGGATAGCGGCATTGGTCTTTTACCGTCAGCCGGGTTGGGTAGGTGCCCGTTTGGGGCTGTGGTTTGGGGGGAAACCTGTGAACCGTTTTAACCAGAGGCAACTGGACCTCCCAGGCGCAGTTTCGCAACTCTTACGATATGCCGTTTGTATGTTCACCGGCGCTGAATTTGCTGGCACTGCATCCTGCCCTTATAGAATTGGCCCGGGCCGCCCTGGGTACACGGAACGTGCATCTGTATCAGAGTCATTCTGGGCTGAATTTAGCGGTGAGGCGGATTTTGATCAAAGCTTTCACTGTGATTTAAAAACCACACCCTGACGCCACAGGAAAGTAACTCAATGTTCACAATACGCCAGGTACCAAAAGCCGGATAGGGTTTTGTGGTTAAGCCTTGGCAATTAACTCTGCCTGGGCCTGCAGCCGTTGGAGGAAGTCTTTGCCCACCTGAGTTTGCAAAGGTGAGCCGTCGATCAGGGCAGTGACCAGACGAACGCGCAACTTCACTTCATCCTTCGGCAGTTCCGGGTTCATCTGACATATGGGCCCCTCAAGGGCAGCATAAAAGTTAGTGTAGGTAAAACGATAAAGCTTTCTGAATGTTTTGTTGTGCAGGGCCAGTGTGCCCAGGGTGGAAAACAAAACGCCGCTGTCACCCCGCCAGCGGGTGACCAGATCCCTTATGATGGCGCAAAATGCATCTTCAGCACGTTCGAAGCTGTGCTGATGGGCGTTTATCACGGCAACATCCCGAGCCGCTTCCTGTTCGAAGATGAATAGCAGCAGGTTCTCCCGGGTCTTGAAGTAGTACTGTACATTACTGAGGGTCAGACCTAATGAATCCGCCAGCTCACGCAGGCCAAAGGCTTCGATACCCTGTTCAATCAGCTTGTGCCTGGCCGCGGCAACAATCCGATCGCGGGTTGACGCGCCTTTGCGGGTGCTGACCGCGTCTTTGTTTTGCATGTCTTTCCGGTTATTTCCTGGTTGCGCATCCGGTATTTTAGGTCATTGACTAAAATAGGTCGATGACCAATAATAAGCCGTCTATCCATAAAGCGAAAGGCCTGTTATGCAATTAGTGCAAGTCTCGCCGGGTTTGCTGAAAACCCATGCCGGGGATATCCCGGAGCTGGTCTGGGCCACTGGGCCGTCTTCTTATCAATACCACTTTGCCGATCGCAATTTGTTTGATGCCGTTGTATTGGGCTCCTGGCAGACCGACGGTTCTCTGTTTGCGGCTGACGCGACCACCCTGGCGCTTGAAGACGGTGAACTGATGGGTATTGAAATCGGCATGCCCGGAGACGAATACAAAGCCCGCCAAAATGGACTGGGTCCCGTGTGGCAGCAACTGCTTACCAACGGACAGGCGGACTCGGATGACCTGGCCGGAATTCTCGAGCGCTCGGAATACGCCAGTTGGCTGAATCCGGTTGTCCATGCGGATACCTACTATATCCACGCCTTGTCGGTAAAATCCGGATTTCGCGGCAAACGTGTGGGTTATCACCTGATTCAAAATGCCATCACATCCGCGCGCGAGCAGGGATTTGCCAAGTTACAGCTTGATGTGTTGTCCGATAATCCAGCGGTCGACTTCTATAAAGCCGTGGGCTTGGAACTTCTTGCCGAAACCCGCGCGCCCAAACCGTTAGCTTCCGGTGTGCCGCCGGAATATCGCATGGGTATGAAACTATCGTAAATAGTTATAACAAAAGGTGTGTGATCGCCCATCTCACTTTGTATCACCGGCGAGATTGAGCAGTTCAGCATTCCCGCCGGTGGCCACGGTGTTGACGGTGACAACCTTTTCCGTGGCAAAGCGGGCCAGGTAGTTCGGTCCACCCGCCTTGGGACCGGTGCCCGACAGACCCCGACCGCCGAAGGGCTGGCTGCCCACCACAGCGCCAATCATGTTGCGGTTAACATATACGTTACCTGCGTTGATATGGTCCGCCAACCGGCCGGCCCGGGCATCAATCCGGGTGTGGATGCCAAAGGTTAAACCAAACCCGCTGCTGTTGATTTGCTTAACAATCTGACCAATGTCGTCTGCGGCAAAACGAATAATATGCAATATGGGCCCAAAATTTTCACCCTTAAGGACAGCCAGATCCGGTATTTCCACCAGGGTGGGTGCCACAAAGGTACCGTGCAGGCAGAGCGGGGTGAGGGATAGCTGATGGCGGACCCAGCCGTTGGCGCGCATGATATCGAGGTGCTCCTGTAGAGTCTGAGCAGCCCGGTCCGAGATGACAGGTCCAATATCCGTGTTCATATGGCCGGGGTGGCCTATGGCCAGTTCATCCATGGCACCAATCAGCATATTGATGGTTTTGTCAGCAATTTCGTTTTGCAGGAACAACACCCGCAGGGCTGAGCAGCGTTGCCCTGCACTCTTAAAGGCTGAAGTCACCACGTCGTCGGTAACCTGTTCGAGTAGTGCCGTTGAATCCACAATCATGGCGTTTTGCCCACCGGTTTCGGCAATCAGCGGTGCAATGGGGCGATTAACCTTTGCCATGGCCGTGTTGATGTGTCGGGCGGTTTGTGTGCTGCCGGTAAAGGCAACCCCGGCAACCAGCGGATGTTGAATCAGGGCCTGGCCGACGTCCGCGCTCCCGTAGGCCAGTTGACAGACCATCCCGGGTAGCCCGGCGGTGTTTAAAATATCCAGGCAATATGCAGCGATAAGGGGCGTTTGTTCCGCAGGTTTGGCAATCACCACATTCCCGGCAGCCAAGGCCGCGCTGACCTGGCCAAGGAAGATCGCCAACGGAAAGTTCCAGGGGCTAATGCATATCCAAACCCCGCGCCCCTCCAGGCGTAGCACATTGTGCTCACCTGTTGGTCCGGGCAGTGGCGTTGCTTTGCTGAAGTGGACATCTATTTGCCGGGCGTAGTAGCGGCAGAAGTCCACGGCCTCGCGCACTTCGTTTAAGGCATCGGGAATGGTTTTTCCCCCTTCGTGGACCAATAGACCCATAAGCACCGTGCGGGCCTCTTCCAGTTTGTCCGCGCAGTTCAAGAGTATGTCTTTTCTCTTAGCCGCATCCTGAAGACGCCAGTCCGCGGCGGTCCGGGCTGCCTGGTTGACCATATCATCAATATCGTCCGCCGCGGTGTCTGCAACCTGGCCGATAATAAGCCGGCGATCATAGGGTGTGGTGATCACCCGCCCGTGCTGTTTTTTCCGGCCTTGGGTCAGGTGACTAAGCTGTTCTGCAATGGCACGTTCAAGGGTTCTATGCACGGTGCTATCCGACAAATCCAGGCCTTGGGAATTTTTACGGTCGCCAAACAGGTCGACCGGTAAACGGATGGCGGGATGTGCGTGCTGATCTTGGCCGGCAACGATTTCTTGTGGATCGTTTACCAGTTCTCCGGGGGGCACCGCCTCGTCCAGGAAGCGGTTTACAAAGGAGCTGTTGGCACCGTTTTCCAGCAAGCGTCTGACCAGATAGGCCAACAGATCCTCATGTGCTCCCACCGGAGCATAGGTCCTGACCTTGGGCAAGTGCTCAAGCTGTTCCCGGGCTGTGGCGTAGAGTATTTCACCCATGCCATGGAGGCGCTGAAACTCAAAGGTTTGCCCCTCGCCAAGTTTGAGCACGGCTGCCAGGGTGTGTGCATTGTGGGTGGCAAACTGGCCGTACAATTGCCTGGGGTGTGCAAAAATTTTCTTTGCGCAGACAAGATAGGACAAATCTGTTGATGCCTTTTGCGTATAAACCGGAAAACCCGGCAACCCTTCAACCTGGGCGTGTTTTATCTCCGTATCCCAATATGCGCCTTTGACCAGGCGGACCGGAAAAAGGCAGTCGTTTGCCTCAGCCAGACAAATCAGCCAGTCCAGCAAAGCCGGTGCGCGTTTGGAATAAGCCTGAACCACAAAACCCACGTTACGTACGCTGTGTTGTTCAACCAGGGCCTGGAACAGATCAAGGGAGAGGTCCAGACGGTCGGCTTCTTCAGCATCCACGGTTAAACCCAGGCCTGCCTTTGCGGCACGGTGGCTGAGTTCAACAAGCCGTGGCAGGAGTTCTGTCATTATCCGCAGTTGCTGGGCAGCTTCGTAGCGCGGGTGCAGGGCCGATAGCTTAATCGAGATGGTTGGCTTGTCACTGTGCGTGGCGTGGCCTGCCTGGTTAATGGCGTGAAGATAACCTTGGAAATACCGGTCCGCAGTGTTGCGCTCCCGTGCGGCTTCTCCCAGCATGTCGAAGGAGTAGGTGCTTTCAGGGGTGCAGTTGCGCAAGGCGTCTTCAATGGTCTGGCCCAGCACAAATTCCCGGCCCAGGATCTGCATGGCGGAGCGCACGGCGGCTTGCACCGCAGGCTCGCTGATGCGTGAAAAGAATGCTTTTAACCAGTTTACCGGCTGCCGGGTAAGTTCTTCGTCCAATTCGACAATGCGCCCGGTGAGCATCAAGGCCCAGGTGGATGCGTTAACCAATAGAGAATCTGTATTGCCGATATGATCTTCCCAGTCGGCACTGCCCAGCTTTTCGGCAATTAAAAGATCCGCGGTATCCCAATCCGGTATTCTCAGCAGACTCTCGGCCAGGCACATCAGGGCCACCCCCTCGCTGTTGCTGAGGCCATATTCAGTAAGAAAGGTGTCCAGCAAGGGTTTGGCGCGCTGGGGTTCACGGGCACCCTTCACCAGGGCGAGCGCAACCGCCTCAATGGCCCGAGCGTCCCCGGGAGAGCAGACCGGCTCAGTCAGAAGCGCGTTAACGGCATCTTCTTCATCCAGGTATTTGGCCCGGCGCAGGGATAGGCGCAATTGATCCTGGTAGCTGCTCATGGGCCCGGGCCGTGGATTATTAAGTCTGGTGAATTTTTGAGCATCTGTAGTGGGCCAAAGGGTTTTGCTTGGGTCTTTTATGGTAGCCAACGTGAGTCTGGAGGAAAACGGTGTTGTATCACCGACAGGCAAGACAATTGCCGGGAGGCAGGCGAACTCTTGCACTTATTCCGCTAGACGCCCGGGCCACAATCCCGGTAGATTAGCTTGGAGAAATGACCCGTGGAGGTAAATGTGGCCGACTTGCTCAGAATCAGCAGCGACGTAATTGATGGAAAAATTGGCACCGACGAAGTAGGCCCACTCAACCGGATCAACTTCGAGTTGTCTGAGATTGCGGACAACGTGGCCATGGTAGAGGCCTTTTCACATTCAATCCTGTTTAAGACAGATGATGGTCTGGTCACTTTTGATACCAGCAACCTGCGGGGTTCGCGCCGGGTGGTGGATGCCATTCGGGGCTGGTCAAAAGCACCTTTTCACAGTCTGGTTTATACCCATGGACACTTGGATCATGTGGGTGGATGCGGCACCTTCCTGGCGGATGCGTTAGAACGTGGGCACGAAAAACCCAATATCGTTGGGCACGACAACATTAAACCCCGGTTTGACCGTTACAGATATACCAACGGCTACAACCTTGCCATTAACAGCAGACAGTTTGGCTCTGTCACCCGCCGGGGTTATGACATTGGTGACGGTGAAGAAGAGTTTTTACCGGCAAGTTCTCCGGCCCCGGATATCACCTATCAGGATCAGCTGGATTTAAACGTTGGCGGGATGGACTTTCATCTGATCCACGCCCGGGGTGAAACAGATGACCACACCTGGTCCTGGATTCCGCAGCATAAGGCTATTTGTGCCGGAGATTTTCTGATCTGGGCGTTCCCCAATGCCGGCAATCCGCAAAAAGTGCAGCGTTATCCGGCGGAGTGGGCTGCAGCCATGCGCGCCATGGCCGCCAAGGAGGCGGAACTCTTTTTACCGGCGCATGGTTTGCCCATTGTCGGCAAGGACCGTATCAAGGGGGTACTGACGGATGTTGCCCAAGCCCTGGAATTCCTGGTGCAGGAAACCGTATTGCGGATGAATGCCGGTATGCGCCTGGATGACATTGTGCATGAAGTTAAACTGGATTCCGCTTATCTCGAAAAACCCTTTATGCAACCCACCTACGACGAACCCGAATTTGTCATCCGTAATATCTGGCGGCTGTATGGGGGATGGTATGACGGCAATCCGGCTCACCTGAAACCGGCGAAGGATTCCCGCCTGGCACATGAGCTTGCCCAACTGACCGGCGGAGCGGAACGTCTGGCCGAACGGGGATTGGAGTTAGTCCCGGAAGATATACGCCTGGCCTGCCATCTGGTGGAATTTGCCTGTCAGGCTGATCCTGACAACAAGCGTATCCACGGCATTCGCCGGGAGATCTATCAGCATCGCCGGGGCGTGGAAACGTCTTTAATGGCCAAGGGGATATTTGGTTCCGCGGCCAATGAATCCAAGGATATTGCAGATAGCTAGTGGCTGCTGATGAGAATCATCCTTCAGCGGCAAATAGTTCTCTTATCTGCTGACTCGAGGCTATTTCCCGGGTCCAGTTGAAAGTGCCTTTGTTAATCATGGCTTGGCCAAATTCGATAATGGGTTTTACCGATGCATAGGTCAGGGCTCCGCCGATGCTCACCCGCTGGGCGCCGGCAGCGTGAAAGTCCGCCAGGGTGGCATCGGGTATGGTCACCCCCAGCATATTAAATGGCTTGTTGAGTTCACGGGTCACGGTACGCAGATCATCCAAGGAACGGATTCCCGGGGCATACAAAACGTCGGCACCTGCCCTCTCATAAGCCTGAAGGCGGGTAATTACCTCGTCCAGATTCTGCTCGGCGCGCAGCAGGTGTTCAGCCCGGGCGGTGATGGTAAATGGAAAGTCCTGTTTTCTTGCTACCTCAATGGCGGCGCTGAGCCGCTCCACCGCGGCGGATAAGTCATACAGGGACTTGCCGGTACGGTCAAAGTCCTCAATGGAGCAACCCGCCACCCCGGTTTTAATAAGTTGTTCAACATTGTCGGCTACCCCTTGTGGACTGTCTGCATACCCGTCTTCAAAGTCCGCGTTTAAGGGAATGTCCGCAGCGTTTGCGATAACCCGGCAGTGTGCCAGTTTTTCCTCCAAAGCGGGCTCGCCATCCTGTTGCCCCATGGCGTAGGCAAACCCGCTGCTGGTGGTGGCCAGGGCCTTGAAACCCATACCCTGCAACAACAGGGCTGATCCGATATCCCAGGGATTGGCAATAATAAAGGCGTCAGGGTGGGTGTGGAGTGCTGCAAACTGATGGCACTTTTGAGGCTGAGTTGGCACAAACTTCTCCCGGTTGTGAATGGTCTGGATGTTTCAATACGATCAGGCGTCTATTTGTACGCCCGGCCGGATAAGCCGTCAATTGCCGGTTCTGTGTTAAGAGCCCGCTGGTTTGTTCGTGACTAAATTCAATGACAAGTCGATTGGTTCACAAGTTTGACCACCGAAGGTGTTGGTTGAATGTTTGTTGATACCTGGACTGCGGCGCTTGGTATTTTTAAGGTCGAGTAGTTCACATGGTCTGCTCGTGATTAACAATTCATTGAGGTACTTATGAATAACGTTTGCAAATTTGTTTATGCAGCGGTGTTGGGGCTGTTGGCCAATCAGGCTGTTGCCGGTTCCCTGGGCCCAACATCCAATGATAACTCAACGGTTACTCTGGAAATCCCCGATACGGTAAAAGTCTCCGACGTTGCCGATGTTCCGCTGGGGGAATATGACCCCACTCAAGCCACCCTGGATGGGGAGGTGAGCTTCTGTGTTTTTCGTAACGGAGGTGACAACTATCAACTTAAGTTGACCACCGACATTGGAGATTTCAAGGTTGGTTCGGTTACGGCCAGTGAATCCATTCCGTTTTCGGCAGTTCTGGTGGATCCTGCTGACGCCACCCATACAGAAACATTAAGCTATGATACCTTTACAACCGGAACGTGGACAGGAAGTCCTGCAGCGGATTGTAATTCATCGGACAATGCGCGTTTAGAAGTCTCTCTGGCCCAAGCGCAACTGCATGCGGCGAGCACGGCGGACGACTACCAGGCAGTAATTACAGTTGATGTAGCACCAATCTAAGGTTGTTCGTCAGGTTGTTTTATGAAAGCCCTCAAAGCGGGGGTTTGTTTGTTGCTCGGGTTCGCAACCCATGTTTCGGCAGGGGTTGCGGACTTTTTCGACATTGAGCCGGTCGCAGATGCCGGCCTTGTATTTGGCACGTGGACGGTGGGCCTGGGCGCACAATCGAGGTTGATGGAGTTTTGTATCGGTTCGGCAAATTATGCTGAGGCCTTCTCAAGCCCACCCCCGGATTTGACGCCAACCCCAATGCAAATGGCGTATGCATTTGGGGTCAGATCCCGACAGGCGAACCAGGAATTTGCCCTGTACCTAGCCGGTGATGATCAGCAGATGGGGAATGCCAAATTGGTGGTCAGCGTGGCGTTTCGAGACGTTGATGAACCTGCGTGGATGGTGCTGATACACGACCGCCTGGCGGATGACGGTTACCTGGGTGGATTTAGAGGGTGCCAGGGGAGGCACAACGCTGAATTGCGGTTAAGCATCAGCGCAAATCAATTGGCTCAGGCCAGGGCAGGGCGCTATGTGGGTCTTTGGCAGGCGTATGGGCAGGGCGGGCATTCGGGATTGGCGGCGGATTCCACTGATTTTCAGGCGGAAATTGTTGTTGCTGAACTGGTCAAAATAAGTGGTGTGGCTGATATTGACCTGGGTATGGCGGACCCCGGCGATGACGCCTGGGGTGAGACTGATTTCTGTGTCTATTCGAACGATGATGAGGCAAATTATGCCCTGTCGGTCAGTTCTCCCAACCAGGACAGCCGGGGCAACTTCATCTTGCTGGGGGAACATGACGTTGTGCCTTACAGAATTTACTTTCAAGACCGCTCCGGTGTGGATAAGGCAGTGGGTGTGCGGCCGGTTCAGGGCAATGGCAGCAACACCTCCTTTTTGTGTGATGGTATTGATAACGCCAAGATCACGGTTCGGGTCAGCGCTGAGGATATTGCCGGTGCTAAGTCAGGCAGTTATGCAGATACACTCACCATCCTGGCTGAGCCGATCTGAACCGGCAATCTACCGAAGCGGACACACCATCTTACCCACCATAACTACATTTTGTTGATTGGTCCGTTCGGGAATCCGGGCCTGACAGGACTTGCCTTGGAGTGTGGTAGAAATCACCTGTGCTGAAGATTCAACTTCAGCTTGGAAATAGCCGAATTCGTCGGTGCTGGCGATCCCCGCAACACCGGACAACAAGGTATTGGCAATGGGGTTATTGTTGGCGTCAACAAGCTGACCCACAATAACCAGGACCTTTGTGGTGTGCCAATCCAGGGTGACCACGTTGCCGGGATACAGGGTGACCCGTTTTTCTCTATTGTCCAGATTCAAAATGTCGTCTCCCTGAGAGGATAGGGACACCCGGTAGCTGTTGTAAGGGCGCAGTCCGATAATTGTTTTGGTGCCAACCTTGGCAAAACCGACGGGCGCATCGTTAACTAAAACCTCAACAAAGGTGTCCTTTTCCTCACCCTGCAGATTCAGTATCAGTGCGGAAGGTGCGCTCCTGCGCCCGCCAAAAGACAGCATGCCGGGGCCCGCCAGGATGTTGGTGCTGAAGCCGGCGTTATATTGTTTGGTATCCGAGTTGTCCGCAAAAATCAGGTTGGCGTTAAAGCGGCCCAGATTGGAATTGACTTGGGACCCTGCTTCTATGCGTTTGTTACCACCTCTATCGGTGGCCTGCAGGTTCAGGTGCGCGTCACTCAAAAATTTGTCGCCGTCTCTCCAGGCGGTGGCCAGGGTGTTCTCAAAACCATTGTCAGCTTCGGCATTACCCTCCAGATGAATATCATACTGACTGCTCAAGGCCTGCTGCCAATTGGGGTGATGAAAGGACAGGCGCAGCGCCAGCCTGGCCTGCAGGTTGTCATTGTCCCGGGTGATCTGGAGGTGGGTGTCCAGACTGGTGCGGCCGCTTCTGAACGAGGGCAGGTCGTAGCGGAGACCATAATATTTTTCCTCGGGCAGATCCGGGCGCCGGCTGTATCTGCCTGTGATGGCCAGCCGGCCACCGCGGACGGGATAAGACAAATTGACCGTGGACTGCCTGGTTGTGCCACCAAACAGGGATCCATCCGGCGAAGCCGTCCAGGTTGCGCGGAAACCCGCGTTTAAGGTTAGCAACCCCCGGGCATACTGAGTCAGGAGATTAACGCCTTTATTTTGACCGTCCGAGGCAACATTGAAGTTCAGGTTATAGGACCGGCCAAGCTTAAATAACCCCATTTCGTACAGCACCCGGTTTTGTCGGGCGCTGATGCCCACGCTTGCGCCAAAACCCGGTGTCAGACGCCTGCTGGCTCCGGCTCTGAGAATGGATTCATCGGTGATTGCGGGCAGCACTGTATTTTGCCCTTGGGTGGCCATGCCCAGGTCAAAGAAGTAGGCGGTATAATCCTTGGGCGGCAGCCTGGTGGTTTTTGCGAAAAACCGTGTTTCCTGGCGTACTTCGCCATAAGCATCGCGTATTTGCAGAAGCACATCATAAGCGCCGTTGGGCAGATCGGAAGTGTCCAGGATTTGGTTACCTGCGTCGTAAACCTGAGTGCTGATCAGGCGATTGTCCTTGAATATTTCTACCCGCGACCGGCTGCTTAAAAAGATTTGCAGATGACTGCCGGTGGACTGTTCCAGGTCGGTCCGCGTATTCAAGGACGAAGCCAAGGATATCCCGGCAAAATTCTGTTCGGTAAGAAATGCCAGGTTTAGACCGCTGGTTTGAAAGTAACCGGCGGCATAAGTGTTCCCGGCATGCTCATGAGCCAGGGTTAACCTGTCCACCGTAAAGGCTTGTTGGCTGCTGTAATGGCTTAAGACTTGCAAACGGCTTGCGCCGATGGAGGCCATTGTATGGTTGCTGATATTGTAGGTCGACTCTTCCTGTTCCTGGCCGTTGACAGCCGCGTTGACTTGGCTGAGCACTGCAAATCCGGCGCTGGAGGGCGGCAGGAATTTACCGGCTGTGACCTGGCGCACGGCGAGCAAGGACGGGTTGATAAACAAATCCGCCCGGAATTGATCCGCGTCAAAAATAACGCCAACGGTTTGGGGGTAAATCTTTCCGCACCCGCTTTGTTTGTCCTGCAGACACACAGCGTCTGCGTTATTCGCCAGGGTCCCGGAAATCAAGGATACAAAAGCCTCGGGTGCCAACAGGTCGGGTATGTGTTGTGTAATGTCAGCAGGGTTGTTAAAGGTAATGCGGGTGGGTGTAAAGGTGGCCAGGGCGGAAGTTAAGTATACACCACCATAATAAACATCAACCTGATTGGTTTGTGGGTCCAGCAACGTTTCGAAACCCGGGGGTACGTACGCTGTCTTGTCAAAATCAGCCCGGATGGCCGGAGAGAACCCCAGCATTAGACTGAGATAAATTGTCAAGCGTACGGTGTTTTTTGCCCGCATCATGTGGTTGGCTAGGGAAAAATCTCGTGCCTGGTGGAGTCAAAACGACGGACTTTATAGGTTACCGGAACATCAAACGGCAGGTTCAGGCGCCAGGAAGTATCAGCATATAGCCGGCGGGCGGCCAGATCTTCGCAGTTGTCCGGGTTGTCCGGTGCACACTGGCGGCCAAGGCTCAACAGGACATTTGTGTTGCCTCGATTGTTAAAAGTAATTTCTTTGGCGGTTCGCGATACATCAAGATCGGCAAAGGGTTCCTCGGGTTGGATAATGACCAATATCTGGTAAGCCACCACAAAGCGAAGTTTGTTGACCCTTTCTTCGATGGGTGCCGGGATTGGCGTGACATTAATTCGATAAACCCGCTCTTGTGTGCTGGTTGGATCTAAATCGAGAATGCGGATCAGCTTGTCGCTGTGGGGTGGAATTACCAGTTTTGCCGGGGTTGCAACAAGGCTGTGTTGCTGGGGGTCTGTGACCTTAATCAGCTTTTCCCTGGGGGTGCCGGGGTATTGCACAGCAAAAACCTCAACCTTGACGTATTGCAGGTTGTCGCCGGGATTACTGACTCTGACGTCCTCACGCGCTGAGCTTCCGGGTTTGAATGTAACAATGGATTTACTGACATAGATGCCGCCGTACGCGTAGCCGCCGGTTAAACACACAGCAACCAGACAGGCTAGTTGAACAATTTTTATGCGGGAATTGGGGGGCATGATGTCTCTTCGCATCCTTTCAGCAAGCCCGGCATTAATTGGCTGTTACAAGAGGTGCCGGTTGCGGTGGTGCAAAAAGCTAACTCGGATGGGGAGACTTATCACAACAAAACCTCAACTGAAGAGTGTTCAGTTGGAGTTTTAGGAATCTCGCCAGGCAGGTGAGATGAACCGGAGGACCCGGCAACAGAATTGCTGAGTTTATGCGATGTGCAGCCACTCAGCGGGAACTTTATGCTTTAGTTTTAATCGTAATTCTCGTAAAATGAAACAACCTGGGGGGTGGATGAAATACGTGTTATGGAACTATGGAAAGCACTAGTGGGGAAAGCAGCAAGGAAAGCAGCAAGGAAACAAGGATGTGAACAGTATTGGTTTGCTCGTTGGCCTACGCATCGACAAGTATATGCGTATCCAAAAATATGCGCGTACTCAAAAATAAGCTGACGTACGCCGAGCCAACACCATGTCCACAAACCCTAAGGATAATAATGTTTCCGCCAACCCGCGTGATCGATTGTTGTCGGTTGCCACGGAACTGTTTGCCCGCAACGGATATGCCGCCACCACCATTCGTGACATCTGTGACCAGGCGGGCACCGGCATTAATATGGTGCACCATTACTTCGGCAACAAAGAAGGAATTTACAAAGAGGTTGTCGATCAGTTTTCCACAGATGTATTTCGTGTACCGGCAAGGATAATTTCCCAACCGGTTGCCAATGCAGATGCCTTTAAGGTGTTGTTTCGTTTATATGTAACCGAAACCCTGGAGGCCATGCTTGAGCATCGTCAGCTCTATGCGCTGGTTACCAGAACTCAACCCGATGTCCCGGCTTTTGATCAGCAGGCCTCCCAATTTATAAAGTTTGTTGAGCGGGGTCAGGAACTGGGGGTTGTTGACCCTGAGATTGAACCGGCGTTGCTGACCGGGCTGGTGGTCGATCGGCTGATGAACCAAGTCCTGTATGTGGACTGGATCAAAAGTGCCCACGATGTATCCGTGGAAGACCCCGAATACCGAGAAAACTGGGTGCGCGCCAACGTGCACATATTGCTGCACGGCATGTTAGTGCGGGACTAGCAAAGCAAGCCATTGCGCTGCCGCGCCGGTCCTTTTTTCGCATATTTCTGATTGTTCCAGACCTGCGACCCTCTCAGCGCCCTGGCCGGGTGCTCCTTTAGAGAACCTGCTCACGCTTCGTTTCAGGTGCGTTGATACTTAAGGTTTTACAGGAATTAACTTGTGAAGCAAATGTTTGACAAGGATAACCCTCATGAGCTTTCTCGATGTTGGCCTAAACGGACACTGCAACAATTTCTATCAGCAAAATCCATTAACCTATCTGAGCGGCTGGCGCCGTCTGTGTGCCGGGGTGTTGTTGGTCTTGTCGGCTTTTGTTGCGGGTCCGGTACTTGCCGAGGAAGAATGTGGTATTCCCGATAGTGACGGTCAGGTGATTTGTGATGCAGCGGGTAATCCCTATGCAGATGGCATTGCCTATCCTGATGAACTGGGTGTCACCATTACCCTGGAAAGTGATGTTGCTGTGACCGTTGATGAGGAGAAGCCCGCTGTAATCCTGCATGGCTCAGGACCAATGACAATTAATGCACAGCTGGGTAGCTCCATCACCACCTTGGGAGATGATTCATTTGGGGTTTTAGCAAGTAGTTTGGATGGTCCAGTCACGCTAACCGTAGATAGAGTTTTAACCCAGGGTGAGGACTCTAATGGGCTTGTTGTTGGTTCGTCCGGTACTGATCCGGATGACTATGTATCGGTCCACGCTGTGGGCCTGGTGGCAACCGATGGTGATAGCGCTGATGCAATCTTTGTGGGTGCTCGTGCTGGGGACATTACGGTTAGTGCCAGTCAAATCACCACCACCGGTGATTTCTCTGAGGCCATCGATGTTAGTGCCGTTTATGGCGCCGGGCACATCAATATCGAAGTCAGCGACACCATCATCACCACCGGTGAAAACTCGGATGGTGTGCAGGTTGAGGCTGCGGGTAATGTTGACTTGTTAGAAATTCGGGTTGCGGACATCCTGACCCGGGAAGAGGACTCGGATACCATTGTGGTGGAGGCCCTTGAGGTTGTGGATATGGATGTTGTGTTGACGGCGGAGACATTGGCGACCGAACGGGACTATTCCTCAGGGGTGAAGGTAAATAGTCTGGGCGGCGCCATTTCAATATCTGCGGAGTCGATCACAACCAGTGGGGAGAGTTCTGAAGCCATTGAAATCGACAGTTTATCGATTAATCCGGAAGACTTGATCAAGGTAGATGTCACCGGGAGTTTGAGCACTGCGGCTTCCGGCGCGGAGGGTGTTGAAATTGATGCCAATGCAGCTTCCGTGGAGGTTAACCTGGCCGGCGCAAGCACAGCGGGTAAGTCAGCGGATATTGTTGAGCTTAGCCTTGGGTCAGGCAGTGCAACGGTCACCGCCAGCGATACGTTATTTGTCTCAGGCGACCATTCCGAGGCGATCTGGGTTGCAAGCGGTGGCGCAACATATATTGATGTTTTGGATGTGATCACCGAAGGTTTGGACGGGGAGGGCATAGAAATATCCGGTGGCGGTCCGGTGTCAGTTACCGCCAGATCAATTAACACACTGGGTGATGGTGCCAAGGGTATCTATGTTGAATCGGATGGGACGGGTGACCACGGAATTGTGGATATCACCGTACTGGGTTCGCTATTCACAGAGGGGGATATAAATAGTGAAAATGGGCAAGCAGCAGAGGGTGTATCTGCCTTTAGCTGGGGAGGGCCAATTTCTGTCAACACAGGCTCCATTTCCACCCTGGGTAACGGTGCGCAAGGCATTGAGGCAGAAAGCTTGGGCCTTGGTGATGACGGTACGGTGCAAATTACCGCAAACGGTGATATCGAAACTTTTGGTGTGGGTGCGGCGGCTATCTCGGCATTTAGCTTGGGCGGGCCGATCACAATCAATGCTCAGGATATCTACACCGAGCTTGAAGCATCAGCAGGTGTACACGCACACAGTGATAGTGGTCCGGTTTATATCAGCGCGGGTTCCGTCACCACGTTGGGTGATGGAGCACAAGGGATCGAAGGTCGGTCTGACGGTATAGGTGATCAGGGGGCTGTGGACGTTACGGTGCGCGGTTCAATATTTACGCAAGGTGAACTGATTGATGATCCGGGTGATCCCGAGGCAGCGGAGGCGGTGAACGCCTTCAGCCTGGGTGGTCCTATCCGGGTAAACCTGCTGGGAACCATATCTACCCTGGGTACCAGTGCGGAAGGGGTGCGTGCAGAAAGTGAAGGTCTTGGTCCGGACGGCTCAATAGACATTACCGCTGCTGGGGACATTGTCACCGCCGGGACTGATGCGGAGGGCATTTATGCAGAGAGCGCAGGTGGCGCAATCACCGTTTTGACCACGGCAGCGGTACGCACACTAGGAGACACCTCCGAAGGTATCCAGGCCGTCAGTGAAAGCGCGGGTGATATCAGTATAACTTCCACCCAGTCTATTCAAACCCTGGGTGAACTGGCGGATGGGGTGGAAGCTTTTAGTGCCGGTGGTGACATCCTGATTAATGTGGGTGATGTCTCCATTGCCGGTGAAAGGTCATTTGCGGTCCAGGCGGAAGCGGATGGTGATGATGGCCGCAACGGTGATATCACAATTATCGTTCAGGGTGAGGTGCATACCGCCAACGAAAACTCGGAAGGGATCTGGGTGGAAGGTAACCGTGCACAAATTCTCATTACCGAAACCGGTTCGCTGGGAGCGGACCAATCCTGGTCAATCTACAGTGATGTCGAAACGCTTGATCACGTGGAAGTGCGTGGACGGCTCGCGGGCTCCTCCTTTCTTGGTGAAGGTGACGATGTGCTTGCGTTTTTCGATAATGCAGACTTTGCTGAGCTTGGCGAAACTTTTGGCGGTGAAGGAGAAGATCAGCTATTTTTTGATGGGGTGTCCGCAGATTTTAACGGCAGCCTGTTTCATGAATTTGAACAGGTCACGGTGACCAACGGTTCTGTTCTGTTTAACATCCCGGGTGTGGTTTCCATAATCGAGGCGCAACAGATCAATCTCGTTAACGGATCCACCCTGCATCTGGGTGATGGCGACGGCATCCGGGGGCAGCTCTTTATTGACCCCACTTCGCGTCTCACCGGCTGGGGGGATAGCCCCTCGTCCAACCAGATTGTTGGTGATGTGATGTTAAACGGTACCCTGGATTTAGCTGAGGGTACCGCGGATGACATGACCACCATAGTGGGCAATTTGCACGGCGCTGACGGTGTGCTGGCCCTGGATGTGAACTTTGGCCGGACCGGAATGGGCAGTGCGGACACCCTCAGTGTGAGTGGGGATGCTGACGGCAGGGTTATATTGCGTATTAACCCGGTCCGGGTTGCTGAGGCTGGTGCCCCAACCGGACTACTGACCTTTGGCGGACAAAATGCCGGGTTTGACTTAGCCATTGAACCCCTTGCGGTTGATGGCCTGGGTTATGGGCTCAGGCAAAACGGTCAAGGATATGAACTGGCCGTGGATACGGTTGCCCTGGAAGTGAGTGAAAGTGTGGTACAACCACTGCTGCTGGCTCCCATTGATCGGTCGTTTTTTGCAAACCTGGGTGCCCGTGTGGGTACCGGTGCTGCGTTGCGACGTCCCGGGTTGGAAGGTGGTGCGGTTTGGATGCGGGTGGATGGCACCACCTATCAGGGTAAAGCCGGCACCTCCTGGGCCGAGACGACCCTGGATATGGATCAGCACTTTGCGCAGCTCGGCTGGGATTTGTTCCATGCGCAGCTCCCTCACGGTACCTTTGTGGGTTCGTTTATGACCCATTATGGGGAGGGTGATGGCCGTGCGGAGCAGCAGCCGGGGCATCAATTGTCCAGCAAATTCAGTGTTGAAAGTTATGGCTTTGGCTTGGGTGCAACCTGGTATGGCGCGGATGACTGGTATGTTGACATGACAGCCATGGCCAACTGGCACAGTCTTGATGCTCATACTCAGCGTAGTGACGCGCAGACATCCATGGTTGGTGTGGAGTTGGGCACGCGCTACAGCCTGGGTAAAAATCTCGCCCTGGTGCCTTGGGGGCAGCTGGTCTACAGCGCAACCAATCTCGACAACCGTGCACTATCCTCCGCGCTGACCACCTCAGAAGAGCTTAAGTCCAGCGACTTTAATAGCTTAGAGGCCAAGGCCATGATCCTGTTGGAAATTGCCTCGGGGAAGGCGTCATCGGTACAAATTGGTGCCGGCCTGGCCCATGAGTTTGATGGTGACAGTACCACCCGGTTTGGCCGTAACTGGGGATTTGCCTCAGACTTAAAAGGCGCCAGCGGCGAAGTGGCGGTTAGAGGGCAAGTACAGCTTTCCCAACAAGTCCGCCTGTTTGGCGACCTGGTGGCACGGCACAGTTTTGCCCATGACTTCCGGTCGGTGGAAGGCCTGTTGGGTGTGAGAGTTGATTATTAAAGGTTCCCGGCTGGCCCCGGCGTTGACGGGTCAGCCACCGTAGTCTGCGGCTTCAGGTCAGCTCAAGTCCGGCAAAATCCCCCGCGTTGCGCCAATTCCGCAGCAGGGTGCGATAGGCACCCAGCCCTTTGCCGTACGACTCAAGGCGCACATCCCGGTAGCGCTGAGCGGTCCCCTCCTGATTATAGTAGCCCGGGGTACAGCTTTCCGGTGAACCCCCAAGAACCAGTTGCATGCCTGCGGATTCGCTACTCAACTGGTCTTCAATCCAGTGCTGTTCCGCTTCCGCGGATACATGGGCAACCTTGGTGGAGCGTTTAGACAGTTCGCTGATGGTATGGGCGACGTGTTCCGCCTGGACATCCACACCGTAACAGTAGTTTGCACCCAACTGAAAAACAAATAATCCGCCACATAGGAAAAGGTTGGGAAATCCATGGGCCATCAGGCCGTGCATGGTCCGCATGCCTTTTTCCCAATGGTCGTAGATGGATTCACCGTTAATGCCGTAAATGGGAATGCCGATGCGCCGCTCATAACTGCTGGTGATTTCAAATCCGCTGGCGTAAATGATGCAATCCACCTCATATTCTTTGCCGTTTGCAACAATCCCCCGTGGGGTTATTTGCTCCACCCCCTTAGTGCTGCTGACATCAACCAGGGTGACATTGGGCCGGTTAAATGTTTCCAGATAATCATCGTTAAAGGTGGGCCGCTTACAAAACTGGTTGTAGAAAGCTTTGAGTTTGTCGGCAACTTGCGGGTCGTCAACGGTTTGCTCCACCCTTTGGCGGATTTCTTCCATGGTTTTAAAGTCCGCCAACTGGGTAATTTCTCCAGCCTGATCAGGGGATATGTTCTCAACCTGCCCCATCAGACTTTGCACGTTTCGCGCCAGCCGGGTCCAGCCGTCATCCACGAATTCGGGATACACCAGGCCGCCGAGGATAGATTCGCCAAACCGTTTCTGGCGTTCCGCCTGCCATCCCGGCGCCAGGCTGGCCGCCCACTGGGGGTCGGTGGGAGAATTGTTACGCTTATCCACTGACGAAGGGGTGCGCTGAAAGATATAAAGTTCTTTTGCGCTGGCGCCCAGGGCCGGCACACATTGAATGGCGGTGGCACCGGTACCGATGATGGCAACCTTCTTATCCTCAAGCTGGTTAAGATTCCCCTCGGGGCCGCCACCCGTGTAGCTGTAGTCCCAACGGCTGGTATGGAAGGTGTGGCCGGTAAAGGTATCAGCGCCGGGAATGCCGGGCAGCCGTGGGCGATTGGCCGGCCCTGTGCCCAGGCAAACATAGCGGGCTTTCATCTCATCCCCACGATTGGTCGCAACAAGCCACCTGGATTCGTCCGCCAGCCAGCGCAGCTGTGTTACCCAGGTCTGGAATACCGCGTTTTTATACAGGTCAAAGTGTTTGCCGATGCGTTGCGCGTGCTCGTAAATCTCCGGGGCAAATGAATAGCGCAGCTTGGGCATGTAGCCGGTTTCTTCAAGCAGGGGCAGATAGCTATAAGATTCGATATCACATTGGGCTCCGGGGTATCGGTTCCAATACCAGGTACCGCCAAAGTCGCCACCGCTTTCGATAATGCGCACATCGGGCATGCCCGCCTGGGTCAGGCGGGCTGCGGTGATCATGCCCACCCAGCCGCCGCCGACAATAATAACTTCGCGCTCATCCTTGATTGGATCACGTTCTGCATAGCTGCAGTAGGGGTCTTCAGCCAGGTATTTGTTCGCAAAAGGTGAATCGTTGGTAACGGCAACAAACTGTGCCTCCGCGTCATCCCGCACACGTTTGTCCCGCTCCTGTTGATACCGTTTGGCCAATTGTGCGGGATCAAACCCCAGATCTTTTGCTGATAGCCGGTTATTGCCCTTAGCCATTGTGTTCCTCCCGATGCCCAAACCCATTTTTATAACACCAGATCAGAGAACGAACAATTGCTTGGGTATTCGGCTATCGTTTACAACAATAGTTTTTACCGCAATAGTTGCTTTGAAGATCCTGCCCCAACTTACCTGAGCCCATGGATGCGCACCGCATGCCAGAGTCTGTGGTATCGCCCGGATTGTCATCAAGGAAGTGGTTGGACGCGGCTGTGAATACCCTTAAGCTGAGGGTGATTTACAGGAAAATATCAGGATGTGAACGTTGCCGGGTTGGTATTATGGCTGGAATATCATAGGGGCGGGAATGACCTTTCAGGCGGTGCTCTTTGGCCTGACCTTCTTCTCATTTATCTTTTGGGCGCCTATCTGGGCAGCGGAGTTCAATACCAGCCTGGCTCACGTGATGTGGGCCAACGTGGGTATGATGATTGCCCAAGGCCTGATCTCACCCTTTGTTGGCCACGCCATGGACCGGCGTTCGATTAAATGGTTGGTCACCCTGGGGGCCATTTCCGCTGCCGCGGGGTTTATCGCGGTCTCCCAAGCCACCCGGGTGTGGCACATAATTCTGATTTACAGCACATTGATTCCTTTGGGGATACTGCTGGCTGGTCCGCTGGCGGCACAAACTCTGGCCGCCAAGTGGTTTAACCGCAGGCGGGGCCTGGCCATTGGCATCTCCACCACAGGCACGTCCATTGGCGGCTTTATTCTACCCGTTGTTGTCGGGCTGCTTTTTTCCGCGTTCGGCTGGCGGTTCACCCATCTGCTATTGGCGGGCCTGATCGTCCTGGTGGTTATCCCCGTGGTGTGGCTGATTGTGGCTAATACACCCGAAGACAAGGGGGTTATGCTAGAGGCGGGTGCGCCGCTGTCCGCTGGTAAAAAAGGATTTGGACATTACCCGGTGTGGACCACTTTTGGTATTTTGCGCCAAGCCAATTTTTGGGTGATCATTTTTGCCTTTGCCCCCTTTTTAACCGCCCAGGGGGCGGTGCAGGCTAATCTGGGGGCATTTGCCGTGGATCTGGGGACGGCGCAGGAACATACGCCAACGCTGATTTCGCTGATGGCCGTGACCATGATCGGCGGGAAATTGTTTTTTGGGCGCCAGGCGGATCTTTGGGATCACCGCTATTTATTTCTTCTGGCTGTTGCCTTGTTAGGGCTGGTGATCCTGCTGATGCTCACCCGTCCCGGATATGTCACCCAACTGGTGATCGCCGCTGTGCTTGGGGTCGCTGCCGGGGGATTTTTACCCCTGCTGGGTGCCATGGTTTCCAGCCGTTTTGGTCCGGAAGGGTTTGGTAAAGTCATGGGTCTGTTGGGGCCGTTTATCACGCTAAGTGCGCTGGGGACGGTATTTGCCGCCAATGTCTATGATGCAACGGGGAGCTTTACTCCAGCCTTGCTGGTTTTACTGATATCGATTGTGCCCTCGGGCATTGTGGTCATGTGGCTGGGGCAGGCCCCCGCAAGCCGGAATACTTAGGTGATTTATCCGGCACTGCTTTGACCCCCGCAGCCTTGACCCGGGACACTATTGAGCCTCTACTACAGTTTGTTTGAATTTGGACCAGATACTATGACCAAGACATTACGCAGCGGCCCGTTGGAAGATGTAACGGTCATCGACTGTACCCGGGCGTTAGCGGGACCCTTTGGTGCGGGTTTACTGGCTGATCTTGGAGCCCGGGTCATCAAGGTGGAGCCCCCCTTGGGGGATGGGTACCGCAACATTCCCCCCTTTCTTCCGGACTACGCCGGGCCTTACGAAGACCGTGAAGCCGGCACGGACTTTGGGGCCCCCTTTGCGTCGGTGAATCGCAACAAACGCAGCGTTTGTCTCAACCTGAAAGAAGAGGGTGACCGGGAACTGTTTCTTAAGCTGTGTGAACAAGCCGATGTGGTGCTGGAAAATGTGCGCACCGGCGTGATGGACCGGCTGGGGGTGGGGTATGAAGCCATTGCGGTGCGCAACCCGAAGATTGTTTATGGCTGTGTGCGTGGCTTCGGTGACCCGCGTACCGGGGCAAGCCCGTATGCCGAATGGCCCAGCCTGGATGCTGCGGCCCAGAGTTTCGGCGGGCTGGTGCACGCCAACGATGGCCTTGTGACGCCGGCCATTGCCGACATTTTTCCCGGCACGCTCATGGCTCTGGGTGTGGTCAGCGCTGTGCATCATGCGCAAAAAACCGGTAAGGGTCAGTTCCTGGATGTATCGATGTATGATGCGATGATGGCTTTTCAGAAAAGTGCGGTGGCCCAATTCAGCTTTACCGGTAAAGTGAATCCGGCAGGTTTGCAACGTGCCATGACCCTTTACCCCTTTGATCTGTTCCCGACCAGGGATGGGCGGATTTCCATTGCCGCGGCCCAGCCGCATCACTGGGATTTGCTGTGTGCGGCCATGGACCGGGCCGATTTGATCACCGATGAGCGTAGTGCAACCAATGCGGCCCGGTTAAAGAATGTGGACTGGGTGGAAGAGCAGATCTGCGCCTGGACATCTCAGCTTACCCGGGCCGAAGTGATGGCAAAGTTCAATGGGGAAATCCCCGCGGGGCCGGTACAAAACATGGAGGACATATTTGCCGATCCTCATGTTGCCGCCCGTCAAATGTTAGAGCAGTGCAGTCCCAGCGGCGACAATCCGGAAATTTCCCTGGCGGCCAGTCCAATCAAATTCAGCGACACGCCAACCGGGCTTTACCACAGGCCGCCCACCCTGGGTGAACACAATGCGGAAGTGTTTGCCGAATTTGGTATTCAGGTCCCCGACTGAGGGAGGCTGTGCACCTGGCACAATCCCCAACGCAATGCCCAGGGTCCGGCAGACGGCTTAGCGCTGACTTTCCACATTCGCCTGGGCCGCGGCAATCCGTGCAACGGGCACGCGATAGGGGCTGCAAGAGACGTAGTCCAAGCCGTTATCGTGGCAAAAGCGGATGGAGCGGGGGTCACCGCCATGTTCACCGCAGATGCCGTACTTGATCCCCTTCTTGCGTTGGCTGGATTCGGTAATGGCCATTTCTATCAGGCGCCCAACAGCGCGCTGATCCAGGGACACAAAGGGATCGTTTTCGATGAGTTTCTTCTCCAGGTATTCCGGCACAAATTTACCCGCATCGTCCCGTGAAAAGCCGTAGGCCATCTGGGTCAGGTCGTTGGTGCCAAAACTCATGAATTCCACCGCCGGGGCAAGCCGGTCCGCCCCCAGACAGGCGCGTGGTGTTTCCATCATGGTGCCCACCTTATAA
>JANQMF010000167.1 GCA_028280225.1 Pseudomonadales bacterium | reverse complement strand
GGGCCGGGGTGGCGGGGCGGCGTTTGCGTCCAACCCGGGTGGCGGTCTGGCCGGGTTAAACCGGGGTGGTGGCTGGGACGGGGGTGGACGGGTGTTTGGCCCAAAAAGGTTTACCTGCCGAAGGCCCAGCACGGTCTGCCAGTTGTTGTTGTTTTCAACATACAGTTGGGCCAGTTGGCTGGCGCTATGCTGCAAACGTGTTTGCTCCAGGGCGTTAACGTAGTCCAAAAAGCCCTGCTCAAAACTCCACCGTGCCAGGAGCAGCGTACCCGTTAGAATCACAATGGTCAGGCCCAGAAAAGACATCACCAGTTTTTGCGTGATAGATATCCGCATAGGCGTGTATTACAACAGGTTCCCCTCCGCGTCGATAGCGTTGAGTTGTTGATTGTCCGGACCGTTATCGGCAGGGTCGGCAATCCAGGGTGTCAGGCAGGTTCGGTCTTCAACACAGGGGTCGGTGAGGCTGTGTAAAAAAGCCACAATATCGTTTCGTTCATTGTTGTTCAGGTTAACGTTTTCAAACCGGCTGGTACCGGCGTTGCGTTCCGCGGCAAGTTTGTCCAGGGCAATTTCGCTGTTGCTTGCTGCATCGGGGTACAACAACCCGCAGTTGGGGAGGTCCGCAAACTGCGCCAACGTGCAGGCATGGCCGTCGTCAAAAAAATCCTCCACTGTATTTTGTGGATTATTATAGTGGTCCAGTACCTGATCCAGGCTGGCGTAGGCCCCGGCGTGCCCATAGGGTGCGGTCACCGCCACGTTAAGCAGGCTGGGGGTCCTGAAGCTGTAGCGATCCTCGTCCAGCCCGGTTTCCCGGCCGCGTCCAAAATCGTCGCTGCTGCCGTCACCCTTGCCATGGCCAAATTGCGGCATGGCAATAGTATGGTGTAGCTCGTCGGTAAAACGATCCCCAGCGTGGCAGGCCGCACAATTGCCGCCGTCATCCTCTGCGGAGGTAAAAAACAGGATGGCCCCGCGCTTTTGGGCATCCGTCAGCGCACTGGTATCCCCTTGGACGTAAGCCGCAAAGGGGTTGTCGGTGAAGACCATGGAACGCTGATATTCCGCCAGCGCGTGGACTATATTGTTAAAAGTGATCAGGGTTTCGGCACTTTCGGCGCTGGCGAAGGCCGTTTGAAACTCAGCCAGCCATTCGTTGGTTGCCAGTTCCCCCACCCCCGCGCCATACCCGCCGATACGTTGCGCAAGATGGGTACGCACGGCTTGGTTGTCATTACCGGCTTCGAAAGTTTCGCCGCGCATTTCCTCGGTTGAGGTAACCGGAAAACGGGCCTGGGCGGTCACCAGATTAGGCCCGGCGTCCGGGTCTGCATTCCCCAGTGATGTGTCCGGGGTGCGGATATCCGACACCGCGCCGTTGGCGAAAGCTTCTTTGCCAAAACTCTCAACCCGGCTGTCCCAGAACAGGCCGGCATCCCACAGGCCGATATTGAGGACGGTAGGTGAATTGCGCGGAACATTGGGTAAGCCGTTGACGCTGTGCGCCCGGCCCGGGCCAAGCAGGTTGGGATTTTGCGCATCAACCCCAACGGGCAGGGATAAGCCGTCTGCACCCCCCAGTGCCGGATGATGACAGCTGACACAGGCGACATCAAAGTTGCCGCCCAGAGATTTGCTGAAAAACAGTTTCTTACCCAGTTGAACCAGCGGATCCTCGACATCGGGCAGGGTACGATTAAATGCGGCATCACCTTGCAGGTCAGCGGCTGCGATCAGCGCTTGCAGTTCAGTGTCCAGGGGGTCGGCTGGATTTGGCTCTTCAACGGGATCAGTGACATCGTTGTTCCCCCCGGCTTGTGTGGACGAACTGCCACCCCCACAGCCGGTACACCAGGACAAGAGGAGCACCCAGATCAGGGTCTGAATGGATTTAGGCATAAAATACTGCATTTGTTACCCGAGGCGTTACACGATGGGGCTATCTAACGGTGCAAATGTGTAGTTGTGGTGCAGTCCTGACGCAGGTATTGCGCAGTTTGTAAGTGCCGGGGCTTGGGTTGCGGGGAATAGCGTTACAGCGGGTAGGCGGTTGTATATTTCACCTGACGCAGGGCAAAGGTGCTGCTCAGATTAGCGACTCCGGGCAGGTTGATCAGGGTATGTTTGAGCAAATGTTCGTAAGCACTCACATCGCTGACAACTACCCGCAGCAGAAAGTCTGTATCACCCGAAACGGTATAACACTCGACAATTTCCGGGATGTCCTGGACAGACTCCTCCAGCAGGGTCAGACCGTTTTCCTGGTGATTCTTCAGAGTCACGTGGACAAAAACATTAACCGCAAGCTGTAAACCTTCCGGGTCAAGTAAGGTCACCTTTTTGCGGATCACCCCGTCGTTTTCCAGGCGTTTCACCCGCCGCCAGCAGGGGGTATGGGACAGACCTACCCGGTCTCCCAGTTCCTGCATGGAGATTTCCGCATCCTCCTGAAGTTCGCGAAGTATCTTGATATCAAAGCCATCTAAGGATTTCATCCTAAATATGTGCCCTTTTACGCAAAATTATTATTAATACTTGTCCATAAAGGACATAATTGCAACCCAGTCCTCACCCGTCACAGCTAGCATACTGTGAACACGAACAGCGTGATGCAGGTTATTCACCAAATCTTTACCGGCATCCTGACAGGAGTGGACCATGTCAGCATTGGACACCCCCCCGGCTTTCTCCCTGGCGGACAAATTTGACCAGCCCTCGGGTACTTTGCTTGTTACTGGCGTTCAGGCATTGGTGCGGGCGCTAATTACCCAGGCACAACTTGACCAGCGATTTGGCGTCAATACCGGGGGATTTGTCTCCGGTTATCGCGGTTCACCCCTGGGTGGGTTGGATAAAACCTTGTGGTCGCAGGAGAAACGGCTGGCTGAACTTAATATTCGCTTTCAGCCCGGTGTGAACGAGGATCTGGCTGCCACCGCGGTTTGGGGGAGCCAGCAGGTGGGCCTGCACGCCGGGTCCACCGTGGATGGTGTGTTTGGCATGTGGTACGGCAAAACCCCGGGTCTGGATCGCTCCTGTGATGCCATCCGCCACGCCAATTCCTGGGGCACCAGCCCGCACGGCGGGGTGGTATTGGTGGTGGGTGATGACCCTGCGGCAAAGTCTTCGAGTCTGGCGACACAGAGCGAATTTACACTACAGGATTTATGGGTGCCCGTGCTGGCGCCGGCCAATGTTCAGGACGTACTTGATTTTGCGGTTTTAGGCTGGCAAATGTCTCGCGCCAGTGGTTTGTGGGTTGGCTTAAAAGCGCTGGCTGATCATATGGACAGCACCGCAACGGTGGAAGCTGATCTAAGCCGTTACCAGGGTGTTGTTGAGCGTATGCAACGACCTTCCGGCAATTTACATATTCGCCGTCAGGATACACCGATTGCTCAAGAACAGCGGTTGGTGGAGGACAAAGTGCCTGCGGCGATTGAATTTGCGGCGCTGGCAGGATTAAACCGTTGGGTCACCGAACCTCATCACAATGCCGGCAAGGCGCGCCTGGGAATTATCGCGGCCGGCAAGGCTTATGCGGACGTGCGTGAAGCGCTGGTTCACCTGGGTCTGAGGACCGAACGGGAAATCTCAGCGGCAGGCGTTGAACTATTGAAGCTGGGTATGACCTGGCCCCTGGAACCCCGGTTGATTCAAGCGTTCAGCCGCAAGGTTGAACGTATCATGGTGGTGGAGGAAAAACGCGGCTTTGTTGAGCCTCAAGTTAAGGACATTCTTTACGGCTGCGCACAGGTGCCGGTACTCGGTAAGGCCAGCGGCCACTTTGGCGAAACGGGTATGCTGGCGATACACCACATTGTTAAGGTGCTGGCTGAGGTCTTGAGCGTACCCGAGCCGCCCATGTTGCAGGCCAGTGCTCAAGCTGAAGTCCGGCTGGCACGCGCCAGCGCACCGGCCCGGCAAGAGCGCACACCTTTGTTCTGCGCAGGTTGCCCGCACAATACCTCAACCCGGGTACCTGAAGGGAGCCGGGCCACGGCGGGCATTGGCTGCCACTACATGGTGCAGTGGATGGATCGTGAAACGGATAGCTGCACACATATGGGGGGTGAGGGTGTGACCTGGGTTGGTGAAGCGCCCTTTACCGAAGAAAAGCACATATTCGCAAACCTTGGTGACGGCACCTACTTCCATTCGGGATTGCTGGCTATTCGTCAGGCGGTTGCTGCCGGGTTGAATATCACCTACAAAATTCTGTTTAACGACGCGGTGGCCATGACCGGTGGGCAGCCCACGGATGGAAAGCTGGATGTTGCTGATGTCATCCGTCAGGTCACGGCGGAAGGTGTTGCCGAGGTTGTTGTGGTTTCGGATGAACCTCAGGCCATGGCTGATGATCTGCGCAAGGCTCGTCTGTCAACACGGGTATTTCATCGGCAGCGTTTGGATGAGGTTCAACAAAATATGCGCACGGTGGATGGGGTCAGCATCTTGATCTACCAGCAGACCTGTGCCACGGAGCTGCGCCGCCGCCGCAAACGTGGGTTAGTCGAAGATACCAAGCCACGATTGCTGATCAATCAGGCCGTTTGTGAAGGCTGTGGGGATTGCAGCGTCCAATCCAGTTGTGTGGCGATAGAACCGGTGGACACCATCCACGGCACCAAGCGCAAAATTAATCAGACAACATGTAACAAGGATTTAAGTTGCGCTACAGGATTTTGTCCCGCCTTTGTTGAAGTGGATGGTGAATTGGCGGCAAAACACAATCGGCCGGAGTTAACCCTGGCGACACTTCACAACCTTGTGGCTGAGCCCCAAACCGCTACCCGGCCTGATGAAGTCACCAATATACTGATTACCGGGGTTGGCGGCACAGGCATTGTCACCTTAAGTGCCCTGCTTGCGGTGGCGGCCAGGTTGGACAACAAGCATGTGCAAACTCTTGATATGACCGGCCTGGCGCAAAAAGGGGGGGCGGTATTTTCCCATGTGAGGGTCGGTAACGTGCGTCCCCATGTGGCGCGCATCAGCCGTGCCGCCACCCATGTTTTAGTGGGCTGTGATTTGGTATCCGCAGCCAGTAACGAATCGTTGGAACTCTTGTCAGACGGCAGTCATGGGGTGATCAATACCCACGTCACACCCACAGCGGAATTTTTCCTGAGATCCGGCGAGACCCACTCCCGGCAGCGCCTGCAGCGTGTGCGCGGTGCCCTGGGTGAAGCCAGCCTGTGTGATGCACAAAGCCTGTGTGAAAAGTTCCTTGGCCAGACCCAACAGGCTAATGTGCTATTGCTGGGTTATGCCTTTCAACAGGGACAAATCCCACTCTCGCTGGCCAGCGTGGAGATGGCCTTTCGGGTTAACGCGGTTGCCGTGGAAGAAAATTTGCTGGCCTTTAATCTGGGCCGCATAGCTGCGGCCAACC
>JANQMF010000165.1 GCA_028280225.1 Pseudomonadales bacterium | reverse complement strand
ACAAAACGTCAATCAGGGCAAAGTCGTCACGTTCGTCCTCAATTGAGACGTGGATACATTTTTGTTGGTGGAATATCTCCGCACCCACCACCCCGGCGGCAACCAGCCCCGCTGCCGCACCGGCAACGGTGGCCTCATATAAGTTGGGAAAGACATTGTTGGTTCCGGTGCTGATGGGTAACAGGGGCGCATCCGGCCAACCCAGGCAAAAGGCGCGATTGGTACCGTCACCGCCGAGCGTGACCACCACCACACAGCCGGCGTCGCGCATGGCGCGGGCCGCCGAAATGGTATCCAGGGCAGTACCCATTTGTGTGGATTCTACCGCGCGGCAGGACAGGCTGCCGTCGAATTCTTCTATGGCCTGGCTGACAATACCGTGGGCGTCGTTGTGAAAGACAAACTCCCGTGCCCCGGCAGCGGCAGCGCCGACCAGTACCCTGCGCACAATGGCCCGTTTTTCCTGGTTGTCAAATACCGAAGCGCGCGCAACAAGGCGGCGCACATCCTTGCCGGATGCCGGATTTGCCAGCAGCCCAATCTTTGCCATGTTCAGCCGGTTACACGCCGAGTTGTTTTTTGGCCTCGGCGACAATACGGTCCGCGTTGGGAATGTAATGCTGTTCTAACGCCGGGCTAAAGGGTACCGGAGAAAACGGCGCACCCACGCGTGCTACCGGAGCGTCCAGATAGTCAAAAGCCTCCTCCTGAATTTGCGCGGCAATCTCCCCGCCAATTCCGCCGAAACGTACCGCCTCGTGAACCACCATGGCGCGGTGGGTTTTTTTAACAGATTCCACAACGGTCTGGGTATCAAAAGGCTGTAAGGTGCGCGGATCAATGACCTCTGCGTCGATGCCCAGTTCTTTTAACTGATCAGCGGCCTTCACCGCTTCGTGCAGCATGCGGCCAAGGGCTACAATGGTGTAGTTGGTACCCGGGCGTACGATATTTGCCTTGCCCAGAGCAATTTCATAAGACTCTTCCGGGACTTCGCCGCTGATGGCCAGCGACATTTTATTGAGCACCACAATGACCGGGTTATTATCCCGGGCGGCGGCTATGATCAAACCCTTGGCATCGTAGGGGGTGGTGGGCATGACCACCTTCAGGCCGGGCAAATGACAAATCCAGGCCTCCAGGCTTTGGCTGTGCTGGGCGGCCAGGCTCATGCCGGCACCGGCCATGGTCAACATGGTCACCGGCAAGGTGGCGGCACCGCCGAACATGTAGCGCATCTTAGCTAACTGGTTGGCAACTTCGTCCATGCACTCGCCCAGAAAATCCATGAACATCAGATCAATAATCGGCCGGCAGCCGGTGGCGGCGGAGCCCACCCCCAGACCAACAATACCCTCCTCGGAGATAGGGGTATCAAATACCCGCTCTGGGCCAAATTCGTCCAGAATGCCGTTGTAGTAACCGTATACACCTCCGGCCCCCGCAACATCCTCACCGGCAACAAAGGCCTCGGGTTGCTCTAACATGACCGTACGCACACCTTCGGTAATGGCGGCAACGTAGGGGATTTTTCTAGCTTCAAGTTGTGCAGCTTCTGCCATGATTATTCCTTGTAGTTATGCCATGCTTTATTCGCATGTGTTTTGCCTGGACAGGCCCTAAGCACTAGCACCGGTGCTAGGCGTACACGTCTTCCAGAATGGCGCTTGCTTCCGGATAGGGACTTTCTTCAGCAAATTTGATGGCGTCGGCGATCTCGGCAAGGACTTCATCGTGCACCGCTTGTGCATCGTTGGTGCTTAAAATGCCCTGCTCGTTTAATCGGGTTTCAAATTGATCAATGGGATCCTTCTTCTTCCACTCTTCCACCTCTTCGTCGGTCCGGTACGTCAACCCCATACCCCGCACCCCAACATGGTCGTAGTAACGATAGGTTTTACATTCCAGCAGGGTGGGGCCTTCCCCGGCGCGGGCTCTGGCAATGGCCTCGCCGGCCGCTTCGTACACCGCAATAACGTCCATGCCGTCCACGATGACCCCGGGCATGCCATAGCCCGGCGCGCGGTCGGCCACGTCAACAATAGCCTGATGGTTGGCCTGAGGGGTGTACTCCCCATAACCATTGTTTTCACAAACAAACACGGCAGGCAGCTTATACAGTGCCGCCATATTTGCAGCTTCGTGGAAAGAGCCTTCGTTACTCGCACCGTCACCAAAAAAACAACAGGCCACATTATTGGTTTTACGAAACTTGTTCGAAAACGCGGCACCCATGGCGATGGGGGGACCACCACCCACAATGCCATTGGCGCCCAGCATACCCAGGGCCATATTGGAAATGTGCATGCTGCCCCCCTTGCCTTTGCAATAGCCGGTGGCACGGCCAAAGAGTTCCGCAAACATGGGCTTAAATTCGCCACCCTTGGCGATCAGGTGACCGTGGCCGCGGTGTGTGGAGGTAATTTGGTCCTCATTGGATAAATGCGCCATGATGCCCGAAGCCACCGCTTCTTCACCGACATAAAGATGTAGGGCGCCCGGGATTTTGCCGTCTTCCATCATTTTGCCGGCGGTCTCTTCAAAGCGCCGGATGCGCACCATGCGGCGATGCAAGTCCAGCAGAGTGTCTTTTGAGATTTCTTCACTCAACGTTATTTCCCCTCAAGTGTGGTCACGCAGTTATAGCGTAGAAAATGGCATGGTGGAACATTCAAGAGTGGATTAGAGTAACACGTTCTAAAATTCCTGTGGAGTACGGATCATGCCATCTTTTGCCGCTGACCTGGCTGCTCAAAGGCCTGAAGAGATAGCCATACGTGACGAAAACCGGGCACTGACCTGGGCAGATGTAGATGATGTGCTTAATCGGGTTGCCAATGGGTTGAATACCTTCAACCTGGGAGAGATGCGCCGGGTTGCCGTGTTTGCGGAAAACTGTGTCGAAACAGCCCTGGCCAACCTGGGTGGGCTCATTGCCGGCGCTTCGGTGGTGCCGGTTAACTTCCATCTGACCGCGGAAGAGGTGGCCTACATTTTGGAGGATGCTGGTGTCCGGGTGCTGTTTGCCGGGGGCAGTACCATCCAGCGGGCACTGCGGGCGGCGGAATTGGCCGGGGTGCCTGAGGTGATTACGTTTTTGCCCTCGGCAGATCACGATGATGGGGACCATGAGGGTGGCACCCACTGGCAAGATTGGCTGCGCCGTCAATCTGCGGAACCCGCGGATGAGCGTTTATCCCCGCGGCCCAACCTGTTGTATACGTCCGGTACCACCGGGCGCCCCAAGGGTACGGAGCTGCCGCCCACCATGTTTGCCGGCGGTAATACCGTAGCGGAACATCTGGCCGCGCTGGGGATGGATCCCCGGGTAGAACAGGGTGTGCATATGGTGGTTGGGCCCATGTATCACACGGGTCCCTTGTCCGGCGCGCGCCTGCTGGCAGCGGGAGTTTCCAGTGTCATTCTGGGCAAATTTGACGCGGAAAAAACCCTTGCCGCCATCGAAAAATACCGGGTGGGAAATAGCGTTATGGTGCCCACCCACTTTGTTCGCCTGCTGGCGCTGCCTGAGGAAGTCAGGGCCAAGTATGACACCAGCTCACTGATCCGTATCAGCCACACAGGAGCAAAGTGTCCGGTGGATGTGAAAAAAGCGATGATCGAGTGGTGGGGGCCGGTTTTTGTGGATGCTTATGGTGCCAGCGAAGTGGGCACAACGTGCATGATCACCTCAGAAGAGTGGTTGGAAAATCCGGGTTCGGTGGGCAAGGCCATTCCTCCCTTTAGCGCAATGATTCTGGACGACAACAATCAGCCGCTGCCCGCCAATGAAGAGGGCCGGCTGTTTTTCAAAGACGCCACCGGCCGCGGGGTGATTTATCACAACGACCCGGAGAAGTCGGCGGCTGCCCATATTGCGCCCGGTGTATTTACGCTGGGGGAAATTGCCTATATGAATGAAGCGGGTTATGTCTTTATTACCGATCGTTTCAGCGACATGGTGGTATCCGGTGGGGTGAATATTTATCCCGCGGAAGCGGAACAGATTCTGATAGAACATCCCGCCATTCTGGATGTGGCCTGCATTGGCGTACCCCACCCGGAAATGGGCGAAGAACTCAAAGCCCTGGCCATTGCCCACCCCGGCGCTGATGCGGTTGATGCCGCGGTTATTCTAGACTGGTGCCGGCAGCAGCTTTCCCACTATAAGTGCCCACGCAGTTTGGACTGGGTGGAGGATCTGGGCCGCAACACCATGGGCAAAATCAACAAGCGAAAGTTGCGCGCACCGTTCTGGGCTGACGCTGATTAGGCTCATCCGGCATGCTTGTCGGCTGGCCGGAATAAAGCCGGCAGCCTTCCCAACGGCTATGTTGCGGGTGTAAAGGATACGTGCAGCGCTTCCAAGCCGCGCAGGACCAGGGAAGGGTGGTGGCTGAGGTTGGGTTCCGCTGAGGCAAATTCCAGTTGCCGGGTGCGTTTGAGAAGCAGAGTAAAGGTCTGCACCATCTCTTCCCGGGCCAGGTTTGCCCCCAGACAGTGGTGTATGCCTGCGCCAAACCCCACCTGGGTCCCGGAATTTTTCCGGCACACATCCAACTGGTTGGGGTTGGCATATTTTTTCCCGTCACGGTTGGCGGCCGCGTAGCGCAGCATAATGCGGCTGCCCGCCTTAAGTTTGTGACCGGCAAACTCGACATCTTCCATCACTACCCGAAACAAACCCTGTACCGGTGACTCCAGCCGCAGCACTTCGTTGGCAAAGGTCATCATGCGTGACGGATCAGCGCGCAACAGGTCTTGCTGGTCCGGGTTTTCGATCAGCAACTGTACCCCGGCGGCAATGCCATTGGTGGTCGTTTCGTTTCCCGCCACCAGCAGTTGCAGGGTGATGGACAGCATTTCGCCCAGGGTCAGCTGATTACCCCGGTTGTCCACGGCTTGGACCAGATGGGTGAGCAGATCATCCCGGGGGTGTTCTTGCCGCGCGTGCAGTTCCTCAGTAACAAAGTCCTGAAAGTCCTTTATTGTGCGTGCACACTCGATCCAGCGCTCGTCGCTAATCATCATCCCCAGGGGTTCAACCGACGCGTCCGACCAAAGCTTAATGGCCTTGGCATGTTTTCTGTCCAGCCCCAGCAAGTCCGCAATGACTGTTATCGGGATGGGAATGGCAAATTCAGCAACTGCCTCAAACTTACCCCTGTCGATAAATTGATCAATGGTATGGTTAATGATGTCACGAATTTGCGGCCGAAGCCCGGCGATGGCCCTGGGCCGGAAGGGGTCGTCCAACAACTTTCGTATGCGGCCGTGCTCCGGCGGGTCTGAACCTACAAGAATGTTCATCGCGCGCGGAGACGCTGCTTGGATATCCAATACTTCCTGGGGTGGTTTGCGTATCTGGGCAATGTTCTGACTATTCACATTGGAAAACAGGCTGGGATTGCGCATGATTTCGCGCATCAGCGCATAGTCCGCACAAATATACATGCCCAGCGCGGGATCATAGTGCAGGTTGTCCTTACTTTCGTGCAGGGCTTGATAGTAAGCCCAGGGACATTCCTGAATTTCCGGCTCTGTCAGGCTGTGGTTGTTGAGCATATCCGCGGCTTGTGGCTGGGTCATAACACTCACCTGCTAGGTTAACTTTAGTCGTCGTTGGGTCTTTTGACGGTGCCCAGAACGTCCTGGAAGCTCCGTCGCAGTTCGCGTTTTAACCAACTGATCAGCATGGTTTCGGGCATCCGGCCTTGTTCCGAAAACCGGGCGGTGGCCAGGCCTTCGAGGATCAGTTGGGTAAGATAGATACTCCTCTGAAAGGCTTCCGACAAGGCAAGGTCCGGGAATACGTCAGTTACCGCCTCTGCCCAGGCACCCTCAAAGTCGCGTAATCCGGGGTTGATGACCGCCGCAAGCTCCGGGTCGGTGCGGGCAATGACCTTCAATTCAAAAAAGACGATAAAGGGCGGGGTGTTTAACTGGTTCCAATAGACATCAATCCCTTCCTCGATGCGGGTATGTTCCGCCCCTTTCTGTACGGCAAATTCTTCCCGGGCAAACATCTCCAGGCGCAGCAAATTCAGATATTCCACAGTGGCGGTAATCAGCTCCGCCCTGGTGGGAAAGTGGTGGAGCATGGCACCCCGGCTGACCTTGGCTTTTTTGGCAATACTGTCCGTAGTGGTTTTGCTGTAGCCAACCTCGTAAAAGCAGTCTACCGCCGCCTGTAAGATGGCGTTGCGGGTGATCTGGCTTTTGGTCTGCTGCCAGGTGCGTTTGCCCTGAGTTTTTTCGCGTTGGGTATTAATCTCAGTTACGGAATCGATGCTCATTGTCTGTCCCCGGAAGGTACATTGCTGCCAATCTATGGATGTCCAGTTATAGTCTGATTGGATTGGTGGACTAAACATAACCCAACTCGACAAGGTTAGGAAAGATCAATACCCGCCAGGTCAAGGGCGGGTGAGCATGTCCTGGACCTGGGCAGTTGTGGAAACAACCGGGAAATTAATGGGAGGGGCTGTGATCAATGTGCTGCTGGTAACCAAGGGACACCCCTACGAACGGGAGCCTTTTTACGACATATTCGAACAGATGCCGGAGGTGACCTGGACCCTGGTTGAGCAACCTGCCGCTCAGGCTTTGTTTGATGTCCGGCACGCCGGGGACTACGACGCGTTTGTCATGTATGACATGCCGGGCATTCAGTTTCAGCCGGGCATGCCGCCCCAATTCCCGGACCCGCCGCAGGCGTATCGATCCGCGTTGCGTGAATTGATCGATGCCGGGCACGGCTTTGTCTTTTTACATCATGCCATTGCCGGCTGGCCCGCATGGCCGGAATACGCAGACATTTTGGGTGGACGCTTCCTCTATATGGCGGATGAGTTACGGGGGGTTGCCCGCCAGGACTCCGGTTATCGGCACGGAGTTACCCATGAGATAGAAGTTGTGCGGCAACATCCGGTGACCGCTGGTGTGCCGGACCGATTTACGATGACAGATGAGTTATACCTGTATGAAGTTTTTGAGGAGGATGTCACGCCGCTGTTGCGCAGCAACTACAACTTCACCAACCAGAACTTTTATTCCGCCACCCATGCGGTGCGGGATGGCCGCATGTTCAGTAACGAGGGCTGGAGCCACGCACCGGGCAGCAACTTGGTGGGCTGGTGCCGGGAGTTGGGGCCCAGCCGGTTGGTGTATCTACAAGGTGGTGACGACCCGGTGGCCTATGCGGATGCCAATTACCGCAAGCTCATTCACAATGCAATTAAATGGGTTTCGGCAAAAGACTAAGACCTAAACCTTCACCATCAGCTTGCCGGTATTCGCTCCCTCAAAAAGCTGGATCAATGCCTTGGGCAGGTTTTCAAAACCTTCAATGACCGTGGTTGACTGCTTAAGTTTACCCTGCTCGATCCAGCCCAGCATGTCCTGGATTGCTTCCGGAAAACGTGGGGCATAATCCAGAACGATAAAACCCTCCATGCGAGCTCGGCGGAAGACCAGATTAAAATAGTTCTTGGGACCGGGAATTTCTCCGCTTTGATTGTAGCGGCTGATCCCGCCGCAAATGACCACCCGGGCATTGTCAGCAATCCGCGCCAGGCACAAATCCAGAATTTCGCCGCCGACGTTGTCGAAATAGATATTGATGCCATCGGGACACAAGCGGTCCAGTTCGTTGCCCACGTCTTGTGTTTTGTAGTTGATGGCGCCGTCAAAACCCAGTTCGCCGGTAAGCCACCGACATTTGTCGTCGCTCCCTGCCAGACCAAAGACCGTGCAACCCTTGAGTTTGGCAATCTGGCCCGCCACGCTGCCGGTTGCCCCGGCTGCGCCGCTGATCACCACCACCTGACCGGGTTGGGGTTCTGCCAGATCCAACAGGCCAAAGTAAGCGGTCATGCCCGTGCCGCCCAACACCCCCAGGGCCTGTTGCGGGTGAATTTTGGCGTCAAAGGCACGAAAGGGTGGATTGTGTCCATCGCTGACGACGTAGTCTTGCATACCGAAGGTACCTTGGACCAACGTACCGACCGGATGGTCCGGGTGATTTGAGGTGACAATCTCACCGGTTCCGCCGGCGCGCATCACATCGCCCAGGGCCAGAGGGGCCACGTAGTCAGCACGATTTTCCATCTGTCCACGCATGGACGGATCCAGGGAAATGTAGGTTGTGCGGATCAGCACTTGTCCCGGGCCGGGTGTGGGCACCGGGGCCTCGTGATAGGTAAAATCACTCTCTTTAACCATCCCTTGGGGCCTTGCGGCAAGGAGGAACTGTCTGTTTTGTGTGGTCATGGGTGATCCCGATCAGCTCTTGGTGCGGCGATTATCACCAAGCCCTGGAGGAAAAGAAACAGTCTTGACTGACTGTTTTGGGCCTTCCATACTGCCGCTAGCAAAAAACAGGCAAGGTATCAGGAGGGAGCAAGCAAGAGAGGAAAATTGGGGATGTATACACCGGTAATGTCCATTGCCAGTTTGGCTGAGGGTGAAAGCACCCTGGTTCGAGTAGGCGGTGTTGAGATTGTATTGTGCCATGTGGACGGACAGTTTTATGCCGTCAACGCCCGGTGTAGCCATGCCCAACAATCCTTAGCTGCGGGGCGGCTTCGCGGTTACTATCTGACTTGCCCTCTTCATGGGGCGCGCTTTGATATACGGACCGGAGCCTGCGCGGCCGCACCGGCCACCCAGCCGATTGCACGTTATCCGGTATTGGTGGAAGGTGGCAAAGTATGTATACAAGTGTAGAGATGAGGATGGCGACGGGGCGCTGCTTGATGTGCGCCCGCCGCATTCGGGGCAGATGACGACAACAAACAACGATGAGAGGACACTGACATGGATTTACAACTGAAGGGCGGTAGCGCCTTAGTAACCGGCGGCACCAAGGGGATTGGGCGCGCCATTGCCAATACGCTGGCGGATGAAGGCTGCAACGTGGCGATTTGCGCGCGTAACCAGGAGGAAATTGATGCTGCGGTGGCAGACCTGGAGGGCCGGGGTGTTAAAGCCTTTGGCCAGTCTGTTGATGTGGGGGATGCCGATTCGTTAAAGGCTTGGATCGATGCCAGTGCCGAGGCCCTGGGTGGCATAGACATTGTTGTCTCCAACGTCAGCGGCGGCGGTGCTCAGGGGGAAGACGCGTGGCGCCGTCATCTCGAATACGATATGTTGGGCGCGGTGCGCCTGGTTGAGGGCACCATGAGTCATCTTGAGGCTTCTGAAAACGGCAATGTGATCCTTATCTCAACCACCGCGGCGTTGGAAAAATTCATGAACGCGGGTCCGTACAATGCCCTGAAGGCGGCCCTGTTGAACTACAACGGAGCGCTTTCCCAGGAGCTTGCACCTAAGGGGATCCGCGTAAACGCAGTAAGCCCCGGACCCATCTTTATCGAAGGGGGTGCCTGGGACAACATCAAACAACACATGACGGCTTTTTATGATGCAACCGTTGCGGACATTCCCCTGGGCAGGATGGGTACCGCTGAAGAGGTTGCGGCACAGGTTGCCCTGCTGGTATCTCCCCGTGCGGGTTTTACCACCGGCACCAATGTGGTTATCGATGGTGGTCTGACCAAGCGTATTCAGTTCTAAACGGTATGATTGTTCGTTAAGGGGGTTGAGGAAACCTGCCTGTGCATTCGTCCGATGCGCGGGCAGGAGGCTTACGTCTTTCCTTAAAGTACAGGGTGGATGTGAGCCGATAACAGACCTGGGAGAATAGGCCTGAGAGAACAGGCCGGGGAGGAAAAAGCGTGGCGAAACCATTTCGTTTTGGGGTGCAATCCTTTAACGCGGACAGTGCGGAAGATTGGTCACAGCAAGCCCGGCAGGCGGAAGCGCTTGGCTACTCCGCCTTTCATCTGGCTGACCATATTCTGGGTGCGGGAGCTGCCCTGGAAAAGGCCAATCATCCGGTACAAAATCTGGCGGCCATCCCCGCCATGGCCTACGCCGCGGCGGTGACGTCAAAAATTAATATCGGTTGTCGTGTCTTTTGTATCGACTATCACAATCCGGTGGTGTTGATTAAGTCCGCCATGACGATTGACAAGCTTTCCAATGGCAGGCTGGAGTTTGGCCTGGGTGCGGGATGGATTACGGAAGAGTATGCAGCCATTGGCCTGCACATGGATGAGCCGGTGATCCGCATCGACCGTCTGGCGGACGTGATTGAAGGGGTTAAAGCCTTCCGCGGCGAGGGGGAGGCGGCGGTCTCTAACGCCACACTCAACTGGCGCGACTTTCAGGGTGAGCCTAAACCGGTTGGCCCCGCCCCCATCATGGTGGGTGGGGGGAGTCCCCGCATATTACGCCTGGCAGGGCGTGAGGCTGATATTGTCAGCCTCAATTTTAACAATCGTGCGGGGATGATTGGCCCGGATGGCGTGCAATTGTCGTCGGAAGCGGAAACGCAGAAAAAAATCGGCTGGATCAAACAAGGTGCGGGAAACCGCTTTGCCGAGATTGAGCTTGAAATTGGTGCCTACTTTACCTTTGTGATGGATGATCCGTCGCCGGTGCTTGGTCAGTTTGCCCAGATGTTCGGCTTATCCGAAGAAGATATGGCCAGACATCCCCATGCCCTGTTTGGCTCGGTGGATGCCATATGTGAAGAACTTGAGCGGCGCCGGGAGCTGCATGGCATCTCCTACGTCACCGTTGGCCGGGACAACATGGAGAGCTTTGCGCCGGTGGTGGAACGCCTCAGCGGGCGGTAGTTCATGACCGTCACCGTTGCCCAGGCCCGTCAATCGCTGCTGGAGAAAACCCGGGCGTCCCAGAAAATTTCTCAAGACCGGGCAGAGCTGCTCAATTCCGGGCTGGCGGCAAACCTGGAAATGCCTCATCCCATCTTTATCGACCGGGGTGAGGGTGCCTTTGTTTTTGATGCGGATGGTAACCGTTATATCGATACATCCGTGGGTTTTGGACTGCACATGCTGGGTCACGTGCACCCGGAGATCGAAGCGGCAATTCACGCGCGGACTAAGTTAGGTTGGATGTTTGGCATACATTCCACCAGCCAGATGAAACTGGCCAACCTGATTCAGCAGGGCAGTCCCTGCGCGGAACGGGTGGTCTTTTGCAATACCGGGTCCGAGGCGACCATGTACGCCTTTCGTGCCGCTCGGGGGTTTTCCGGGAAAGAAAAAATTGCCCTGTTTGACGGCTTTTACCACGGTGCTCACGACTACGGGATGTGGCTGACCGATCCGAACAGTCCCCGCGGGGCACCTGACAGTCTGCCCATGGGCCATGGTATTCCGGCGGTGCTTAAGGAGCTTACCCTCCTGCTGCCGTATCGGGATGCAGCGGCTTTTGACCTGATACGCAAGCACAAAGACGAACTGGCGCTGGTATTTGTCGAAGGAGTACAAAGCTCAAATCCGCAACCCCAGGCGGGTGCCTTTTTGCGGGAACTGGCACAGGTTTGTGCGGAAAATGGGGTGCTGTTCGGCATAGACGAAGTGATCACCGGGTTTCGGATTGCCTTTGGTGGGGCCCAGGAACGGTTTGAGGTGGTGCCGGACATTGCCACCTACGGCAAGGTCATTGGCGGGGGGTTAGCCGTAGGGGCCATCACCGGCCGGGCGGACGTAATGAACGTATTCACCGGACTGGCGGCGGATCGGGGGATTTTTTCCGGCGGCACCTTTTCCGGCAATCCGTTGACCATGGAAGCCGGGGCGGCGGCGGTCGGTTACCTGCACACGCATCCCCAGGTTTATGACGTGCTTGAGCAACAGGGCAACAAGCTGGCTGCAGCGGTGAATCACTTTTGTCAGCAGCACCAGATCCCGGCACAAATGAAAAATGTTGGTTCCATGTTTCACATGTTCTTTCAGCGTGAGCAGATCAACAATATGAGAGATGTGACAGCCGCTCATCAAGGGGCAGAAAAAGCGTTTTACCTGCATTGCCTGGATCGTGGGGTGCTTGTACCCGGCACCCAGCGCGCCTTTTTGTCAGCGGCGCACGGGGATGATGAAGTACAGCAGTTGATTGATGTGTTCAGCCAGTCGCTGAAGGACGTTCAGGCCGAGGGGCTGTTTGATCCTGCCGGTTCCGCCGTTTAATCGCCGGCGGTGACAAATTGTGCCCGCGCAACCCCGGTTTCGTCATAAACCGGCTCCTGCAGGTCCACACGGTACTTCAGGGTTTCTGCGCCGGTAATGCCAAATGAACCCAGACAATCCCGCATATCAAAGTACCACTTGTCATTTAAATGGGCGTGCAGGTCTTCTTCGCTTGCCCAGCGCTCAAATACCCGGATGCGCCCCGGGATGCGGGGATCCGGACACCAGTCGTAGTCCAGGCAGCCTTTCTCGGTCAGCGCCCCTTCAATCAGTGGGCGCGCGGCTGCCATGGCTGGGGCAATATTTTCCGGGGGCATGTCCACGGTCCCTGAAATGATGATTCTTGTTTGCGCCACGCTTGGTGTCTCCTTTAATATGGATGGAAAAATTGGTACAAATTATAATTTTTAGCCCTGTGAAAGATACGCTCCGGGTGAAATTTTGCAATGAAAATGCACTCATCGGCTGTGCATGCAACGAGGGGCCAATGGGGTATTGCCGGGTTGATAAATAAAACTGGATAAGCAGACAAATGAACATTGAATTCAGTGCCGCGGATGAGGCTTTTCGTCAGGAAGTGCAGGTATTTCTGGGTGAGCATCTGACCCCTGAAATGTCCGCGGAAGCGGCACGCACAACCACGGTATTCGCCGACAAGGATCTGGCCATGCGCTGGCAAGCCATCCTGGTGGAAAAAGGCTGGGCTGTCCCGGCCTGGCCGGTGGAGTATGGCGGCACGGATTGGACCCCCAGTCAAAAATATATCTGGGGCCAGGAGTGCGCCAAGGCCCGTGCGCCGGGGCTGATTCCCCTGGGGTTACGTATGTTGGCACCGGTGCTGTTCAAGTACGGCACGCCGGAGCAAAAGGCGGAATATCTGCCGAAGATGCTGTCCGGAGAACATTATTGGTGCCAAGGTTACTCTGAGCCCGGTTCGGGTTCAGACCTGTCCAGTTTAAAAACCACAGCGGTTAAGGATGGTGACGACTACATCGTCAACGGCACCAAAATATGGACCACCCATGCGCAGTTTGCGGATCATATATTTTGTCTGGTGCGGACAAATACCGATGTCAAACCTCAGGCCGGCATCAGCTTCCTGCTGATCCCCATGGACCTGCCCGGGGTCAGTGTGGAACCCATCATAACCATTGCCGGTGACCATGAAGTTAACCAGGTCTTTTTAGATGACGTCAGGGTGCCCCAGTCGTTCCGGGTGGGGCCGGAAAACGAGGGCTGGCCCGCGGCCAAATACTTGCTGGAATTTGAACGGGGTGGCGGAGGTGCCGCCCCCCGCATTGAGGTCTCCCTGGGGGAACTCAGGTCCATTGCCGGCAAGGAACTGGATGGCGTCAGACCGTTAATAGAGGACCCCGATTTTGCCGCGCAGATAGCCGAACTGGAAATTCTCAACAACGCCCTGCAATTTCAGGAACTGGTCACCCTGGACCGGGTGCAAAAGGGCGGATCACCCGGACCAGCCTCTTCCCTGGCCAAAAATACTTCGGTGGAAATTGATCAGGCGGTAAATACCCTGAAGCTGGAAGCCATTAACTACTACGGCCTGCCCCATGCCAACCTTATCAGTCTAAACGGCCACAATGACCCCTGGGTGGGGGCCGACTACGCTGAAACCGTCACCCCCCGTTATATCAACAGCCGCGCCGCCTCGATTTTTGGCGGCGCCAAGGAAGTGCAGAAGAATATTGTTGCCAAGGTGGTACTGGGCTTATAGCCGGAGGCTTGTACCCAACTGTGCCGCAAACCCTTCCGCGAACTATGGCCGGCGGGTAGTTCACGGGCACCGCCCCAGGACTTTTCTGCTATTATGTGCCGCTTTTTTACAGTGGGTGGCATGTCATGGCACAAAATAGAGTACAACGCGGGGGCTTGCAGGTTGATGCGGAGCTGGACACCCTGGTGGCGGACAAAATTATTCCGGGCACAGGGGTGGAGGTTGACCGGTTCTGGGCGGGTCTGGAGGCCTGCCTGAACGAGCTGGGTCCGGTTAACCAGGCGCTGTTAGCCAAACGCGACAGCTTGCAGCAACAGATTGACGACTACCACCGGGAGCACAAAGGTCAGACCCTGGATCCCGGCCACTACAAGGCATTTCTTCAGGAGATCGGTTACCTGTTACCCGAACCGGAAGGTTTCCAGATTCAAACCCAAAACGTTGATGAAGAAATTGCCAGCATTGCCGGACCGCAACTGGTGGTGCCGGTGATGAATGCCCGCTATGCCCTGAATGCCGCCAATGCCCGTTGGGGCAGCTTATACGATGCGTTGTATGGCACCGACATTCTGCCCGAGGAACCCGGACGGGAGAAAGGCAGCCAATATAATCCGGCCCGTGGCGAACTGGTGGTCGCCAGAGCCGCTGAATTTCTTGATCAATGTGTACCCCTGGAGGGAGCCAGTCATACCGAAGTCACCGCTTATGCCGTTGGTGCAGACGATGCCGGTCAGCGGCAACTGCGGGTTATTCTGAACAATGGCGGCAATACCGGTCTGGCTGATCCGGGTCAATTTGTCGGCTATGTAGACGAAGCTGCCCCAAGCTCAATTCTGTTGCGCCACAATAACCTGCACATCGACATTCAGATCGATGCAAACGATCCGGTTGGCGCGGTGCATCCGGCCGGGGTCAAGGACGTGGTGATGGAAGCTGCGGTGACCACCATTCAGGACTGCGAAGATTCCGTGGCGGCGGTTGATGCACAAGACAAGTGTGTGGTCTATGGCAACTGGCTGGGTTTGATGAAGGGTGATCTTGAGGAGGTTATGAACAAGGGAGGGCGTCAGATTGTGCGCCGCTTGAACCCGGATCGTGAATATACCGATAGTCAGGGACAGCCCCTGGTCCTGCACGGCCGCAGTGTCATGCTGGTGCGTAACGTGGGGCATTTGATGACCACCGATGCGGTCCTGGATGCCCAGGGCAACGAAATTCCGGAAGGTTTTCTGGACGCATTTGTCACCGCCTGCGCGGCCATACACGATCTGCAAGGGAATAGTCAGGTGACCAACTCCAGGGCCGGCAGTGTTTACATTGTTAAACCCAAAATGCATGGCCCGGAAGAAGTCGCCCTGGCCGTGAGCTTGTTTGCGCAGGTTGAGACCACTCTGGGACTGGCCGAACATACGCTGAAGATTGGGGTCATGGATGAAGAGCGCCGGACCTCGGTCAACCTGAAAGCGTGCGTAAGAGAAGCAAAAGAGCGCATCGTTTTTATCAATACCGGTTTCCTGGATCGTACCGGCGATGAAATTCACACCAGTATGGAAGCCGGCGCGGTCTTGCGTAAAGAGGTGATCAAGGCCCAGCCTTGGATTGTCGCTTATGAAGACTCCAATGTGGATGTGGGTTTGGCCACGGGCTTTCGCGGCCGGGCACAGATTGGCAAAGGCATGTGGCCCAAACCGGATGAGATGGCGGAGATGCTCGAGGCCAAGATTGGACACCCCAAGGCTGGGGCCACCACCGCCTGGGTGCCGTCTCCCACCGCAGCCACCCTGCATGCCATGCACTATCATCAGGTCAGCGTAGCTTCTTTGCAGCAGCAAATGGAAAGCCGTACCCCGGCTTCGGTGGACGAAATTTTACGCATCCCCCTCCTGGCCGGGGAGAACCTGTCCGCTGAAGATGTTCAAGCGGAACTGGATAACAATGTTCAGGGTATTCTGGGTTATGTTGTGCGTTGGATCGACCAGGGTGTGGGTTGCTCCAAGGTGCCTGACATCAACGATGTGGGGTTAATGGAAGACCGTGCCACCCTGCGCATTTCCAGCCAGCACATCGCCAACTGGCTGCACCATGGCATTTGCTCCGAACAGCAGGTGCGCGAAACCATGGAGCGTATGGCGGCAGTAGTGGACCAACAGAATGCCGGGGATGAGCTATACCGGAATATGGCCCCGGACTTTGCCGGGAGCGTGGCTTTTCAGGCAGCGTGTGATCTGGTCTTTCAGGGGGTCGAACAACCCAGCGGCTATACCGAGCCCGTCCTGCACCGCCGCCGGCGCGAAGCCAAGGCTAAACAGGCAGGCGGCTGATATCCCCGGACACCCTCACGTCTAATGATCGTGGGGGTGTTCAACCCCGGCGGGAATACGGATATTCTCCACCAGCTTCAGGACCGCCTCGGGTACGGGTTTGCTGAGTCTTGACAGGATCATGGCAATGCTGAGATTCAGCAGGGCTCCGATCATGCCGATACCCTCAGGGGAAATCCCTAACCACCAGTGTTCGGCCGTGTTCAACTCCGGGGCAATAAATTTAAAGTAGACGATGTAGTAAAGGGTGAACGCCAGCCCCACAATCATCCCGGTGACCGCGCCGAGTGTATTGGTTCGCTTGTCAAAGATGCCCAGCAGAATGGCGGGGAACAGCGAAGCGGCAGCCAGACCAAAGGCAAAAGCCACCACCTGGGCGACAAAGCCAAAGGGGAAGATGCCAAAATATCCGGCAATGACAATGGCGGTTGCCGCGCTGATTCGGGCGTACAACAATTCCTTTTTGTCACTCAACCCCCTTGAAAAGGTTTTCTTAATCAGATCGTGAGAGACCGATGTGGAGATAACCAGCAATAACCCGGCGGCGGTGGAAAGTGCCGCGGCGAGCCCCCCGGCGGCAACCAGGGCAATCACCCAGGCGGGCAGGGCGGCAATTTCCGGATTAGCCAATACCATGATGTCCCGATCCACATAAACCTCGTTGGCGGTATCGGTGGGTGGATTGATCACATCCCGGGATCCGTCGCCGCGCCGTTGGTCACCGTACTGTGGTTTGCCGACAAAGGGGGCACCGGGATGGTACTGAATTTTGCCGTCCTGATTTTTGTCCCGCCAGCCGATTAAGCCAATGTCCTCCCAGCTTTTAAACCAGGCGGCTACATCGGTATAAGCGGTATTGTGTACGGTGTCGACAAAGTTCAGGCGGGCAAAGGCACCCACCGCCGGGGCGGTGGTATATAACAAGGCGATAAACAACAGCGCATAACCCGCGGATTTTCTGGCGTCGGAGACCTTCGGCACGGTAAAAAACCGCACAATCACGTGGGGCAGGCCGGCGGTGCCAATCATCAGGGCCATGGTGATGGCAAATACATCCACGGTGCTTTTCTGTCCCTGGGTGTAGGCGGCAAACCCCAGTTCGGCAAGGGTCTGGTCCAACTTGTCCAAAACCGTAAGCCCCGAACCGTCAGTAACGGTGGCGCCAAGGCCCAGTTGGGGAACGGGCACCCCGGTAATCATGATGGATATAAATATGGCCGGCACCAGGTAGGCAAAAATCAGCACACAGTATTGAGCCACCTGGGTGTAGGTGATGCCTTTCATGCCACCCAGCACGGCGTACATAAAGACGATGGCCATGCCAACCACGACACCCCACATGATTGGAATGTCCAGAAACTGTGAGAAGACGATGCCAACCCCGCGCATCTGGCCGGCAATATAGGTAAAAGAAATGGCGATCAAACAGACCACGGCAACAATACGCGCGGTGGTGGAATAGTAACGGGTGCCGATAAAGTCCGGCACGGTAAATTCGCCAAACTTGCGCAAATAGGGTGCTAACAAAAGGGCCAGAATGACATAACCCCCGGTCCAGCCCATCAGGTAAACGGTGCCGTCGTATCCCATAAAGGCGATGATGCCGGCCATGGAAATAAAAGAAGCGGCACTCATCCAATCCGCGGCGGTGGCCATGCCGTTGGCGATGGGGTGCACACCACCGCCGGCCACGTAAAATTCGTTGGTGGAGCCTGCCCGTGACCAGATGGCAATGCCTATATATAGCCCAAAGGTAAGGAATACAAAAAGATACGTTAGGGTCTGAGCGTCCACTAGGCATCGTCCTCGTCGGAGACCCCAAACTTTTTGTCAATCCTGCGCATGCGGACGGTGTACACAAAAATCAGGATCACAAAAACATAAATAGATCCCTGTTGCGCCCACCAGAAACCAAACTTGAAGCCAAAAAACTGGAACTGGTTCAGCCAGTCCACAAGTAAGATGCCAAATCCGAAAGAGACCACAAACCAGATGCTCAGCAGCAGCAACATGAGTTTGACATTGGCCCGCCAATATTCACTGGCTTGCTTGTTATTGTTATGCATAAGCCTTAATCCTCCCAGGCGCTACAGTAACTAACGAGGTCTGCCGGCGCCACCCCAGGGCTACAATACTGTTAAACTTACAACTTCCCAGTTTTTCAAAGGAAGCCAGCGTGCCGGACCCCGTACAACCGATTAGACCCGCAGCCACAATTATTGTGGTTCGCGAAGCCGCCAGCAGTTATGAGATTTTTATGCTCAAGCGTACCGCCAGGGCGAGTTTTGCTTCGGGTATGTATGTATTTCCCGGCGGCCGGGTGGACGGTGATGATCACCTGCACAAATATGACGCTTTCCGCCACGGACCCACCGAGGAGCAGCAGTCCCAGGTGAATGCTCTGGGTGACGAGTGGCGGGGCTTCTGGATTGCCGCAATCCGTGAAACCTTTGAGGAGGCTGGACTGTTGTTGGCCTACAAGGATGGAGACATGATTTCCTTTGAGCAGGCCGCCACCCAGGAGCACTTTGAAAGTTACCGTAAGCCCCTGCACCAGGGTGAGGTCAGCTTGTTGGATATTTGCCAGCGCGAACAATTAAAATTAGCGGTGGATCATGTGCATTTTTACAACAGGTTTGTCACTCCGCTGGGCAGGCCCAGGCGTTTTGACACCCGTTTTTTTATTGCGGCGGCACCCGAGAGCCAACGGGGCAGGCATGACGAGAAAGAGACGGTCGACAGTATTTGGATCACCCCGGAGGAGGCGCTGGAGCGGAACAAAAACAAAGAATTTGATCTGATGAACGTCACCCGCATGCAATTGGAGTGGTTGTCTGAGTACAATAACAAGCAGGCAGTGGTGGATATGGTTAAAAGGCGCAGGCAGTTTCCGACCCGGCGTCCGGTACTGCCGGTGAGCTAATCACAGGGTACAAACCTGCGCTGCTTCCGCCCGGGGGTTATCTTAGGTACAGTGCGGGTTCCACCTAGGCCGGTCATCATCGTCCTGTGCTGAGAAGACAATCGCTTCATGTTCTGACGCCCATCCTCCTTTGTCTATTGGGGGGTGGTTCTGCCAGTGCCTTTGCGGCCACCTTTGCCGACTATGAATTGATGGGTGAGAAAGGTCTGCGCGCCCGGCTGCCCCAGTTGCCGGAGCCTGAGCAGGGGCGTGCCCATGCCCTGTTGGGACGTATTGTGCTGGAACGGGATCCGGCCCTGGCCAATCAGCACCTCACCCAGGCCAGTCAATTGCTGGCCGCGGATGATCTTGCCGGGCATGCCTTTGTTGATTCCGTCTGGTGCCAGAACTACACCCTGGTGGCCGGGATCGAACATGCGGAAGTGGTTTGTCAGTCCAGTGTGACCAAGGCCCATGCCAGCGGCGACCCCTGGGTATTGGCGTCCGCTTACGGCGCGCAAGCTGTGATGTTTTATCAGACCGGCCGCCTCACCGAAGCGTTCGGCGCAGCCCACCAGGCCACGGATTATGCGGACAAGACCCAGCTGGCCACGGTCAGGGCCGGCCAGTACAACAGCATGGGCCTGATTCTGCGTGCCCAAGGGTTGTACGAAGAAAGCTTAAACCACTTCTCCAAAGCCCTGACCCTGTTGAACGAAGATAATGCGGCAAATAACGTCCTGGACGAGGAGCTCTATCGCCGGCTCAGCTTTAACGTGGGCTTAAGTTATGCGGACCTTGGCCAATTTGATCTGGCTAAAGACTACTATGCCGCTACCCTGGCCTGGAGCCGGCAACATCAGCGCCATGGCCAGGAACTCACGGCCATTGTCTACACCGGCATTGCGGACATTGCCCTGGACAATCCCGCGGCAGCCCTGGAAAACCTGTCCCGGGCCATCACCCGGCCTGAGTTGCAGGCCAACAAGGGGTACATCGCCTTTGCCCATGCGGTGATGGGGGAGGCTTACCTGGCGTTGCGCGAGTACGGACCGGCGCTGAAAATTTATGAGCAGGGCATGGCCATTGCCGAGGGTGAACCCAATACCTTTGAGCAACGGCGGTTGAAGACGGGCTACGCCAGGGCTTTGTTTCTGTCCGGAAATTCCAGTCTGGCCCGGGTCCAGTTGGAACAAGTCAGCGCACAATTGCGCCAGGAGAATTCTCAGGCCATGCTGTTAACGTCGCTGCGTTTACTGGCGGAACTGGAAGAAGCTGAAGGTCAGTACTATGCCAGTCTGCAGGCCCACAAGGAGGCAGAAGCCCTGGCTTTGGAGTTTCAGCGGCAAATTGTGCAGGCGGAGCTGGCCCTGTTACGGGCGGACTTTGAACTGGAAGAAACGGCACGGGCATTAAATAAGGCGCGCCAGGAAGCCATATTACGCAATGGCTTTATTATGCTGGTGCTGGCTGTGGGGTTTATCGGCTATCTGTTCATTTCCCGCCAGACGCAAATTCAACGGACCAAGGAACAGGCCAAACAGGCGGAGCAATTGGAAAGCCTGGTTGCGGAACGTACAGCGGAACTGGAACAGCAAATTGAGCAGGCGAATATTGCCGAAAGTGCCCGGATCAAATTAGAGCGCCAGCTTGCCGAGGCGGAAAAGCTGCGGGTGCTTGGACAACTCACCGGCGGGGTTGCCCACGACTTTAACAACCTGCTGACCGTTGTGATTGGTGCTGCTGAGCTGTTGCAGGAATACCTGAAAGATGAAGAGCACTATAAAGATCTGCTGGACCACATCATCACCGCGGCAGCTTCCGGGGCGGACATCACCCGGGCGTTGATGGCCTATGCCCGCAAGCAGCCGTTGCAGCTTGAAACCGTTAACTTAAATAACTTTCTTGAAGAACGCATGCCGCTTATTAGCCGTACCCTGGGGGGCATGGTGGACATTCGCCTGGAAGCTGCTGACTGCCCGCAACTGGATGTCCTTCTGGATAGTTCACAGTTGACCACAGCGTTGCTCAATCTTGCGCTTAATGCCCGGGATGCGCAGGACAACCATGGTCATCTGGTGGTGGGTTTGAGCATGCGTGATGATAAGTGGGCGGTTATTTCGGTGCGGGATCAGGGGCGGGGCATGTCCAAGGAACAACTGGCCAGAGCCATTGAGCCCTTTTATACCACCAAGCCGGAGCAGGGGAATGGGCTGGGCTTGAGTATGGTTTACGGGTTCAGCAAACAGTTAGGGGGTGACCTGGAAATCGACAGCACCCCCCGGGAAGGCACCGAGGTCAGGGTGATCCTGCCTCTTTCAAATGCTGCACATGACACGCAACCGGTGGTACAGTTAACGGGGTAGTTAGTCTCTGTCCGGAATTGTTAGAATTGTTGTATTCTGGACAAGATATAGTCAACCAGGCGTACACCCGAGTCTTATGACCTCATTAAATCCAACAGTTCGAGAATTTGAATTTGCTCAAGACCTTGCCGCGGTAAAACGGATTTGGCTGGAGGTAGGCTGGGTGGATGCGGAAACCAGCAAACAACTGGATCACTTTTTTGCCTGTGGGCACACTCTGGTCGGCACGCTGAATGACGAGCCCGAGTGCGCGGTGCATTGCACCGAAGGCGGGATATATCTGCATCAGGTGGAACTGCCGCTGTGGGCGGTAACCGCGGTGACCACATCGCGCATCGCAAGAGGTCACGCCTTTGCCCAGCGCCTCACCGCCCAACAGCTTGCGTATGGTGCGCAACAGGGCGCGGCGGTTGCTGCGCTGGGTATGTTTGATCAGGGGTTTTACGATAAGGTCGGATTTGGCACCGGCGCCTACGATCACAGTTTTACCCTGGATCCGGGTACGTTGATGGTGGACAAAGATGCGCCCACCCCGGCCCGTTTGAGCCGGGAAGACTACCCGGCAATGCATGCCGCCATGCTCAATCGGCAAAAGGTTAATGGTTCCGTATGCCTGTATCCACCGGTATTAGTACAGGCGGAACTGGGTTTTGAAGAAAATGGATTTGGGCTGGGCTATTACCATGGTGAACAACTCACACACTTTGTGTGGTTGACGGTTTCCGGGGAACATGGGCCTTACAAGGTTCGCTGGATGGCTTATCAAAATCCGCAACAGTTGATGGAATTGTTGGCGTTGTTAAGGTCGCTGGCGGATCAGGTTTACTCGCTGAAAATCATGGAGCCCCCGGAGATTCAGTTGCAGAATCTCCTGCACCGCCCGTTCCGGAACATGGCGCTGGCGGAAGATGGCAAACATGCTGCTGAACATGAAAGTTTTGCCTGGTGGCAGTTCAGAATTCTGGACCTTGCCGCGTGTATCCGGGCACTGACACCCGTCAAGGCGGTGAGTTTTCAACTCGTCTTGAATGACCCGGTTGAAGCTTTGCTGGACACCGGGCATAAGTGGCGCGGGATTGGTGGCCGTTATGTGGTTCATTTGGCTGAGCAAAGCCGGGTTGAACCGGGGAGCAAGGCGGACCTGCCGGTGCTGGAATGCAGCGTCAATGCATTGTCCAGACTGTTGTGGTCCGTGATGCCGGCCAGCAGTCTTGCGATTACCGATAACCTCAAGGCCCCGGCCGCCTTATTGGCCGATTTGGATCAGGCCCTGGCGGGGGCACCACCGCACCCCGGCTGGGACTTCTAGTGACATTGGATTTGCAGCAGCTTGGGTGGAAGCCTGTTTTCCAGCAACAGTTGCTGCAGTATGACCCGTCGCTGATTCCCGTGCGGGTTATTGCGGTGCAGCGTACCGGGTTATCCGTGGCGCCGGTAGCGGACCAGGTGGTGGATGTGCCCCTGGGTGGAAGGTGGTTTGTCCAGGATGTGGAAGATCGGCCCACGGTGGGTGACTGGGTACTGATGGATGCCAAGACCGGTGCATTGGAACATGTGCTGGAACGAACCAGCAGTATAAAGCGGCTGAGTCCGGGTGGTGGCGGTGAGGTGCAGATGATTGCCGCAAACATCGACATTGCCTTTCTGGTTACCTCATGTAACGCTGACTTCAGTGCCGCCCGCCTGGAGCGTTATTTGAGTGTGGTCCTTGGGGATCAGATTCAGCCGGTGGTGGTCCTGACCAAGGCGGATCTATGTGACAACGTTGATCCATTTGTTGACGCCGTGCGGGCGCTGGGCTCGGAAATACCAGTGGAAGCGGTAAATACGTTGCAGTTTGAAAGCCTGGGGGGGTTGGTGCCGTGGTGCGGTCTGGGCCAGTCCATTGCCCTGTTGGGTTCTTCCGGGGTGGGTAAGTCCACCCTGGTGAATACGCTGATGGGTGATCAGGTCCAACAAACCCGGGCGGCACGTGAGGACGATGATAAGGGGCGGCATACCACGACCCACCGGTCGATGCATGTACTGCCCCAGGGGGCAATTATTTTAGACAGTCCGGGCATGCGGGAATTTCAAATTGCCGAGGCGGATGCGGGGGTCAGTGAGGTATTCGCGGATATTGAAGAATTGGCGGCATACTGCCGTTTTTCGGACTGCGCCCACCAGGGTGAACCCGGCTGTGAGGTGGCCAAGGCGATTGATAACGGTGATCTGGATGAACGCCGTTTGGAGAGTTTTTTCAAGCTGCAGCGCGAGAGCCTGTATAACACCGAGACCATTGCCCAGCGCCACGCCAGAGCCCGGGAATTCAACAAAAAGGTCCGCGAAGCCGCCGCCAAACGTAAACAGCGCTAAGCTGGCGCACAAACCCGAAAGCAAAGTTGCCGGTGAGTTTGAAAGGTTGGATAGACAGCCGCCGGGTTAGCGCCTACAGTCCGCCTTCTTTAAACACAGGGTGTTGACGCACGGTGCGGGACCAACACATAGCAAAGACGAAACAACAAGACGGACAACCGGGCAGAAAAGATGAACAGCTGGACAAATAAGAAGACGGATAAAAGCAAGGGTCAAATAACGTGGCAAATTTAGACGCCCCTAAAATCAAGCTGCAGCCGGTGTCGGTAACCCGGAAAATGGCAGCATCCCTGCCGGGACTACGCGATCTTGCGCAAAAGAACGGCTTGAAGATTCATCACCTGGGCGCGGGTTATCCACATCCTGAAGTGACGGATCCGCGTGGCTTTTTGCAACACCAACAGGCCTACATCAACTTTGTGATTAACAGCGAGGGTCTTAACGATCCAAACGCAGTTCCGGAAATTCTGCGGGAAACCTATTCCTATACCGACACTCTTGGGCCAAAAACCAGCCGTGATGCTTTTGCAAAGGTTTATGGCGCGGATTGGGGGGTTGATATCGATCCGGAGCAGCTTATCCCCACGGTTGGTGCAAGCGGGGGCATTAATCTTATTTGTTCACTGTTTGAACGCCCGGGGGCGCCGGTGGCTTATCTGTCCGATGCACCGACCTACGCCGGGTTTACCGCCCGGGTTGGGCTGTGTCAGCATGCCAGAATATATAGCGTGGACATGGATGAAGAGGGGGCAATTCCGGCACAGTTTCGCACCCGGATTCACCAGGCCCGGGCAGACGGTTACTTTGTGCCGTTCTACTACACCGTCCCCGACGGCCACAATCCGGCGGGGTTCTCTTTTTCCCAGAAACGCCGGGAGCAGTTGCTTGCGGTCGCCCGGGAAGAAGGGCTTTTGATTGTTGAAGACGCGCCTTACCTGTATATCAACTATGCACAGGCAGCAGACCGGGCGCAGCCTTTTTTTGCCATGGCGCCGGAGCAGACGGTGCATTTGTTTACCGGCTCAAAAATTGGCTTTCCGGGACCACGGATTGGCTTTCTGTACAGTGAAGCATCCTTAACCATCAACGGTGGTGAAGTGGTGCCGCTGACGCAGTTGGCCATGACCGAGGCCAGTTCGGATGTGCTCTTTCAAAACCCCCAGGCGCTGCGGGGGTTTGAAGCCTTGCTGCATGACCAGGATGACACCGGCAACTTTGTGTTGCGTGAGGGTATGTGGCCCCTGGCGGAACAGAAGCTGCTGGTCTACCGGGAGAATCGTCAAATTTTGCTCGATACCCTGGAAGAAGAACTGGGTGACCATAAAGACTGTTTCAGTTGGACAATCCCTCAGGCGGGTTTCTTTTCCGTTTTCACCTTTTTGCGCGGTACAGCCAAAACGGACGATAATTTTATTCAGCGCCTGGTGGCGGAATATGGGGTGGTTGTGGTGCCCATGTATGACTTTTATCCGGCTGATGCCCGGGTGCGTAATCCCAACGCCGGCCTTGACCAGTTGCGGGTGAGTTTTTGTTTCAGCGAAAGCACCGGGGACGCCCGGCGCAAGGATCTGAAAGAAGCGGTGTTGGCCTTTTGTGCGGCGGTGAAAAAAGAAAGTGGGCGCTAGTTCTGCAGACGCCGCGCACTGATTTCTCCGGTGTTAAATCCCAGAAAGTGCATTCGGCCCAGGTAACGGGCGTGTTCAATTTTTATACACTTATCGACAATACACGTCAGGCCACCGTCTTCCGCGATCTTTATCCCTTCCGGGCTGATGATGCCAAATTGCAGCCACAGGTACCCGGCCTTGATCCTCACCGCTGCCGCAGCTATATCCGGCACTGCGCTGGCGTCTCTGAATACGTTTACCACATCTACCGGATGGGGGATGTCGGCCAGGCTGGGATAACAGGGTAGGCCGAATATCTCCTGCTCTCGTGGGTTGACCGGGATTAGCTGATAACCGTGACGCTTCAGGTAATAGCCAACAAAGTTGCTGGCGCGCAATTCGTTGGCGGACAGGCCAACAATGGCGATTCGTTTACACTGTAAGGCAGCCCGGATACGGGTGGGATTTTGCCATTCGGGTTTGACCGGGGGTGATGCTTGTATACTCATGTTATTCGCTTGCGGTTAAGTCAGCAGGACAATGCGGACAGGGCGTGGTCAATATCAGCCGTGAGATCGTCAACGTCTTCGATACCTACGGAAATGCGGATGGTCCCGGGACCAATGCCCGCGGCTGCCAGTTCCGCATCGTTCAACTGACGATGGGTTGTGGTGGCGGGATGAATGACCAGGCTTTTTGCATCTCCAACGTTGGCCAGGTGACTGAATAGTGACAGACGTTCAATAAAGTTAATACCGGCTTGCCGGCCGCCGGCCAGGTCAAAACAGAAAACCGCACCGGGGCCGTCGGGCAGGTATTTGTTGACCAGCTTGTTGTCCGGATGTGCCGGCAAGCCGGCGTAGTGGACAGCGGTAACCCCGGGTGCATTGTCCAGAAATGCGGCCAGGTGTGCGGCGTTGCTGACATGCTGGCGCATGCGCAGGGGCAGCGTTTCTATGCCCTGGGCAATCAAAAACGCGTTAAAGGGGCTCATACAGCCGCCCAGATCCCTCAAGGTCTCTGCACGCAGTTTCATCAGGAAGGCAAAGGTACCGAAGGTTTCGTGGAATTTTAAACCGTGATAGGC
>JANQMF010000157.1 GCA_028280225.1 Pseudomonadales bacterium | reverse complement strand
GCCCCATCGATGCCTCCCGCCAGGACGGCGGCATCAATATCCGCACCTGGCCGGTAGATCTGATGTATCAGCCCCATGCCATCGCTGCCTATACCGCCGGAGAACAAACCTACGTGGTCAGCGCCAATGAGGGTGAGGCCAGGGACTACACTGGCTACAACGAAATTGCCCGGGTTGCGGAAGCAGGCAGCACCTTCCATCTGGACGAGCAGGCCTACCCCCCTGCCCTGGTTGAAGCCCTGAAACAACCTGCCGCCTTGGGCGAGCTGGAAATTTCGACCGCCTCCGGAGACCTGGATAACGATGGTGACATCGATCGACTACAGGCGTCCGGGGGCCGCTCGTTCAGTATCTGGGATGCTGAAGGCACCCTGGTCTATGACAGCGGCGCAGACTTTGCCCACATCATTGCCCGGGACTATCCCCATCACTTTTATACCGGCAATACGACCAACACAGATTTTGACAGCCAGAGTATCTCTCGCGGCGCAGAGCCCAAAGGTCTGGCCGTTGGCCGGATCAACAAACAAACCTATGCCTTTATCAGCCTGAAGCGCATGGGGGGTGTCATGATTTACAACATCACCAACCCCACCGCGCCCAGGTTTGTGGCCTACAACAATAACCGCAATTTTCAGGGTGAGCCCCGGGAAGGCACCGCCGGTGACCTGGGGCCCGAAAACGTTCTGTTTATTCCGCGCAGCGAGGCCCCGGGTAATCAGTTTCCTTACCTGGTGATGACCAATCAGACCAGCGGCACCACCTCCCTGTATTCCATCCGGCAGAATTAACACCCTCGGCCAGGCTGGAAAATTCGCCTTTATGAATAAAATTCATAGTCAAACACTGGCTTAAACATCAGTAACTTAGCCCCACTTCCCCCGGCGCGGCTCAGCAATTTCTTGATTCAACGCAAGGTTATCCACTTTAAAATTCACTTATCCCACTAGTTATCCCCAGGCTATCCACCGTAACATGCTGCTGTTTCACTGGCCTTTGCGCGCCAGCGGAGTAAAGTAATTTCCAAGGTCAGGCAACGAAGGTTGCAGCCAACGAAAGGCAGCCAAACCTCCCGCAAGGGAACGAGGAAGCCGGACGAAAGCGGCAAAACGACTTGTCGGGCCGGGGTCTCTAGTCAAGACCAGGGTTGTGTGACCTCACAGCTCAAGGGACACCGGACATAGTGATGGGTACATGTGCCAACGCTAAAGATGAGTTCCGCAAGCCTTGAAGGTGCCGGACACCAACAAGGGCGACGTAGCCAGGCGTCGGAAAATAACGACTTTGAGTCACGGCAGTGGCGTCAGCTAAAGACGTTTAGCAACGACAAAACTACCAGCGGTGCATTAGCATCGCCGGGTGACTAAACCGACCTTGTAGCCTTGTGCTGCCTGGTCGGGGTAGCTCCCCGGCAGCAGGCACCCAAAGAGAGGAGACCTTGCTATCCTTCGGGCGCAAGGTTTTCTTCTGTCTGAGCATACGAAATCTGGGCATACGAAAATAGTTGCCGCTGTCTTGAAGCCAAACTCAAGCTAGTACCGTTCCACTTCCACCCCAATAATGGGGGCAACCTGCTGTTCCGAATGTTGGGTGCGCTGGGGATTTAAACCCTGGGTGGAAAAGGCCTTGCGCCGGGTATCACCATCATCTACCACTGTTACGGATTCGCCGGGTTCACGGGCGTTACACAACGACACCAATACTTCCATCAGCCGCACTTGTTGCCCTTCGCTCAAGCGTGCGCCTGCCTCTGCGTACAAGTCCTCGATCTGTCCGCGGACTATCAGAAGCTGCTCTGCACACCCGGCCTGGGCCATACCCGGCAATCCCACACACGTAAATACCACCAACGGCAGAACCAGTTGCCGGAATCCACGCATTAAAGCCAATTTATTGACACATTTGGGTGCAAAATCTCTCATGCCGGGGTTCCATTTAAGCATTGCCTTTCCACTATAGTTCAACCCCGGGTTTAACGTCGGCAATCCGCGTCACGCTTTGGTCAGTCTCTGTCAGGCAAGCGCAGCAGCAGCCATTTAAGCAATCGGCGGCGCAATGGGCCCTGCAACCACGGATCCAGCCATCGATAAAGACGTCCGCTGATGCAGATATCCCGCCCCTTTTCCACCGCCGCCAGCGCATCGCTAACCACCTGCGCCGGGCTGTACCACAAAAACGCCGGCACACCGGCCTTCAGCTTGCGCAAGTTGCCTTGGGTGTGGAATTCCGTGTGGGTAAATCCCGGACACAGGGCACATACGTGTACCCCATGGGGTTTAACCGTGGCGGCCAAAGCTTCGGACAACGCCACCACATAGGCTTTGCTGGGGCCATAGTGACCATCTCCCGCCAGGGCAAAACGGCCGGCAACGGAGGCAACGTTGATCACCCGCCCATGGCCCCTTGCCTGCATGCCCGGAATCAATAAATGACACAAATGCGTAGTACTCAACATCATCAGTTGCAGATACGCCACATGGGTGGGCCAATGCCGGTCGTTCAGCAAGTCGGGGCCGCCGGCACCGGCATTGTTGACCAAAATGTCTACTTCCAGCTCCGCCCGGTTTAAGCTGTCCACAATGTGCACCGGCGCTTCTGGACTGCTCAGATCCGCGGTAATCACCGTCACATCCACCCCATGGACATTACGCAACTGCCGGGCAAGTTCATCCAGCCGCTCCTGACGCCGTGCCACCAGCACCAGAGCCCGGCCGCGCTCGGCCAGCGCCTGGGCAAACGCTGTCCCCAACCCGGCGGAAGCTCCGGTGATCAGTGCAACCCCGTTGCTCAATCTGCCTGCCGGTATACCGGGCGTGTCTTGCTGAACAACACGCAGGGAGTATTGGCGTTGATCCGTAGCGGTTGTCCCGGCGCCATGCGAATCCAGCTCCACGGACCCAGGGTGCGGGTGGCTTCCTGTTGCCAGGTCAGCTCACCGCTGATGATCAGCAATTCGCGAACATAGTACGACGACGGAAAGGCAAAACGTTCGCCCCCCGGTACGTGTACCCGGCTGACTACTTCGTCCCCGAAGTGGTATAAAACAGCTTCACCGGAACTGCGGTCCGTGGCCTGCAAGGGAATTTGCACCGACATCTGTTCCAGATCGTCGTCCGCAAACTGCCGCAGTTTGACAAATATCACACAACCGGGATTGCTGTGGGGTGTGTGGGCAGTGCCTGGTGGATTGCGTACATAGGTACCCGGTCCGTAGTCCCCGTGCTCGTCGGAAAACACCCCCTCCAGCACCACAAACTCCTCCCCCAGGGCGTGACCGTGGGCATCAAATTTTGCCTCGGGCGCATATCGTACCAGGCTGGTGGCCACCGCCACTTCGTCTCCCACCCGGTCTAACATGACTCTTTCGACACCGGGCAGGGGGGAAGGCACCCAGGACAGGGTGCTGCCGTCAACAAAAACCGTTTGATTAAGATCTTCGCGAATATTCACAACAACTCCCTTTTGCGTTACGCGCCGGCTGCTAAGTCAAAGGACCGTATTCATACTTGCCGGAAATAGCGTACCGGCCCAACATACTGTAAAACGCCTCTCTGGCCTGTACATGTTGCGTGATGACGCGCATATCCTGAAAACGGCGCTGCAGAATTTGGTCCTGATAAATAGCCGTGGAGCCTGCAACCTGGTAGACAAAGTCCATCACCTGGGCACTTTGGCGAATGACATGTGTGCCGGCCAGGCGTAATTTGGCGCGTTCGTCGTCTGTTATACACTCATTTTTGCGCACCTGCTTCAGGACCTCTTGTACGGTTGTATGTAGATAGACGCGAGCGCTTTGCCAATGGGCCTGAGCCTTGCCAAGCAGCCGCTGAGCGTCCGGATCATCCCGCAGGTGCACCGATGCATACCGGGGTTTCTTGCCGGCGGCAATGTCCAACACATCCGCAAGTGCACCGGCGGCAACACCCAGGGCAAGGCTGGCAAAACTGCAGGCAAACAGCAAACCCGTGGGAATCCAGGTCATATCCAAGCTGATCGTGGGCGGCTGGCCCACATCCGCTACCTGCCGGCTGGGCACCACCAGGGAATGTATGGAAAATTCAAAACTACCCGTGCCGCGTAGTCCCGGCACCTGCCAATTGTCGACAAAGGTCACCTCGTCCGGCCGGCAAAATACCACCCGCCAGCCCCCTTCGCTGTACCGCGCCGCGCCCATCATCCACGTGGCATGCTGGCAACCACTGCTGAAGCCCCAGTGGCCCTGTACATGAAAATCCTCTCCCTTGGGACGGATTTCCCCGGCAAAGGGTGGTCCGTTGGCAATCACCGTATCCGGCTGCCACATCTCTTCCAGCATGGCCGGTTGCAGCCACAAAGTAGTCAACGCCACTACCGCACCTTGATTAATACACCAGGCGGTACTGGCGTCGACCTGGGCCAGTTGTTGAATGAGCTGAATGTAGTCTTCAAATGGACTTTGTAAGCCACCCACCGCGCTGGGCAGCAGCGCGCGAAAAGCCCCCAAGGATTTCAGTTGGTCGACCAGCGGGCCGGGCAAACTCCGCTGCTGTTCAATATGATCCGCCTCGGCAGCAACTTGAGGCGCCAAGTGGGCAATGGCCTGGAGGGGTGGCGGAAGCGCAACAGCATTCATGCCTCCATTATCGGGTATGCTTACAGGGGTCGACAAGCGCAAGTTTTCGGGTAACCATCTACGCAAATAACAAAATGCCATTGGAGTGACGGACATGAAACTACTTAAGATACTTGGTTACCTGGTGGGCGCCATTGTTGTGGTCATTGGCCTGGTGCTATTCGGTTCCCGGTTTACCGACGGCCCCACAGAAGTCCTGGCAGGAGGACCGTTCACAAGCGGTGAACACAGCGCCGCGCCGGAGGATTGGTCCTTTTTAAAAGACTACGTGACGGTTGAGTTTCAGCTTGTTGACCCGCCGCGCTCCAGAACAACCTGGATTGCGGAGCACAACAATCGTGTTTTTATCCCCAGCGGGTACATGAATACTACCTTTGGCAAAATCTGGAAACACTGGCCCATGCAGGCTGAGGAAGACGGGCGTGCGATTCTGCGTGTGGACAACCGGTTAATCAACGTGGAGTTGCACCGTGTTAAACAAGACCCGGACATGGACACGGTACTTTCTGAACTGTCTCGAAAATACCTGGGTGGAGTGCCTATCGACGATGCTGCCCGGGCTGAGGTCACCAGCAATAACCTCTGGATTTTTGAACTGAAACCCCGATAACAAAAACCTGTGAGACAAGCTGTGACCGACAAACTTGCCCTTTCCGGCATACGCGTTCTCGACTTCACCCAGGTGTTGGCTGGGCCCTTTGCCACCCAGCAGCTGGCGCAGTTAGGCGCGGATGTCATCAAAATAGAGCAGCCCAAGGTGGGCGACATCACGCGTGGCCTGATGTCCCCGGGGACTGACGGCTTTGCTCCGTCGTTTCTGACCTGCAACCTGGGCAAACGGAGTTTGTCCTTGGATCTTAAGCAGACCAAGGCCCGGGAGATTGTATTTAAGCTGCTGCAAACTTGTGATGTGGTGGTTGAAAACTTCAAACCCGGCACAATTGCGCGTCTGGGATTTGGTTATGATGATTTGCGTGCGCAAAAGCCGGATATTGTTTATGCATCCATTTCCGGCTACGGCCAGAACGGACCAAAGTCCGGTCTGCCTGCCTTTGACGGCGCCATACAAGCCGCGTCGGGGATGATGTCGGTGAGTGGACACCCCGAATCCGGACCTGTGCGCACGGGTTATTTTTCCGTGGACATGAGTACCGCCTTAAACGCCGCATTTGCCATCACCGCTGCCTTATTCCGGCGACATCTGACCGGTGAGGGGCAGCGTCTGGACATAGCCATGATGGACACCGCCATGGTCATGCAAGCCGCGCAAATGAGCAACTACCTGGTGGCCGGCACCCTCCCGGAACTGATGGGGAATCGCTCGCCCACCAAACAACCCACCGCCAATGTATTTGCCACCCGCGACGGCTACATCCAAGTAGTTGCCCTGCGCGAAACCCAGGTGGAAGCACTGATGAAATTAGTTGGCCATGGCGAACTGTACACCACCCACAACACCCCCGTTGACAGAGTTAAAGCAACCGCAGAATTTAATGCCGTCCTGGAACCCATTTTTGCCGGTCAAACCACAGAACACTGGCTGGCGGAACTGGCTGCTGCCGGGGTTCCCGCAGCACCCATCAGAGATCTCGCCGGAGCTGCCGCAGATGAGCAGAACAACCACCGCCTGAGTTTTGCCGAAATTCCACATCCAACACAACCGGCCACCACCCAGGTGGTAAGCGTGGGTTTTACCGCCGACCCGGCACCACCGGTAGTGCAGCGCAACCCCCCCGGCCTGGGTGAACACAACGAAGAGATTTTGGCGGAACTCGGTTACTCAACCCGGGAAATTGAAGACCTGGCCGCAGCAGATGTGCTCTAACCGCTAACGTTGGGGTCAGACCCCAGCGTAACCGAATTCGTAACCGCAAACGCTGGGGTCTGACCCCAACGTTAGCGGTTAGGAGATGTGGTGGGTGATGAAGGTACTGACTTCTTCCAGGGATTGTGCAGCTTCGGGCATGGGGAATATCTGCCATACGTGGATCAAGCCGTCGCCGACGGTCAGGTTGGCGTCGACCCCGGCGGCTTGGGCGTTGTCGACAATCCGGGTGGCGTCGGATAGTAAAATTTCCCGGGTGCCTACAAATACCTTTAGCGGCGGCAGCCCGGCCAGGTTGGCATGTAGAGGGGATACCAGAGGATCACGGAGTTTACCCGCGGCATATTGTTGACCCATTTCCCGCAACCCCTCAACGGTAACCATGGGGTCGTCAACCGCGCCGGGTTCTGCAGAGTCGCCGGTGGCTTCCAGATCAACCCAGGGAGAAAAACAGGTGGCGCAAGCAGGCAGGGGGTCGCCGGCGTCACGCAGCGCAACCAGTGTCGCCAGCGTCAATCCACCCCCGGCGGAATCACCGGCAATCATGATGTTGGCCGCTTCAATACCTTCACTCAGCAAATGGCGATAAGCCGCCGTGGCGTCTTCCACCGCGGCCGGAAAGGGGTTTTCCGGCGCCAGGCGATAATTTAACACCAGCACCCGGGCGTGACAGGCCCGGGCCAGCCGCCCGGCGAATTCCCGGTAACCTAAGTTACTGCCAATCACATAGCCACCCCCGTGCAGATACAATACCACCCGCCGCGCAGTGCTTTCCGGCACGCTGACCCAATCCGCGTTAACAGCCCCAACGGTGATTTCTTCAATGGTCACATCGTCGGGAATGGGCGTGGCCCCCAACATGGCGTCAAAATTGGCCCGGGATTCTTCCAGCGTACCCGCAGCCGGGGGTGCGGCGCTGATCATGGCGACTAATTCTTCATGTTGCTGACTGGGCATACCCTTCTCCTATCTCCTAATTCTGAAACTCTGAAATTCCGAAATTCCGAAATTCTGCCAATATCTAATGTAAGCCGTAGCAATTGCTGGCATGTGCGTGTAAGTAAAATGGTTGGGTCACCCCGCCGGGCAGCGCGGCCGCCCTTATTGCGGCTTCGTCTTGCGCCGGATTAAGCAGTTCCGCCAGGCTGTAATACCGGCCGTTCTTCACAGTGGCCACCACATTATCCAAGTCTGCAATATCCGCAAGGGGATCACCATCAAGAATAACAAAGTCAGCCAGCTTACCCGGTTCCAGGGTCCCCAATTCCCGGCTGACACCCGCCGCCCGGGCAGAATCCACGGTGGCCTGGCGCAAGACGTCCGCCGGGGATATCCCGGCCCGGGCAAACAGACGCAGCTCAGCATGTAAACCGGCCCCATAGGGGACAAAGGGTGCATCGGTGCCTGTAACCAGCAGCGCCCCATCCTGGGTGAGGGTTTTGAGCAACCGGGCATTAGCCCGGGTAAAACCACCAGCGGACATCCTCATCCGCGGCAGCATCATATCGTACAGACGTCGCACCGGTGGGCCATAAAAGTGCGCAAACTGCGGAGTATCAAACCAGTCCGGCTGTTCCCCCACCACCACCGCAAATCCCGGCAGAACCGCTGTGGCGGTCATACCCATCCCCGACGCGGTGAGCAGTTCCACCACATCCTGATAGGCGTATCCCAGACGACTGACCTTGGGTTGATAACCCCGGCGGCTGGTGCCGCCGATGTGTTCCACATGATCCACACCGTGGGCCACCGCCGGGTATAACTCATGGGACGTGACCGGCATCCCCCGGCCATGGGCAAAGTCCACGACCTGCCGTTGCCAGTGATCCGGCAGCCTGACATAGGTTTTAATAAAGTCCAGCCGCAATCCTGCAGTGCGCGCCAACGCCTCCATCAGATGGGTTTCGGAAACAATGCCTTCAGCAATGGAGTAATAAACCCGATTCCCATCCGCCAGATAGCCGGTGATATGTGTGCGTGGCCCCACACTGCCGGCGCTGTCCCAGGTTTCCTGCCGGGCCTTGGCCACGTAGGGATTTGCGCCCGGATCGCGCACCGTGGTAACGCCATAGCTGAGCCATACCCGCCCCTGCACCTCGCTTACTTCCCCCATGTGGGCGTGCATCTCAAATAAACCCGGCACCACGGCATAACGGCTGGCATCGGTAAAGCGCACATCCACGGGGACCGCATCCGCCGCCGGAACAATTTGTTGGATTTTGTTATCCACCACCCAGATATCAACATTGTCGATATAGTCTTCGTCGGTGCCGTCAAAAACCCGGCCCGCGCGAATCACATGGGTTCCGCTGGGCGCATCGCGTTGATACGTCAACGGCGGAGTAATATCGGTAACCACACCGGTGTTCACGGCCAGCCGTTTTAGCTGTCCCCCGTTAAGATAGACCACATAGCTACCCGTACTGTCCCAGGCCGGCATATCCGTAAGCTCCCGGGTCAGGGTGCCGGCAGACTCCAGGGGCCGAAAGTTGGCATCCAGTTCCAGCCGCCATAACCGCCCGCCCACGACATAGCTCATTGCACCGTCCGGCGTAAGCCCCGCAGAGACAATGGACTGATGCGGTTGAGGAATAATCTCGTGGGTGTCCCCACTGTCCAGATCGGCGATCACCAGCGCGTACACGCCTTCGCGGTAACGGCTGGAATAAGGTTTAAGCCGGGTAACGGCAACCCGCCTGCCGTCCGGACTCCAGGAAATGGGTTGCGCAGGCATCGGCTTGAGCACCGGTTTTACGCTACCGGTGGCTAATTCCATCACCACAAGCTGGCCCCCCAGGGGGTTACCCGGCACATCAACAAAAAAGGCCAACTGTTTACCGTCCGGGGACCATGCCGGCAGCGAAACCAGATTAGCTTCAACCGCCAGCGGACGAACGCGCCCCTGACCGATGTCCAATAAATACAGGCCCGGTTTACCGTTCCGGTCGCTGACAAAGGCAAGCTGAGTGTTATCCGGTGACAGCGCCAGCGAGTGATCCGCATATTGATCGTCGGTCAGACGCTCCAGCACTTTTTGCGCAGGTTGCCAATGCCATAAATCACCCAGGGCACCAAAGTAAATATGCGTGCCGTCAGAATTCACCTGCGGATTGATTATGCCCAGCACCGGATGAAACAAATCCGGATCGTAGTTGCGTTGGCGCCGGGTGTAGTTGTGGCGTTCGAGCTCAAGGGTGATGGCAAAAGGCCAGTCTGCGGCAGTTCCGGTGCTGATCTGCTGGTCCCGTACCCGGCCGTTAACGGTATAGGCAATTTGATCCTCATCCAACCACTGTGCCCGAAAGGGAAAAACATCATCCGTGTCCGCGGACATCACCTTACTCAGCTTGTTGGACAGGTTAAGCAACTTTAACCGACTGCCATTTGGATACTGGACCTGATAAGCGATGTAACGCATATCCGCGGACCATTGCACACCGGATAGGGTGCCTACCTCCTCAGCCACCACCTGCGGCTCAGCACCCTGCACCACAATCCGACTGGTCCCCGCCAACTGTTGGGCAAATGCCAGGCGGCCATCGGCGGACAAACTGGGGGAATAGCTGTCACCTTCAGACTCGGTCAGTTGCAGCAGTTCCCCGGTGGCCACATTCAGCTGCCAGATGTCGTACGAGCCACCCCGGTCGGAACTGAACACCACCCGTTGCCCATCTGCCGAATATTGGGGTTCCCGGTCGTCAAACAAATCCCGGGTCAGGGCCTGGGGTTCGCCGCCTTGATGATCCACCTGCCAGATATCCCAGTTACCGTTCCTGTAACCTTGAAATACCGTTAAGCGGCCATCCGGGGAAAGCTGGGGTTCGCGGGCGTCGTAGTAGGGGGAGGTCAGGGGCTGTACTTGCCCGTCCGGGTGAACTAAGAATAGTGAACCCTGCAGGGCAAGCACCCGTTGCGGATGGCCGGGCCGGGCCGCCAGGGCCAGGTTGGTCCCTTCATTGAGGGTGACCGTCACCGTGTGGGAAGTATAGCTTTGGACTTTATCCCGGGGTGTGGCAGCCTGTGAATTCAGGTGGGGGTTTTTCTGGTCACAGCCGCCACACAAGGCCAGGCCCGCCAGCAACCATACCGGTATTTTCACACCCACACCCTGCCCTATCCTCCGCTTTGAGCTTCGTCGTCCTTTGCCGGGGGGTTGGCCTTGGAAAGGTCCGGGGCATGATGCGCCGGCATGGCCGCACGTCCCTCGGAGGCTTCGGACATGGCTTTAACCGCTGTTTCGTTTTCCATGATCTTCGCCATTATGGCATCACCGGCCCGGTCAAAAGATTCGCGATTTTCAATAACATGGCGCTGCGATTCCCGATAACCCTCCAACATGCCGTTAACCTCGGGGATCACATAACGCGCAACCATCTCCCAACTGCGCAAGGTGGCCTCGCGGTTCGCCCAATCATGGGCAAAGCCGATAACCGTCCCAAAGCCGCCGGTCAGCTCCCGCATATCGCGAATGGCCTGAATTAAATCGTCAGGCGTGCCGATGACCGCACCCCCACCCTCAACACCAGCCTCTGCAACCGCGGCATCGGGACTGGCGTAGGACTGCGCACCGGGCCGCATCAGCGTGCCAACAGTGTATTCGTTATGCCACCGGAACAGTCCGTCTTTTGCTTCCGCCTGGGCCTGAGCCTTGGTTTCGGCAATATGCCAGGACATGACCACCCGCCAGTTGTCCCGGCTGACGGTATGACCGTGTTTGACCCCGGATTCTTCAGCAAACCCCCACTGGGTGGGCAAGGCTTGCAGCCCGGCTGAGGACATCGACCCAATGGACAGTACACCGGTGCCATGTTTTCCGGCCAGGGTCATGCCCGATGGGCTGATCATCGACGCCACCGCAAAAGGCATATCTTCCTGCAGGGGCAACAATTGTAAACGGGCGTCGTGGAGTTGAAACCAATCACTTTCGTAACTGAAGCGTTCTTCGCCAGCCAACAAGCGGCGGATCACGCCAATGGCTTCGTCCTGGCGGTCTCTCTGCACCATGGGATCAATACCCAGGGTATAAGCATCCGAAGGCAAAGCCCCCGGGCCGGAACCAAAAATGACCCGTCCCCGGGTCATATGATCCAACTGCACCAGCCGCTGGGCCACGTTAAAAGGGTGATGATAGGGTAATGAAATCACCCCGGTGCCCAACATGATGCGATGGGTGCGCTCCCCGGCGGCGGCCAGAAACATCTCGGGACTGGCAATAACCTCCCACCCGGTGGAATGGTGCTCACCACACCAGAATTCGTCATAACCCAGCTTATCCAGGTGCTCCGCCAGCTCCAGATCACGCTGCAATTGCAAGGTGGGATGCTCCCCGATGGGATGGTGCGGTGCGATAAAACCGCCAAATTTAAGTCTAGCCATAACAGATCCCCAAAAAACTCAATCCCAGAGTATATGCGGATTTTTAATCTTATGTCGCCCACCAGTTATCCGCGCTATCCGATGCTTCAGTCAGGATGTTCACACCATGTGTCTTTGCTAGAATCAACCCGAACCACAGCGAGGCAGCCACCATGAGCCGCGAACTGTTAGTTGAAATGGCCAAACACAACATCAGCCACGTCAAAGCCAATACCGTGGCCGGGGCGGATGAGGTCTTCAAAGTGCCTGCCAGTCATTACTACGACCCCGAACATTGGCAGCGGGAAATGGACCAGGTGTTCCGGCGCATGCCGCTGCTGCTGGCACTGACTTGCGAAATGCCCAACCCCGGAGACTACCGGGCCTGTGAAGCCGGTGGTGTGCCCATTCTGATCTGCCGGGACCAGGCCGGAGCGGTACAGGCGTTCCTGAATATGTGTGCCCACCGGGGCGCGCAAATCATGCCCGAAGGGAACGGCAATACCCATCGGTTTACCTGCCCCTACCACGCCTGGACTTACAACCACCAGGGCGCCTTAACGGGTATTTTCTCCCACAAGGAATTTGGTGATATTGATAAGAGCTGTTACGGCCTGCGCAAGCTGCCGGTTTTGGAAAGAGCCGGGCTGATCTGGGTGATCCCCAATCCGGACTCGGACCTGAGCATCGAAACGTTTTTGTCAGGTTATGATGACATGCTGGCGCACTTCAACTTCGCCGACTGGCATCTGTTCTCCAGACGCGCCGTTGCCGGACCCAATTGGAAGATCGCCTACGACGGTTATCTGGACTTGTATCATCTGCCCATTCTGCACAAAAACAGTTTTGGTCCAAACTTCCCCCACAAGTCCATGTACTACGCCTGGGGGCCCCATCAACGGGTCGCCTCTCCGGACCCCTCCCTGGTGGCTTATGAAGAGATGGACGAACAAGACTGGAATACCACCCACTTACTGTCAGGGGTGTGGACCATATTTCCCCACGTCTCCATAGCCTCCTTTGACGGCGGTGGTCGCAGCGTCATGTTGTCCCAATTGTTTCCCGGCAAAACTCCCGCTGAGTCCGTTACCGTGCAGAATTACCTGATGGAAAACGAGCCCGACGAAGAGCAGGCCAAGGAGGCCCACGCCCAGTTCGAGTTTTTAGAGATGGTAGTGCGGGACGAAGACTACGCCACCGGCCTGAAGCAGCAAACCGCGCTGCAAACCGGCTTTAAGGACCATGTCCTGTTTGGACGGAACGAAGAAGGTGGGCAACGTTTTCATGGTTGGGTGGACAAGCTGCTGCAAACACCCGACAACCAGCTTAACGAGTTATTCAGCAATAGCCAGGAACCCAGTTTTTAGCTCTAACCTTATTGCCGAGTGAACTAAAACCCCCAGTCCTCCCGGCGGTCAAAACCTGTCATGCTGGTGCCGTGGTTGTCAGCGCGCCAGAACTGAATAAAATGGCCGCCTTGCTCAGCAGCGCAAGCCGCGGTTATTAACCTTGCAGTTCATAAACCGGCAAACAAGCACAATACAACAACAGACCAGATCCGGAATAAAACATGACCGAAACCATTCATCACCGACTCATCGTGCTGGGCTCAGGCCCGGCAGGTTATACCGCTGCCCTGTATGCCGCGCGCGCCAACCTTAAACCTGCTCTGATTACCGGTATTGAAGTGGGTGGGCAACTGACCACCACCACCGAGGTGGAAAACTGGCCGGGCGGGCACGCGGAGCTGCAAGGCCCCGAGCTGATGCAACAAATGTCCGAACATGTTGAACGTTTTGATGCCGAAATCATCAACGATCACATTCACACCGCCCACGTTACCGAACAGCCCTTCCGCCTGGAGGGAGACCAGGCTCACTACACATGTGATGCGCTGATTATCGCCACCGGTGCTTCCGCCAAATACCTGGGCCTGGAATCAGAAGAAAAGTTCAAGGGACGCGGTGTCAGCGCATGTGCCACCTGCGACGGTTTCTTCTACCGGGGTCAGGAGGTGGCGGTCATTGGCGGTGGCAATACCGCTGCTGAAGAAGCTCTGTACCTGGCGAATATCACCAACAAAGTATATCTGGTGCACCGCCGTGACGAGATGCGCGCGGAAAAAATCCTCCAGGACCGGGTACACGCCAAAGAGAATATTGAACCGGTGTGGAACCACCAACTGGCTGAGGTGTTGGGGGATGACAGCGGGGTTACCGGCGTGCGCCTGACCCCTAACGAAGGGGGTGAAAAAAGCCTTGATCTGACCGGGGTTTTTATTGCCATTGGCCACACTCCCAATACCGGCATATTTGCCGGCCAGTTAGATATGCACAACGGCTATATCAAGATCGTCAGCGGCACCGAGGGGAATGCCACCGCCACCAGCGTCCCCGGCGTATTTGCCGCCGGTGATGTAGCCGATCATGTCTACCGGCAAGCCATTACCAGCGCCGGATTTGGCTGCATGGCTGCCCTGGACGCCGAAAAATACCTCGACGCCCTGCCGGGTTAGGCCGGCGTATAGCGCAGCATCATCCGGGTGCCACCGGACAGGCCGTTTTTGAAGCGTGGCCCCCAGGTATCCCATTCCGCCACATACTTGGCACCAAACAGTTCCAGCAGCCGGGCCTGTTCCAGGGCATCCGCAATGACCTGGCCGTTGGCAAAATGTGACGGCAGTTTCAGGTATGCCCCACCCGAACTTTGCCACTGACCCACGTCCCCCACCCAGATCTGGGTCCTGGACAGGCCCTGTGTAATGGCCTGTGCCCGCCAGGCATTGGCACCGGTCACCACCACCTGATCGGCACCATCCTGAACATACCAGACCTCTGCCTGGCATTTGCTTAAGGCACCGTTAGATTTAATGGGTGACAGATAAATCAAGGCGGGCTCGTCCTCCGCCCGCAGCGGCAAGCCCGCCACCACCAACATACCAGCCAAACCTTGAGCCGTTGTGGACACAAATTGTCGTCGATTCATTCCTTACCTCGCTTGCCTTATCTTGCTTGCCTTACCTTGCCTTGCCTTGCCTTGCCTTGCTTGCCTTGCCTTGTTTGCCTTCCCTCGCCTTACCTTGTTCCTGTGCGGAAAATGGCATCACGGCCTCCGCTCGTGCCGCCTAAGTTTGGACCGCGGGAATTTTCTCCGCAATCCTGGCCGACCAGATTTTTGGGCCTTCGATGTGCACAGATTCCCCGGTGGCGTCCACCCCAACCGTCACCGGCATGTCGTTAACTTCAAATTCATAGATAGCCTCCATGCCTAACTCCGGAAAGGCTAACAGGGTTGACTTGGTGATGGCCTTGGCCACCAGATAGGCCGCCCCGCCCACCGCAATCATCGAAGCCGCCTTGTTGTCGCGTATGGCGGCAATGGCCTCCGGCCCACGTTCTGCCTTACCGATCATGCCCGCCAAACCCGTTTGTTCCAACATCATGCGGGTAAACTTATCCATCCGGGTGGCGGTAGTGGGTCCGGCGGGTCCAACCACCTCCTCCCGCACCGGATCCACCGGGCCTACGTAATAAATAATGCGGTTGGTGAAATCCACCGGCAGGGGCTCCCCCTGAGCCAGAAGGTCAGCAATCTTTTTGTGTGCCGCATCCCTGCCGGTCAGCATTTTGCCACTTAACAGCAAGGTATCTCCGGCTTTCCAGGATTGAATTTCCTCAGCAGTCAGCGTATCCAGATTGACCCGCTTAACTTCGTCACCCAGCTCAAAGTCGATGTCCGGCCATTCGGATAAGTCCGGCGGACTAAATTCCGCCGGGCCCGCACCGTCCAGGGTAAAGTGGACATGCCGCGTGGCGGAACAGTTGGGAATGACCGCCACCGGTTTGTTGGCCGCATGGGTGGGATAGTCCTTAACCTTAACGTCCAATACCGTGGTCAACCCCCCCAAACCCTGGGCGCCGATACCCAACCCATTCACCTTGTCGAAGAGTTCCAGCCGCAACTCTTCAAGATGATTGGCCGGGCCCCGGGCCTGTAACTCATGCATGTCGATGGGATCCATCATCGACTCCTTGGCCAGCATCATGGCCTTTTCCGGTGTCCCGCCAATACCAATACCCAGTATCCCCGGCGGACACCAGCCCGCGCCCATGGTGGGCACCACACTCATCACCCAATCGGCTATGGAATCCGATGGGTTGAGCATGGCAAATTTTGCCTTCGCTTCACTGCCACCTCCCTTGGCGGCAATTTCTATTTCCACCTTGTCGCCGGGCACAATACGCGGGTGGATAACCGCGGGTGTATTGTCCCTGGTATTGGCCCGTGCGCCGTCAGGGTCCTGCAAAACCGAACCCCGTAACACGTTGTCCGGATGGGTATAACCCCGGCGCACCCCCGCGTTGATCATCTCTTCCAGGGAAAGCTCAGCCTGCCATTGCACATCCATGCCCACCGACACAAAGACAATAACAATACCCGTGTCCTGACAAATGGGCCGTTTGCCCAGGGCACACATACGCGAATTGACCAACACCTGGGTTAAGGCCGCCTTGGCGGCAGGCGATTCTTCACGCTCCCAGGCTCCGCGCATGGCTCGAATAAAATCCACCGGGTGGTAATAGGAAATAAATTGCAACGCATCCGCCACACTCTGGATTACGTCTTCCTGTTTAATAACCGTCATCAACTACTCCATTTATCAACAAGCCCGGCGGCATGCTTGCGCCATCGGGCCACTTAACCGGGAATTTCACAAAACTGGCCGGTTTCCACCCGCACGCTGACCGGGCTGTTGCGGTGTGCACCGGCACTCCAACTGGGCATGACCATGGAGTACAGACCGCTGCCCCCAGCCATCATCACCAGGATGTTTTCCGGTTGGGGAAAGACCGGGTACTGCGTCAGGGTAGACGCATCACCATCAAGCCAGGCGCTAAACTGGCCGCCATAACGCTGCAACCGCGCCACCGGCTGATGGGTGAGTTCCCATAGCCGCCGGGTGATCTGGGTGCGGTTCATATTCTGCCCGGACAGAATTTGTGCATGTTCCGGGTTCAACACCACCACAGCGCTGCCTCCGGTGAGAATGGCGTTATTGGTGGCCATATTGGCTAACCCCTCGGCAAGCTGGCCAAGCAGCTTGTCCGCGTCTTCCGGATCATCAGCGTCACCGCTGTACAGGACCGAATGTGGGGCTTCAGCCCCGATCACGGTCACCACGCTGTCATCTGGCGCAAAACCCAAATCGACATGCAGGGGTGCAAAAGGTGAATTTTCTTCATCTTCCGCCAGGCAATAGGTGAATTTACCCGGGTGCCCCAGCAAGGCCATGTCCGCGGAACCCGGCCGGCCGCCACCAATATTAATCATCGCCAGGCGCAGCGCTCTGCCGATGCTGGCATTGGCCCGGTGACCGGGTCCCAGGGCGCCAAAGCCCGAGGCAACGGGGCCACAGGTGTGCCGGGCGGGACCGTTAACAATAATCAGCGGTGCGGTGCAATGGGTGGTGGCCTGCATTTCCGTCAGGTCAAATACCGGGTCCAGAACACCCTGAACCGCGGCCAGCACCAGGGGCATATAATCCGGCAGGCACCCGGCCATCACCGCCGCGGTGGCAACTTTCTCCACCGTTGCTATCCCCATGCCCGGCCCCATCTCGCCCAGCACCATATCACCATCCTGGCCGGCAGCCAGGATCATGCGCTGTACTCTTGCCGGGGTTGGAATCACCACCGGCAGGCCGTCGGTACAACCTAAATTATGGAGTTCTTCCAACGCCGCTGCTTCGTCTACCGCTTCTAACAACTCACTCATGCAGATCACTTACGCCGGTGGCGAAAAACACTCAACCACCCGGGTAACAATTTCCCCGGCAACCCGTTGCAGATTGGCTTCCCCGGTCCCCGCTACCGGATGCGGCAGTTGTACCCGGGGGACCGTGGGCATGCCCAGGGATTGGGCCACAAAATTACCCTGAGGCCAAAAATCTTCGGTGACCAGGGCCACCGCGGGAATACCTAAACGCGCCATACTGATGCCGTCACGCACGGTGCCGGTGGTACAGCTGCCTCAATGCCCGTAGGCCGCAATGGCCACCTGACATTGGGCTTTAATTTCATCCAACATCTCCTGGGGTGCCGGGATGGAGGCGTTGCCTTTGTTCCACAGCTTAATCTCCAGTTTTGGGAACCGCTGTCGCAAGGCATGGCCCAGGGTGTGTAAAAAATTTTCCGAATCCGGGAAGCCATTGGCCAGCAGGCCCACCGTGGTGCCAGCCCCGTCTGCGGCCAAAGCATAAAACAGTTCATAAGGCTGGGCTGCCGTGGCCACCTGTCCCCTGGGGTCGTGATACTTAATCATTCCCGCTGCTCCTTGTCTGCTGGTGTTCTGTTGACGGGTCACTGTCTGTTACCGGTTTGTTGCCGATACTTTGAGGGGCTCGGCACCGCCGGTCCACCCGCTCATGTTACTCTATTGTACCCCTCGGGTCAGATGCCTAGACTGGGCGAATGAGAAATAGCGTTTTCCCGCTGTTGTGCAGCGCCCTGGTATGTGCGGCTTGTGCAACCACGTCTGAGTCTGAAGATCCCGGTCAGCGCATTGCCAACCAAGCGCTGATCATCGACACCCATATCGATGTCCCTTATCGCTTGTTCTTAAACACCGAGGATGTCAGCCAAACCACCACCCAGGGTCAGTTCGACTTTCCCAGGGCCACGGCCGGGGGACTTAACGCGGCCTTTATGTCCATTTACATTCCTGCTCTTGTGGACGAAACCGGCCACGCCTACAGCTTTGCCGAAAGCAACATCGATCGCGTGGTGCGCCTGACGGCAGACCATCCGGATAAATTTGCCTTGGCCACGTGTGTTGCGGACCTGGCGATACAACAGGCCCAAGGCGTGGTGTCGCTGCCCATGGGGATGGAAAATGGAGGCCCAATTGCATCTAAAATCAAAAACTTAGAGCACTTTTATCATCGTGGCATAAGGTATATTACCCTGGCCCACAGCAAGTCCAACCACATCAGCGACAGCAGCTACGATACCAATGAACGTTGGCAGGGCCTGTCGGACTTTGGCAAAACTCTGATCCCGGCAATGAATCAACTGGGGGTGATGATTGATGTTTCCCACATCAGCGATGCCGCCTTCTGGCAGGTGATGACTTTGTCCAAGGTGCCGGTGATTGCCTCCCATTCTTCCCTGCGGCACTTCACCCCGGATTTTCACCGCAATATGGATGACAACATGGTCAAAGCCCTGGCTGCCCAGGGGGGTGTTATTCAGATCAACTTTGGCTCAAGTTTTTTAACCCGGGCCGCACGCGAGTACAGTGACGCGCGCACCGCAGCGGTGCGGGCCTTTCAACAGGCTAACAACCTGCCCGACCGGGCCCCGGCGCTGCAAATTGTGATGCGTGAATATACCCGGGACAACCCCTACCCTTATGCGGACCTCAGCGATGTGTTGGACCATATCGACCGGGTGGTGGAACTCACCAGCATTGATGCGGTGGGGATTGGTTCGGATTACGACGGGGTTGGCGATACTCTGCCCAATGGCCTCAAAGACGTCAGCAGTTATCCCAACTTAGTTAACGGCCTGATCATGCGGGGCTACAGCGAGAACGAGATCCGCAAGATTCTGGGCGGGAACCTGCGCCGGGTATGGCAGGCGGCTGAGGCTTATGCCGGCGCCCGGGGCAACCCACCCCGGTGCACCTGGGCGCCATGAGCATCCCAGGCGTGACACCCGGGCACGCTCATCCGGTACACACGTACGCTTTCTGGATTCTGCTCAGTCTGCTCAGCGGTTGCCTGTGTGTCACCCAACCCCGGGCAAATACCCTGGCCGGTCCCCCCGAAGAAGCTGATGAATTCCACTTTGTGGTGATTGGTGATGCCCAATTTAACAGCCCGGAAACCTTCAACCGGATCGTTGACCAAACCCGCCGGTTACGGCCGGCCTTTGTGATTCAAGTTGGCGATCTGATTGAGGGTTATCAAAACGACCTGGCGCAAATCAACAGCGAATGGGACCGTTTTGCCAGACAAATAGAACCCCTTGCTCCAATTCACTACATGGCTGTGCCCGGTAATCACGATTTGTACAATGCAAACAAGCGGCCGGACAAAAAGCTGGAGGCGCTGTTTGAGGCCCGTTGGGGACCACTGTATTTCACCTTCGTCTACAAAAACGCCAGGTTTATAGGGCTGAACAGCGACTCCACCGAAGGACGCAACCGCATAGACGGCAAACAACTGGCGTGGTTAACCCAAACTCTGGCGGACAACACCGCTGAGCATACATTTGTCTTTATGCACCGCCCGCCGCTGCTGATGCCAAATTCGGACAAGCTGCACAAACTATTTTTAAAACATGGGGTTAGCCACGTTTTCTACGGCCACCATCATCATTACCATCACCTTAACAAAGACGGCATCCACTACTCCATGACCAACGCCAGCGGCGATTCCGCCCATGATCTGGCCATCGTCGGGGGGTTTAAACAATTGTTGCAGGTGGCGGTCCGCGGGCACGAGGTGGACGTGGCGGTCATCGAAGCGGATGCCGTTAAACCCCAGGACTACGTCCACCCCGCGGATAACTACGATCTGTTTGAACTGAAACGAAACCTGGTGCCCAAACGGCTCAAGCTCAGCCCCGCCGCGGACGACCAGCACTTTAACCTTAATATTCCCATACGCAATACCAGCCGCCGCAGCGTCACCTTTTACATCCACTGTGAGTCCGCTGATCACCGCTGGTTGTTTGACCCCCCCGCCACGGAACCCGTCACCATTGCCGCCCAGGACCGCAAACGCTTAAACCTGACCGCCTATTTCCAAACCGGGCGCACTCCGGAATCCATGCCGGTATGTCAGATCCGTCTGCCGTTACAAACCCGCAAGGGTGTGTGGTTCAATCTGGATCTGCAAATTGATACCGAATACTAGCAGCCTGCGTAAAAAACCAGACTAAGTCTGGAAATGGGGCATCACTTCTTCGATATATAGCTGCAGATTGTCCCAATCGATGGGGGGGCGAAAGGCGATGTTGATACCCTGTATACCGATGTCTTGAAACCGGCCAATCAGATCAACGGTTTCCTGCACACCGCCGGTGATCGAACCCTGGGGATTAATATCCGGCTGCCGGTCCGAATTCATATAAAAGCCCAAATTGACGCTGGTATCCAGTTCAGCAAAATCCCGGCCGTGCCGCTCACAGGCCTGCTGCAGCCGCTGCAGCCGGTCCGCCGCCAGTTCAACGGTGACATAGGGCATATTAAAACCGTCAGCAAATCGCGCCGCCAGATCCACGGTGCGTACCTTACCCCGCCCGCCAATCCACAGACGCAGGCCCAGGGGGGCCGGGCTGCAGACCGCCCCCTGCATGGTGTAGTAGGTACCCTTAAAGTCAACGGCTTCACCAGCCCAAAGGGTTTTGATAATGGTCAGCGCCTCTTCCAACTGATCCAGGCGCCGGCCCAATGGCGGAAAGCCATAACCAAAATCCCTGAACTCTTCTTCGAACCAACCGGCCCCGATGCCAATGTCCGCCCGCCCGCCGGACAGGTGGTCGATGGTGACTCCAGCCTTGGCCAGCACACCCGGATTTCTGAACAGCGCACAAAAAACCAGACAGCCCACCCGCACCCGCCGGGTGCTGGCGGCCAGACCGGCCATGGCCGCCACTCCCTCAAAACAGGGGTTATCCCGGTCCTGCAAGGGATTGGCATAAAAGTGATCCCAGACCGAAACCCAGTGGAAACCCTGCTCGTCACCGGTTTGCCAAAGCCGCTTGAGCGCATCCATGGATAAGTCCTGGGGCCCGGCATGAATACCCAACTTCATGATTGCCCCCCGTCAAAAACCACGTCCTGGGCCAGCAACGCGTTGATCTGCCCATCGTCAAAGTCAAACTCGCGCAATACATCAACCGAATCCTGACCCACATCCGGCGCCCGCCTGGGTGCCTTTTTGGGTGCTTCCCGCACATTGATTGGACTGTTGACGGTCAAAGCATAATCCTCCCCCGGATCATTAGTTTCCACCACAATGTTATTGTCCCGCAATTGCTGATCGTCGAGGATATCGGCCATGGGTTGGACCAGGCTGTGAGTGACCCCGGCCTCGGTGAGCCGCCGGGTGGCTTCAGGGTAGGTAAATTGCGCAAAAGCCGCCGCCATGGCCTGGCGGAACTCATCCCGGTTTTCCATCACCCGGGCAAAGTCAGCAAAACGATTGTCTTCCAACCAATGTTCACAATTTAGCGCCTTGGCCAGTTGCGGGTATTCCCGCTGGGTGTTAACAACCGCAAGAACCACATAAGCCCCATCGCTGCAGGCATAACAATCCGTGGCGGGGACGGGCCAACCCTTCTGCTGCCGGTAGAAGCCAATGCGA
>JANQMF010000153.1 GCA_028280225.1 Pseudomonadales bacterium | reverse complement strand
GGCTGACGCCAGGCTGGCCCTCGCCCACGGTAATGGCGGCATGTTAGGCGCACGGCATACCGCGGGCACGGTTATTCTAGGAGCAGATTAATGTCGGATACCCCTTCCGCCCAGCGGCCGCTGCCCAGCTTAAAAGAGGTTGATACCGCAGAATTCTGGCGCGCAACTCAGCAGGAGCAGTTCCGCTACCAGGTTTGCCAACGGTGTCAAACGGTGGTGTGGTTCCCCCGTGCCCATTGTACGGGCTGTACCCGGGGCCAGCTCACCTGGCACACGTCTGCGGGCAACGGCACAATTTATAGCTTTAGTATTGTCCGGCAGAGCTATCACCCGTTTTTTCGCCACCTGGTGCCTTATGCCGTGGCCTATGTGGATCTGGATGAAGGCCTCAGGTTCTTAACCAACGTAGTTGGGGTAGATGCAGCCCAGGTTCGGATTGGCCAGAGGGTACAGTTAGTTTGGGAGGCGCACCCCGAATTGAAACTGCCGCTGGTCACACCTGTGGAACCCGGCCAGGCCCGGGGTTAGTGGTAACCCGGGTAAGTTGCACGGTGGGCGCCTGAGGCTGTCAGGCACTAATCGGTACCTTGAATCAGCACCTTGGCGGTGCCAAATACCCGGGTCTCTTGTGCATCGTTGGTGACGGTTAAATCAATTTCAACCTCACCCGCCTCCTCGTCGATGTCGGTTACCACCCCATTAATGTGGTAAGTTTCGTCCACTACGCAGGGCGCGCGAAAAATCGTATCCACCAAACGAACTTCAGCGGATGGAGCCCAACGATGGATCATTGCGCTCAAGAACCCCTGGCTCATGATGCCGGGCACCAGGGCGCCGGGAAGACCTTCGCGGCGGGCGGCTTCGTGATCGGTAAACCGGGGTGTATTCCAACCTGCCGCAACGGCAAAACGTTTAACGTTGGCCAGGCTGGTATCCGGCTGAAAAGCGGGCAGGTTTTCGCCAAATTCCACATCATCCAGGGTATTTATGCTCATGTTTGGGGTTTCTCCCTGATCACTACACTGGTATCCGCGGTGCCCAGAATTTCACCGCTGTTGCTGAACTCCATGCGATTGACAAAAAAGACCATGCGGCCCGAGCGACCGGTTTTGGTATAAATATCGTGCATGTGGGTGCGCACGGTAATGGGTACGCCCGGGCGCATGGGCTTGTCCGGGGCAACGGCTTTGCCGGCATCCATGCCCAAACCCCTAAATGTGGGAAACCCTTCCGGATACCTGACCTTGGGCTGAAAACTGGATCCGATGGTGGGCGGGGCTTGGAAATCCGGGTCTTGCGGATCGGTAAATTTTGCTGCGGTTTCGCCGCAGGCTGTTGCGTAGTCGGCCAGTTTTTCCGCGTCCAGGGTCAGCTCGTATTCGTCAAATACAACGTTCAGAAACTTATCCCGAAGCGCCTCCACGTCTATTGGGCCTGTTTCATCCGACACGGCTATGCCTCCTGATTTAACTTAAGGGCGTGAAAGTTACCTTCCTGCAACGCGGCCACCAACTCGGTTTCGTTGTTGATCTGTTGGGGGAATTCAGTTGCGCACCGGCCAATGTGGCTGACAATGTGAGCATCGCTGCCGCCGATGCCCATATAGCTCTGTTCTTCTGCCAGTGCATGGGCCACCGCATCTTCATCACCGCGGCTACCGCCATTAAATACCTCCACGATACGTACGCCTGCCGGTATGCCAAATTCGTCCAGATGTGCTGCCATGCCCACCCGCTTGCGGCCGGGGTGACAGGGCACGGCAACAGCATTGTGGGTTTCACAGGCAGCCAAGACCTTCGCCAGGGGCAAGTGAATATCGCTGAAATCAAAAGCTTCCTGCAATGCCTGGGTGACACCAAAGACCAGTACGTGACCGTACTCGGTCTCTACCTCAGCCCCTTTCAAAATAGTTAGACCATGTTTTTGCGCAAGCTGAGAATAGTCGGATTCATCGTCAAATTGCCGGTGTTCGGTCAGCACAAAGCCGTCGATGGCAATATTACGGGTCTTAATCCACTGGCAATAGTTTTGCACCTTGGCGCGGCCGTCGTCTGACTTGATCGAATGTGCATGTAAGTCGAGTATCATAAAAGTCTCTTAAGTATTTGTATTTTATGCAGTTATTTAAGGTCTGCCCACAGCTTTTCCAGCTCGGCTCGCAGTTCGGCCAAACCTTTAGAATTATCAATTACCTGATCTGCCACTTGTTGCCGCTCTTCGTTAGTAATCTGTGCATCAATTCTTGCTTGCACAGCGGCCCGGTCGGTGCCGTCCCGGCTGCTGGCACGGTTGATGGCAACCTCGGGGTCAACAATGGTTACCCACACCTGGTCAACCAGGTCCAGCCAGCCGGCTTCGATCAACACGGCGGCTTCCAGCACCACTATTTGTTGTGGGTACTTAAGCTGTACGTCCTTAATTTCCTGCTCCGCCATGGCGCGGATGGCGGGCCACACAATAGCGGTAAGTTCGTCCAGGCGATTGCCTTGGCCAAATACCTTGGCGCCCAGCTTCTGCCGGTCAATCTCGCCGTCCTCACCCACAATATCTTCACCAAAGGTGGCAACCACCTGGGCAAAGGCGGGTGTACCCTTCAGGTAAGCACGATGCCCCAGCTTGTCCGCATCAATCATGTGCGCACCCCATTCCGCCAGTAATTGAGCGGCGGTAGATTTGCCGGAAGCAATTCCCCCAGTCAGGCCAATGATCAAGGCTTACCTCTATTAATCCACAAAGCAGCCGGTTATTTTAGCGGTCTACACGACATTGTGCGAGTTGGCTCAGCCGGCGTGGTTGTCCAGCCGGCGATGCTGTGTTGCGCATGCCGGAACATCACCAGGAAAATTGTGAATCAGATCAGCGTGATATTTGAACAGCCGAACGGCGAAGAACACCACTGTGTGGCCCGCTGCGGCGATACCTTGATGGATGTGGCGTTGGATAACGGTGTTCCGGGTATTGTGGCTCAGTGTGGTGGCGGCTGTACGTGTTGTACCTGCCATTGCTGGATTCAATCACCCTGGTTCGAACGGATACCGGGAGCGGGCCAGGATGAAATTGACATCCTGGCCTACGCCTGGGGAGTGGCCGATAACAGCCGGTTAGCCTGTCAGGTGGTGCTGACGGCGGATCTGGATGGTCTACGTGCTTGGGTACCCGCTCAACAGAGTTTAAACTGAGGGTAGGGTACCGGGCAGGTTGAAGTAGAGGAGGCGCTATGCTGGATGGAAAAAAAGTAGTGGTTACCGGAGGTGCCGGAATTCTCGGTACTGCGGTTGCACAAGCTGCCAAACGATTTGGTGGGTCGGTTGAACTGATCGACGTTGTGCCGGAGTTTTCTTCGGATCTGGGGCCTTGCCATACCGTGGACCTGACGGATGCGGCGGCAGTGCAGGCCTGTTTTAAGCAGATTGGCCAATTTGATGTCCTGGCAAATATTGCCGGGGGATTTGATATGGGCCCAACGGTGTACGAAACCGAAGATGCGCTGTGGGATGCCATGTTTCTGATTAACGTCACCACCCTGCGTACAGTTCTGCGCGCAGCCACCCCGCAACTGCTCAGTCAGGGTTACGGCAGCATCGTAAACGTAGGTGCCCTGGGGGCTGTCAGCGGGGTTGCGCACATGGGGGCTTATGGGGCCGCCAAGTCCACCGTGATGCGTCTAACAGAATCTCTCAGTGGAGAGGTAAAGGCCCAAGGGGTAAATGTTAATGCGGTGTTACCGAGCCTGATTGATACGCCGCGCAATCGTGCTGATATGCCTGATGCGGACTTCTCCACCTGGGTTGCCCCGGAAGATCTGGCCAATGTTATCTGTTTTCTGGGCTCAGATGCCGCCAAGGCAGTCCACGGTGCCTTGCTTCCGGTCAGCGGCCTGTTATAGGTCTTCAAGATTACGCCGCTGCCAGCGGCCGGCCTGCTTGTGCAACCGGTATCCGGGCCAATAAAGGTTGTCCACCTTGATGGTTAACAACTGTTCCCGGTTGTTAAGGTCGCGCACCCGCAGGCGTACAATGTCGCCGTGATTGTGCTGCCCGACCAGATCGACAAAGCCGGCCAGGTTGTGGATGGCTTGCTCATCAACCTCCAAAATTCGAAGGTTTGCCACCAGGCCGGCTCTGGACGCCGGTGAGCCGAATTTATAGAACGAGACATAAACGCCGTCCAGGGGCAGGTTTCTCTCCACGGCAAGCACCCGGGGTGGTTGCTGGATTAATGCGCCGGACCAGAAAACGACCTGATCCAGGTCTTCCAGAGGCAGAGCAGCAGTCACAATATCCAGATTTTTGACCACACCGTCCCGAAATATGGACAGGTTGACCGGTTGTCCCTGCGCCGCCAGATCGATCTGATTTAACGAAGCGGCTGAGGTACCGTTTAAAGTCAGCAGCACGTCCCCCACACGCAGTTTGTCCGCAGCATCGGTGCCGTGGTGCAGGCGGCGAATTTCAAATAATCGGCTGGGGGCATTGAGCAGTTCGGCAGGGGTGCCCAGTTTCCGGACTTCCGCCAGGGTGGTTGGATACCAGCCGACACCCAGCGAGTGCCAGGGTTTGCCCGCGGCATGGCGTTGCAAAAAGTCAATGGCCAAATTAATGGGCAGGCCGCGGTGCCAGGTTCGGTTGCGGTTGTTGCTGCGATGGGTAAAGGCCTGCCACAGTCCCACAATCTCATTGTTTGCATCAGCGACAATTCCGGTAAAGTCAGATGGTCCGTTAACAAACTGCAGCAATTCTGTGTTGCGGTTCTGAAATGTCGGGGGGTTGGAATTTGGAAATTGCACCGGCTCTATTTCCGCCAGGGTGGCCGATTGTTTACGCAATTGACCATTGTTATCAATACCCACAATGTGCAGGACATCACCAATATCCGGTGACTTATCCGCCAGCCTGGCTGCGTGGACCGGTGTGTTATTCAACAGGTTGGGATCGTATCCGATTAACGCCAGGTTGTGGGCGGGATGCAGGGCGACAACCGTACCGGGAATTTCAAGACGCCTCCCAAAGGTGAGGCGGACATCGCCCAGGGATGCGGGAAAGGTTGTGCGGCTTGCCAGCACCAGGCCCCGGTTGTGATTAACAATCACACCGGTTTCCTGCCGCTGTCCGGCAGCGCTCCCGGACAGCGGGAAAGGCATGCTGAAGGTGACCTTGACCAGGGCGTCGGTCATTTTGTCAGAGACGGTTTTGCGGGCAGAGGGCTTTATTGCGGTTTTTGCCTGGTTTTTTGTACTGGGCTTTTTTGTACTGGGCTCTTTTGTACTGGGCAGGGCCAGGCTTTTACACACCCAGCGGCCGGGTTGCAGTGCCGGCTGACAACGGTTGGCGGGAAACCAGGCCTGGTCCAGGCGCAGGGTTGCCGACTTAGGGGTCTGCGTTGCCCCAAGGGTGATGTAGCGGACGTTGACCTGGGTGTCCGGTGCCGTGTTTTCCAGGATCGGCTGCAAGTCATCCAGGTTGCGAAGTTTCCGGCCGTTTATCTCAAGCAGCAGGCTATCCTTTACCACCCCTGCCTGGGCCAGACTGAAACCCGGGTCAGCGACATAAATCCCCTCAATCCGACGGTTAAAGTGACGCGCGCGTTGATAAGATAAGTTGTGTAGGGTGGCCCCGTCGAATTCAATATACTGTGCGGGTGTGACATCAGCCAGATCGTATACTTGCAGGGTTTCGCAAAGCTTTTGTCCGGCTCTTTCCAGGCAAGCGTTGAGCTTTTCACCCAACCGGGCATCCAGGATGCGCGCCAGGGTTTCAAATCCTTCCACAGGTTGACCGTCCACCGACAGCAGCACATCTCCCACGCGCAGGCCCAAACTTGATCCCGGCAGAATGTGATCCACCACCAGCATTTGCAACCGCTCCGGGAATTGCCGGCGAAAGTTAGCCTCTGTCGCCTGGGTTAAACCCAGTTTCCTCAAAGCGGCAAAAGGTTTGGCCACAAAGGTGGTATGCAGACTGCCTCTGGGAATGGGTTGGCCGTCTTGCAGCAGCTTCAGAGCGCGGACAACCTGGAACAGTGGTAAGAAAAAGCTGGTTGCGGCGGTACTTCTGGAGCCGGCGTTCAAGGCCACAACCTCACCGTTGATGGACACTACCGGTGAACCGGAGGATCCACCGGAAGAACCGGAAGCGGCCTGGTAGTAAAAGGTATTAAAGTCATTGTATTTACCCCGTCCATATTCCGGGGCCTGGCGATCAAGGCGGGCCAGGGTGCCGTCCAGAATGGCCAACTGTTCGCCTGCGTCGTTGCCGACAATGCGAATTTCAGTGCCGACCGTGGCGGCTTCGGGGGCAAGCTTCAGTTGTTCGGGCTGAAAGAAGCGCAGGGCTTTGGGATTGTAGGCAAAAAAGCCAAAATCGTGCACAGGATCCCGGTAGATGGGCATCAGGTCAACCTCTTCCTGATTACGAAAAACGGCTTGAGCGGTGGCGGGTCCGGGACCCACCACGTGCCGGTTGGTGAGGATAATGCCCCGGTTTTTGTCCACCACAAAACCGGTGGCCTGAGTGCTTTGATTCCAGTTTTCATCAAAGGCCCGGGTATGATCGACGCGAATGGAAACTACACCGGCGGCAACCCGGTCCAGGCTCTCCTGCCAGGTATCCGCCTGCACCGGGATACAGGTTGTCCAGCAGACCAGAACGGTTAGGCATACCTGACTGATCCGGATGTTAGGGCTATTCCGCAACCAACTCGCGTCCGATCACAAATTTCATGATCTGATTAGTGCCTTCAAGAATTTCGTGAACACGCAGATCCCGCAGAAACCGCTCCACCGGGAAGTCCCTCAGGAAACCATACCCACCATGTAATTGCAGCGCATCGTTAACCACCTTGGAACCGGTTTCGGTGGCCAGCAATTTTGCCATGGCCGCCCACTGGGTTTTGTCGATGGTTTCCCGGGAGACTTTGTCTGCTGCCATGTACAACAGCGCCCGGGCCGCCTCAAGTTTGGTTTTCATTTCCGCCAGCATAAATTGGGTGTTTTGAAAGTCCGCTATGCGTTGACCAAATTGGCGGCGCTGTTTGACGTATTCGATCGCATCGTCCAGACAACGTTGGGCGCCCCCAAGGGAGCAGGCACCAATATTAATGCGCCCGCCGTCTAAACCTTTCATCGCTATTTTAAAGCCGTCACCGGGACGGCCCACCATGTTAGCCGCGGGCACACGGCAATTATCGAACAGGACGGCTGCCGTGGGTTGCGAGTGCCATCCGAGTTTACGTTCCTGGGCACCAAAAGAAAGTCCTTCGGTATTTTTGTCCACGACAAAACAGGAAATACCGCCGGCCTTGGAGCCCTGATCCGTGCGTGCCATGACCACATAAACTTCATTTACTCCGCCACCGGAGATAAATGCCTTGCTGCCGTTGAGAATATAGTGGTCACCGTCTTTTTCCGCCTTGGTCTTTAAAGAGGCGGCGTCTGACCCGGAACTTGGCTCGGTAAGGCAATAGCTGGCGATTTTCTCCATGGTCGACAATTCCGGGACATATTTTTCCCTTAACTCATCGTTGCCAAAGTGGTCGATCATCCAGGTGGCCATGTTGTGAATAGAGACGAAGGCTGAAGTGCTTGGACAACCATAAGCCATGGCTTCGATAATCAACGCCGCTTCGACCCGGCTCAGGCCAATCCCGCCGTGATCTTCGCTGACATAAATTGAGCCAAAGCCAAGTTCAGCCGCTTTGCGCAGGGTTTCCTTGGGAAAGATATTTTCTTCGTCCCAGCGTCCGGCCTGGGGAGAAATTTCATCAGAGGTGAACCTGTTGGCCATATCCTGAATGGCAGATTGTTCTTCCGTCATTTCGAAATTCATGGTGTACGCCCTAGGTCAGAGTGCTTGTTTTGTCTTGGTGACTGCTTGGAACTATGTTGCAATCCCGTTGCGCCATAGTTTTAAAGTAGGCGGCAATTATATCCAGAAAACTTGATATTGGAACATGATGCAAAAACACAAAAAAATCCTCGTTACCCGCCGCTGGCCGGAAGCTGTGGAACACAAACTCATGAATCTCAATGCTGATGTTACCCTGAATTTGACGGATGAACCTTTGTCAGCAACCGGGCTTGTTCAAGCCCTTGAGCAGTACGATATCATTTGCCCAACGGTTACCGATATACTAACAGCAGATATTTTTGCGCGCTGCGACCGGGTGCGCACCCGGTTGTTGGCGAATTTTGGGGTGGGGATTAATCACATTGATTTAGCGGCGGCACGGGCTAACGATGTGGCGGTGACCAATACGCCCGGGGTGCTGACTGATGCAACAGCGGAAATTGCCTTAACCCTCATGCTGATGAGCGCTCGGCGTTGTGGTGAAGGAGAGCGCCACCTGCGCGCGGGAGAATGGAACGGTTGGCGGCCCACCCATATGCTGTCAGCCCAGGTAACCGGCAAGCGTTTGGGAATTGTCGGCATGGGCAGAATAGGCACAGCGTTGGCCAGAAAGGCGTACCATGGTTTAGGCATGACCATACTCTATACAAAGCGCACGCCGGCCCCGGCTCCGGTGGTTGAGGAATTACAGGCTCAACACCTGCCTTTGGACAACTTGTTGGCCCAGGCGGACTTTGTCAGCCTTAATTGTCCCGCTACAGCGGAAACCAGACATCTGATTAACGCTGCTGCGCTGAGCAAAATGCCCCAACATGCCCACCTGATTAATACCGCAAGAGGCGACGTTGTCGACGAGAAAGCCTTGGCAAAAGCGCTGCAAAAGGGGGATATCGCCGGTGCCGGATTGGATGTCTATGCTGACGAACCGAAGGTTGATACAGCACTGTTGAACCTGTCTCAAGTGGTATTGTTGCCTCATATGGGCAGTGGTACCGTAGAAACCCGGGAGGCCATGGGCATGTGTGCCCTGGAAAATGTGCGCAGACATTTAGCTGATGAACCTCTACAGGATCGGGTCCGTTATAATTGAAGACTGGCGGGAGACGAGGTTGACAAGGTGTTGGGTGCTGTGTGACACCCCCTTGGTGCGAAAAATTGATACACGGTGGGGAGGGCACGGTACTTGCTGTGCTAGCGGGAAAAGCGCTAGCGGGAAAAGGCTAGCGTGAAAAGTGCTAGCGGGAAAAGTGTTTGATGAAAAGATGTTTGCTGAAATAAAGACGGACTACAACATGCGACCGTGGTGGATGAATCTCATCTTCTACTTCTGTTTGTACATGACCTTTATCTACATGCCCTTTGACCTGTTTTATAAGCCTGTGGCGCAGGACCATGAAATTTGGTTCGGCTTTTCGCTGACCGGCTGGTGGGCAAAGGCCACTGCGCCGCTGCATTGGGCAATTTATGCCGCCGGAGCTTACGGCTTTTGGCGGATGCGCCCCTGGATGTGGCCCTGGGCAGCAGCCTATGCCTTGCAGGTGGTTATCAGCATGGTGGTGTGGAATTTGGTTGACGAGCGTGGCCGCGGTCTGATCGCGGGCATTATCGCGGGGGCTGTTTTTCTGGCGCCAACTATTGCTTTGTGGCGAGCAAAGGCGAGGTTTGTCCTCGTGGAAGGAAACGTGGAAGGAAACGGCTGAGGTCATGCCGGTGGCTCGACTCACCAACAGGGTTGCCCTGGTGACCGGTGCCGGTCGTGGCATTGGCCGCGAAACCGCAAAATTGCTCGCGGCAGAGGGGGCGCGGGTGGTGGTTAACGATATTGACCAGGCCGCCAGCAGCGAAACGGTCAGGGAAATTGCTGATCAGGGCGGGCAGGCGATTGCATGGGTGGGTGATTTGACCGACGGACAAACACCCGAGCGGTTGATCCAAGGCACTATCGAGGCTTGTGGCAGCCTGGATATTCTGATCAACAATGCAGGTTATGTGTGGAATTCAGCAGCGCACAAACATTCCGACAAACAGTGGCAGGCCATGTTAGACATGCACGCCACGGTACCGTTCAGACTGCTGCGCGCCTATTATCCGTGGCTGAAACAGGCGGTTGGTGAAGATCGTGCCGCCGGCCGGGAGGTATGCCGCAAGGTAGTGAATATCTCCTCGGTGTCCGGAACCGACGGCGCGCCGACACAAGTGGCTTATTCCGCGGCAAAGGCTGCTGTTGTTGGCCTTACCAAAACCCTGGCCAAGGAGTGGGGCGGATTAAACGTTACCGTAAACTGTGTGGCCTTTGGCCCCATTGCAACGCGCCTCACCCAAACTTATGAAGGGGAACCGCCAACCATCAACGTGGCCGGACAGGACTACAAGGTGGGTCTGGCTAAGGGACAGGTTGAACAAATGCTGCCGTCCATTCCCCTGGGCCGGGTGGGTCAACCCAAGGACGCTGCGGGTGCAATTTTTCTATTTTGTATTCCGGAGTCGGACTTTGTGACCGGTCAACTGTTGATCTGTTCCGGTGGCATGCGCAGTTGAAAGCCCTGATCGCGGGACTGGTTTACACCGTTGCTGTGATCCTGGGTGGGGTGACCCTGTCCTGGCTGCTGCTACCCTATATCGACTTTCCCAACGATAAAATTCTGTCACGCTCGATCCTGCTGGTGGCGGGTCTGGGGCTTATCCCGTTGTGGCGTTATCTCGGGCTGAGCACGGCAAAAATCGGTTTTGGCCCCATCAGGGGCCAACGTTTGGGCAGTTGGTATATTCTGGCGCTGTTCCTGCAGATTCCACCCATGTTGTTTTTCCTGTGGGTGGGTTTTCGGCTGATAGATCCGGACCTGGAAATGCAGTGGTCCTTTGTTTCCCATGTTGGACTTTTTGCCGTGGCCGGTGCATTGGCGGCTTTGTTGGAGGAGACGCTGTTCAGGGGCGTTTTGTTAAGCAGCCTGCAGGCCAACCTTGGATTTGTCTGGTCTGCTGGTGTCAGCAGCCTGGCTTACGCGGCGGTGCACTTCCTCAGCATGGATGCCGCTTTGCCGGAGGAGAACTGGATGGCGGGCCTTTATTATGTGGGTGCCGCATTTGCAAACCTGCACACCATTTCCGCGGATTGGTCGTCCTTTATCTGTCTTTTTATCCTGGGTATGTTGTTTTGCCTGGTGCGCCGGTACTTTTCATTGTGGGTGTGTATCATTCTGCATGCGGCCTGGATTTTTGGCTTGCGGCTGTACAAAGAATTTACCGTGCGGGACATGGGCAACGCCTTTCAATCCTGGACCGGTCAGTACGATCATTTCACCGGTAACCTGTTGAGCGTTTGGCTGCTTGGGATTATTGGGGGGTATTGGCTCTTTCGGTTTTATCAGCAGCGCCTTCAGTGACCGGGTCGGTGGTGGATGAGTGGGGGCTTTTACCGCCCGCAGAGGATGATGCGGTTGAAGTCTGTTTACCGGGTTCAGGGCGTGTCCACAGAAAGTAGCTGACAAAGACCAGTACACATGCTTGGCTCATGAGCGCCCAATTCGGCGCTTGCAGAACAACACTGAGCATAAATATGGCAACAATGCCGACACTGGCACCCATCTTCACCTGCCGGGAGATGGCTTTCTCGGCTTGCCAGTTGCGGATGGGTGGACCCAGGGTTTGGTGCTCCATCAGCCAGTTGTGGAGCCGCTCGGAGCCTTTGCTGAAGGCAAAGGCGGCCAGTAACAAAAACGGTGTGGTGGGCAACAGGGGCAAAAATGCACCCGCAACACCCAAGCCGACACTCACCCATCCCAGGCCTATCCACAAATACCGCATGTATAAGTTTGCTTTACCCTCCAGTTATACAACTATCATACGCATGGTCTTGAAGGTGGTACACTTTCGTCAGGCATAAAACATATGCTAAGCAAGCCGCAAGAGTTTGCCTAACACCAACCAAAACAGCCTAGGAGCCATTGTGAATTTTGACATTCCCCAGGATCTGCAAGATTACTTGCAAGAGATAGACGACTTTATTGAACAAGAAATTCTGCCGTTGCAGATGGAAAACGATAACAATCGTTTCTTTGATCATCGTCGGGAAGATGCGCGCACGGATTGGGAACGGGGTGGCCTGCCTAACGAAGAATGGGAGCTGCTTTTGGTTAAAGCCAAAGATCTTGCGGACGCAGCGGGACATTTGCGCTACCCGCTGCCCAAGGAGTTGGGTGGTAAGGATGGCACAAATCTTGGCATGGCGGTAATTCGGGAACATCTGGCCGCAAAGGGACTGGGACTACACAACGATTTACAGAATGAACATTCCATCGTCGGAAACAACGTGGGTCTGTTGTTGATGACTCTATATGGAACCGAGGAGCAGAAGGCTGAATGGTTGGACGAAATGCTTGCCCGCCGCCGCAGCTTTGCCTTTGGTATTACCGAACCCGACCATGGTTCCGATGCCACCCATATGGAAACCACAGCGGTAAGGGATGGTGATGAGTGGGTGATTAATGGGGCCAAAACCTGGAATACCGGTATCCACAAGGCAAAATACGACTTGATCTTTGCCCGCACCAGCGGCAAGCCCGGTGACGGCAACGGCATAACCGCCTTTCTTACGCCAACCGATGCTGAGGGTTTTAAGGTTGAAGAGATGTTGTGGACATTTAACATGCCCACTGATCACGGACGCATCTCGCTCAAAGATGTACGGGTTTCCCACGATGCGATCTTTGGCGGTGAAGGACGCGGATTGCAGGTTGTCCAGCACTTCTTTAACGAAAACCGTATCCGCCAGGCGGCTTCATCCTTGGGTGCGGCTCAATATTGTATTAACGAGTCTATCCAATACGCCAAGGAACGGGCCCCCTTCGGTAAACCCCTGGCAACGAATCAAGGTATTCAGTTTCCCCTGGTGGAACTGCAGGCCCAGTGTGAGATGCTGCGCGCGCTGATTCACAAAACCGCGTGGCAAATGGATAAGTATGGTGCCTTTTCGGTTTCCGATAAGGTATCCATGTGTAATTACTGGTCAAACCGGTTGTGCTGTGACGCGGCTGACCGGGCAATGCAGGTTCACGGTGGATTAGGCTATTCCAGGCACAAACCGTTTGAACACATTTACCGGCATCACCGCCGGTACCGCATTACCGAAGGCGCGGAAGAAATTCAGATGCGCCGGGTTGCAGGTTACCTCTTTGGTTTTATGAGCCAACGGGCACCTAAAGGGGTTAAGGAGTAACCAAGGTGCAGCAAGCGATTGATGCATCCCTTGCGGCTGTCCTCAACCGGGAAATAGAAGGTTTTACAAAACTGGTGCGCGCCGAGCGATTGTCCGGCGGTGCCAGCCAGGAGACCTATCGCCTGGAGGTTGAGACCCAGGCCGGTGTGCAACAAATGGCCATGCGCCGGGCTCCGGGTGGGCAGCCGGCGGAGCCCCGGCCAAGCCATCCGGGTCTGGTGGTGGAAGCCAAACTCATGCGCTGTGCCAAGGCGGTTGGGGTGCCGGAGCCGGAGATAGTTTATGTCCTGCAGCCGGAAGATAACCTGGGCGACGGCTTCATCATGGAGTGGCTGGAGGGTGAAGCCCTGGGTGCGCGTGTTGTCAAAGCTGCCGAGCTGGATTCAATCCGTCCCCAACTCGCCTATCTGTGTGGCGAGATCCTGGCAAAAATTCACGGTATCAACCTGATTGAAACGGGCCTTGATCAGGACCTGGATCATATATCGCCTGCCGAGTATGTTGAACAGACTTGGGAACGGTATCGTTTATTCGACAGTCCGCAACCCATGATCGACTACGCTGGCCGTTGGTTGCAGGAAAATCTGCCCGCGGATTACACACCGGCCCTGGTGCACAATGACTTTCGCAACGGCAACGTCATGTTTTCGCCCCGGGGAGTGGTGGCGGTGCTGGATTGGGAACTGGCCCATGTTGGTGATCCCATGCGCGATCTGGGATGGATCTGTACCAGTTCCTGGCGGTTTGGCCGGGCGGATTTGCCCGTTGGGGGTTTTGGTCACTATGAGGATTTGTTTGCCGGTTACGAAAGTGTTTCCGGCAGACCGGTGGACAGGGAGCGGGTTCACTTTTGGGAGGTTTTTGGCTCGTTCTGGTGGGCAATCGGGTGTCTGGGCATGGCGGAGCACTATCGTACCGGGCCGGATCAGAGCGTTGAGCGGCCGGCCATCGGCCGGCGCTCTTCAGAGTGTCAGGTAGACTGCGTCAACCTGTTGTTCCCCGGACCCGTGGAATTGGTGTCATCTGCCGGACCCGCCAACGATACCGACATGCCCCGCATTGAGGAACTGATAACAAGTGTGCGGGATTTCCTGCATACCGATGTTATGGCCACAACCCAGGGCAGAACCAAATTTCTGGCGCGGGTGGCGGGTAATTCTCTGGATATTGTGCTGCGTGATCAGGCATCCGGGGTGCGGGCCCGGCAGCAGGAATTACAACGCTTAAGACAGCTACTTGGTCCGGAGGTGGCCGGGGTAGATATGGCACTCAACGATCTGCGCTGGTGCCTGGTCAAAGAACTGCGGGAAGGCCGGCGCCGTCTGGATGATGTGGCCCTGCAAAACCACCTGCGGGCGACGGTTGTGAATCAGGTTGCCATTGATCAGCCTAAGTATGCCGGGCTAAAAACAGCCCTCAGCTATGGCGAATAACTTTGGTGATGACGTTTGACGAGTGGGTCTTGCCGTCCGTATGCCCTCTGAAAAAGAGTACTTTGAGGTATTTGACGAGGCTGGCCGGCCTCAAGGCCTGGTCAGCCGGACGGAAGTCCATACCCGGGGCCTGTGGCATAAGTCGGCCCATGTATTTCTCTTTAATCACCAAAAGGACCTGTTAATACAGCGTCGGTCCGTGACCAAGGATCTGTATCCCGGGTTGTGGGACTATAGTGTGGGTGAACATCTGCAACCCGGTGAAACTTATCTGGCGGGTGCCCGGCGCGGCCTTGAGGAAGAGTTGGGTGTCCGTAATGTGGCCCTTGAACTGTTGCACGTCTCGCAAAAGGTTGAACACCATGGCCAAGGCTTTATTGACCGGGAAATGCAGCAGGCTTTTTGCTGTAAATATACCGGGCCTTTTGAGATTGATCCGGTGGAGGTTGCTGAAGTGAAGTTCTGTACCCTGACGGATCTCAAGTGGTGGGTTGAGCAGACCCCCGAAGACTTTACCCCCTGGTTTGTTGCTGATTTAAGACGGCATGATTGGCTGTCTTAATCCCACTGGTATACGTTTACTGCGGCGGCCCCACCCGTGTGGATCAGGACCACATCGTCGTGGGCATGGAAGTTTCCCAGGTTGATCTGGTCGATTACCGCAGCCAGCGCTTTTCCGGAATAGGCCGGATCAAAAATGACGCCTTCCAGCGTGGCGGCCAGTTCAATTGCCCCAAGGGTTTCGGCGGTGGGTTGACCATACCCCTCACCAATGTAGGCATGGTTAACGGCCACCTGTGGCTGCCACTGAGGGTCGATGGCGCCGTAACGCGCGGCCATCTCTTCCAACAGCTTATTTACGCGGTTTGCCAGGTGGGTTGGGTCGGCATGATATACGTTAATACCCAGTATTTTGGGCTGCACCCCCAAACGGGCAAATCCGTACAACAAGCCGGCTTGGGTGCCGGCGGAAGATGATGCATGCACAATGCATCCGGGATTGAGACGTGCTGCGCTAAATTGTGTTTGCAACTCCTGCGCACATTGGCTGTAGCCCAGGGCACCCAGGGGGTTGGACCCCCCCGCGGGAATGGTGTAAATCCGTTGGCCGGCACCTTCCAGTTCAGACTTCAGCCGGGTATAGGTGGCCTTGGTCTCCTGTGGATCTACAAAATAACAGTGGGCGCCCATCAGCTTGTCCAACAGCACGTTGCCGCCGTTAGCGTAGTTTTGGCTGATTTGCCGGTGCCCGGTATTGACCTGATGACTGAGGATGAGATGGCAGTCTAAACCCAGTTTGGCACAGGCGGCTGCGGTTTGCCGGGCGTGGTTGGATTGCACCGCACCAAAGGTGATTACGGTGTTGCAACCGGTAGCGATGGCTTCGCCCAGCAGATACTCTAATTTGCGGGTTTTGTTGCCACCGGTGGCCAAGCCGGTACAGTCATCTCTTTTTAACCAGATTTTAGGTCCGCCAAGTTCTTCGCTGAGCCGGGGTAACGGCTCCAAGGGTGTGGGCCAATGGCCAAGGGGTACGGGTTCGGGTGGGGCGACATGCTGGGGTTGGGTCATGGGCTCATACTAATTCATGGCGGCGCGCAAACAAGCTATTTAGGACGTGGATTAACCGCCTCCAGGCTGGCCCACAGAACAAGCTTGCATCGGGTGAAAAAATCCTGATCCTGGCCGCCTTCCAGGCGGGAAAAAAGCCGGTGCATGCGTTTATTGCGGCTTAATGCCTGCCGCACCGGCGGGAAGATGGAGGCCAGCAGCGCCGCGGCCACGAGTATAAACAGAAACCCGGGAATGACAGGTAGGAGCAGCCCAAGGGCGCCAATAACTAGAAAGAAAATTGCTAATAACAGGGTGAATAAGGATTTCATCGGTAGGTTTGTACGTCCAGAAAATGGTGGTTGAAATAGCCCATGAGAAACTTAGCAACATCTGTGCCAGTGTGCTTAGCGTTTAAGTATTTGATTATTAATAAAAAATAATTTGATGGCTAACAGGGTTGGTTGATCTGACGAAATTTTGGCCCAATTTTACGTGGTCGGCGGCGGCTTTAGGGAAAATATTTTAAGTACCATCAATCGGGTTACATTTCCTCACAGTTAGGCGACAACGTGTTGATATGCTCCCCGGTGTTGGAGCTGGATCGGGAATTGATGGTGAAAGAGCTTTTAGGTAAACAATTTAGTTTGGCGGATGCCACCTACTCTGTAACTGATGTGCGAAATGTTGACGGCGAAACCTTTGTTTACGCTGAGATTGCCGCTGATCAGTCCACGGTTTTGGATTCCGGGGCAAAGGGTCCCGGCCGTGCTGCCTTTCGTTTTGTGGATATTGAGCAACAGTTCAACGAGCCCCAGTCCTCTTCGACCCAGCCGTCCCCGATTTAGGGGCATACCCGCCGCCAACTGCCGGGATCCGGACACAATATGGTGGACCGGTGTCCCATCCGGGCTGTGATACACATCGCCGCACCTTAACGCCACTCAGGCTATAGTCTAAGGCGCATTTGCCTGCGGAGGGGATTTTCGTTGTGCAGTGCCAGCCGCGTGGTCAAAGGAAAACGACGATGAGCATATTCAGGACAGATAAAACAGCATGAGCGCCAGTCCAAGAGAGATAGTTGTTCTGTACAACAGTCAGGAAGAAATTGAAACGGAGATGTTCTTCAAGGACTTTGAGCTGCTGCTGGCCGGCCAGGGCAGACTTGACGCATTTGCCGCCAGCCAGACCAAGGCCGCCTATTGTGTCATTGGTAATGGGCTGAAGTTACGTGGGGTGGTCTTTTTTCAATTTAATGTCGGCGAAGAGGGGCTGCTGGATCCGGAATTTAATCTGCCCCTGCAATACCTGGTAAAACAGGCGGGGATCGGGTGTGATTTGGGTGATGGGGGTATTCGCAAGGCGTCCCGGGGTCAGTGTCCGGTCCCCTGGCACGCGGTCAACCTTTGGGAGCCCAATCAGGATGATGGTGCGGACGCGGGTATTGAGATCCTGCAAAAACGCATCTTTCGCAACCGGCTGAAGGTGAAGGCGGTCCTGTACGATGGTCCGGATACCTTCTTTGACTTAGACGACAGTGGCGTTGAACCGGGCGAGGATGGAGCGCTGCTGCTGATTGAAGCTATCCAGAATACCCCGGGCATTGAACCCACCCGGGTCAGTCAGTCAACCATCACCACGGGACCGGATATCCCCGCGGATTTTAGCGCCAAGTTGACGGAAGTATTTGGTGACGCGGGTAGGCTTTCGTTGCAAGACCTTATCCGCTTGCACACCGATCAATTGGAACAGGCGCGCCTCAAATACCGGCAGGATATTGATCAGCAACAACTGGCCTATCTTGATCAAATGCGCGCTGCCCGGGAGGAGATCCACAGCCTGAAGGTTGCGCTGCGCCAGGAGCAAAGCCGCAATCGGCGCCTGCAGGAAATGCTGCGCGGGGACATTTAGGACCCGTATATATTCAGATCCTGATTATAGATTGGGATTATATCCCAGATGGGCTGTGGCTGACGGCCATGGGCATCTCGATAATTTCCACCTGTTTTTTACCGGTCACCAGACCCGCTGGAATGGATTGGGTAGCCATGGCGCACCTCGTTGTTCAGCAGAATTTCGTTGGGAAGGGTAATGTAAAATCGGGTAAGGTGAGGTGTAAATCTGGTGGTTGTGACGGATGGTTTATGAGTGAATCCCTGCAAATTGAGATATTCAGCGATGTGGTCTGTCCCTGGTGTTTTATCGGCAAACGCCGCTTGGATCATGCACTCCTGGAAATTGGCCGGGTCAGGACAACCCCTGTGCATTTGCGCTGGCGTCCCTATCAACTTTATCCGCGCATTCCCGCTGAGGGAATGGACCGGCGGGACTATCTGCAACGCCGTTATGGCGCGGACGCGGATCCCGGCCGGGTGCCGGCGCGCATCCGCGAAGAGGCGGCTGAGGTGGGCATTAAGCTGCGTTTTGACTTGATCCGGCGCACCCCGAACACACTGTTAGCCCATCGACTGCTTGAGCTGGCGGTTCAATGTCAGGTTCAGCATGAACTGGCTGAGGCCCTGTTCAACGCTTATTTTTGTCAGGGCCTGGATGTTGGCAACCTGGATGTGCTGGTTGAAGTTGCCGCCGGGCGGGGCATTGACCCGGCGCAAAGCCGTGCATTTTTGCGTAGCAACGAAGCCGAAGAAGAAGTCCGCACCCAATTGGAGCGTGCTCCGGATATTGGTGTCAGCGGGGTGCCCGGGTACTACCTGGCCAATGGCTTTTTGTTGCCCGGGGCGCAAACCAGCGACGTTATGGTGCAGATCATCAATCGGGTGATGGATAAGATGCAAGCGAGACAGCAGGATGCCCCGGAATAGAGGTGTTCACACAAATTTCACCTGAGGGTCACAGCTATTTCGCAGGCCTGGAGCAATAATGACTGGGTTTAATATCAGGGTTCAGCAGATTAAAAGGTGTGCAAGGTGCACAGCTTAAAGGTGGAAGCGCATGACAACAGTGGGTAACCATAAAAGCGTACTGCTGGTTGAGGACAATCAGGACCTTGCGGCGACAGTTGGGGAATATCTGGAAGCCGGAGGCTACATTCTGGACTATGCGGCGGACGGGCTGACGGCCATGCATCTGGCGGTCACTGAACAGTACGATGCCATTGTCCTTGATCTGAATATTCCGGGTATTGACGGGGTGGAAGTGTGCAGGCGGCTACGTGCAGACGCAGGGTTGGATACGCCGGTGGTCATGCTGACCGCGCGGGATCAGTTGCAGGACAAGATTACCGGATTTGACGTAGGGGCGGACGACTACCTGGTGAAACCCTTTGATCTGGCGGAATTGGAGGCACGGATAGAGGCGAATATCCGGCGCGCCAAGGGCCATGCCTCGCGCCTCGAGGTAGCGGACTTGAGCCTGGACCTGCAAACCATGGAAGTGGTCAGGGACGGACAGTCTATTCACCTATCCAAGACATTGTTTGAGATTCTGAAAATTCTGATGCGGGAATCTCCCAAGGTGGTCAGCCGGGAAGCTCTGGAAAAGGAGCTGTGGGGAGATGACTTTCCGGAGAGTGATCCCTTGCGCAGCCACCTGTATGTATTGCGGAAGTTGATCGACAAACCTTTTGCGGTCCCGCTGTTGGAGACCGCGGCCGGGCACGGTTATCGCATCTGTGCGCCCAAGCAAGATTAGCGGGCTGTGAAAAAAAGCGGTTGCGCATAGCTGCGATGAACTAGCCGACAGTTGCTGCGCGGGGGCCTGCGTCGAATAAAACGGTAATGCACGTACCTTTGTTGAGTTCGCTCTGCACTTCCAAGTGCCAGCCGCACTGCTCAACCAGCCGCTTGACAATGGCCAGGCCCAGACCATAACCCTGCTCTTGCCGGCTGGGCGCCTGCTGCGGTCCGCGGAAAAAGGGTTGAAACATACGCGCCTGAGTTTCCTGGTCCATACCCGGGCCCGAGTCCGTCACACTCAGTTGCCGGTTGCTAAGGTCCACGGAAACGGAGCCGTCCCGGGTGAACTGCAGGGCATTCGAGACCAGATTTGTGGTGAGGATTTCGATGACCCGGGGATGGGTATTGGCAACCGGCCCGGTTGCGCTGACGGTTAGTGTATTGTTTGATTGTTCAGCCAGAGGTTGCAAGGCGTCTACCTGTGCTCTGACAAGGGGAGCAATGTTATCCTCGCCGGTGCTGGTGATGCCGTCTTCCCGGGCCAGGAGCAAGAGGGTTTCGACCAGGGTTTCCATGCCTTCAACACTGCGGCGCATACGCAGCAGGATCTTTTCATCACCATCAGACAATGGATTGGCACTCATCTGTTGGCGCCGTTCCAACAGATCTAATGAGCCCTTAAACACGGCAATGGGTGTTCTCAGTTCGTGACTGGCGTCTCTGGTGAATAATCTTTCGCGTTCCACAAAGTTGTCCAGGCGTTGACCCAGGGATTCAACCGCGGCAATCATGCTTGAAACTTCCGCGTCAGCCGGATCACGTAAATGGTCCAGATCAAACTTGTGCTGGGTTCGACTGGTCAAATCGATGGCGTCGATATGGCGGGCCAGGCGCACAATTGGAGAGACGGCTTGCTGGGAAGCCCGGTAGGCAAGAAAGGAAAGACCATAAATGACTAACAGAACCAGGGAGAGGGGCGCGATACCATAAAGAAAGGCGAGATCGGAGACGGCGTCGCCGTCAAACAAAAGATACAGGCGGCGGCCCCCACTTTCTGAAATGTGGAAAATCGGCTTGCGGTCGTTGATGGCTAAACGGCCGTAAGTTTCATCAACGTTGGTCAAGGCGATGGGCGCAGCGGACTGTCCTGCTTCGTCTTCCAGATAACCAATAAGATTGTCGGTATTTGGCACGGCGTGACTTTTGTTGTTTGTGTACTCCGCCCAGAAATGGGCAGCCTCACCGTCCAGGGCGCTGCGCATCAGCAGGTCCTGCACCAGGGTATTGGTGACATAGATGCCGGAAATGGTGGCAACGCTGATCAGTAGAATTTGTAGAGTGAACAGCCGTACCAGTTTGGCTCGTATGCTAACTTTGCGCATGGGAGAGTATCGATCGCCTGAATGTGAGGTAGAAGAGGATACCCCAGGCGGCGGAGATCAGCATAACACCCACTGGACTTGCAATAATCACTGCGCCAAAACGTTCTCCTGCAAAGTAACACAGAGGCGCGGAACAAGCGGCCAGCAAAGCGGCAAGCAAGGGTTTGTTGTGCAGGAAGGACAGACTGTGATTGACCGTCAGGCCCAGGCCCAACCACATCAGCAGAATCCAGATGGGTGACAACAAAGTACCAAAATCCAGAACACCCAATTGTATCCACAGGGTATCTAAGGCTGCGCCGATCAGAACAGCAGCAGCGGCGTAGACTAAATCCTGCCGCCATGAGCCGCAAACAAAGCTGAACAGCACGAGCGTGGCTACACCTATAAGACCCCACGCAGTGCCGCCCAGCACACAGGCGAACCAGGTCAGTTGAAACAGCGCAGCATTAATAATGGTGTTCATCAGATTATCTTAAGCAGGTACGGTGAAAAGCAGGTGAAGAGTATGTGTGTTGGTTGTTGTCCTTAAGAGGGTGGATCTTCACCCAGGGTTCACGGCCGGCTTGCTAACGTTGCCTTAAGTAATTAATTTTTGGAGGCGTAGTGGGTTCCCTTGTCAAAGGATCAAAGCGGTTGCCAACCGGAGCATTCAAGGGGCAACGAAGTCTGGGACTAAGCCTCATGCTGGTGCTGGCCGTGCTCGCCGCTCAAACTCCCAGTCTGAGCCATGGCCTGGCTCAGACTTGGCAGTTCAGCGTTTGGGTTGATGAGCGCAAGCTGGGCTCACATTCATTCGAAGTAGTGGGGTACAACCGGGATGCAGGCCAATATGAAGTCCTTAGCCGGGCGGATCTGGTGGCCAGATTTCTGTTTATCAAGGCATTTGATTATCAGCATGAATCTAATGAAAGTTATGTCAACGGCTGTTTACGTACGCTTAATTCTCAAACCCGTTCCCGGGGAGATGTATATCAGGTGCGTACGCTGCCGTCCGCGCAAGGGCTGAGGTTGGCCACCCGTAAATCCGATGATGCGTCCCGGCAGCAAGACCTTGAAGGTTGTTATATGTCTTTTGCGTATTGGGACAAAAAGATCCTGGATCAGCAGTGGCTCATCAACTCTCAAACCGGAGAAGTATTACCCGTGCAGGTGACACCCTTGGCTCAAGGTGCCTTTGAGGGTAATCCGGCGCAAGCTTATGAAATAGAAAGTCGCTCCAGCCCGGATGGCAGTATGTTGATCCGGGTTTTTTATGCGGCGGATACAGGCCGTTGGATAGGTCTGGAATCGGATTTAGAGAACGGTAAGGTACTGCGCTATGTCCTGGAAAGTTCGTGATCGGTTTGTGTTGCGCATGTTGGTCTGGGCTCTGCTGTTGGGTGTGGTGATGCCCGCCGGCGCGCTTCAAGAGCAAACCCCGGGACGGCTGCCGTTGAGTGACAACGTTGATCTTGCCAGATTCATGGGTAAGTGGTATGTGATTGCCAATATTCCCACCGCGTTCGAACGAGACTCATATGCGGCAACCGAGGAGTACCGCTGGGTAGGTGACGGCCGTGTTGCCACAACGTTCAGCTACCGCAAGGGCGGTCTTGACGGCGAGATAAAACGGATGCGGCCCACGGCCTTTGTCAGCGGCGGGCACGCGGCGATCTGGAAGATGCAGTTTGTCTGGCCCTTCAGGGCAGATTACAGAATTATGTATGTGGACGATGCTCATCAGGTGACTATTGTCGGGCGTGAAAAACGGGACTTTGTCTGGCTGATGGCCCGGGTGCCCGAGCTTGATGAACCCACGCTGCAAGCCTGTATAGAACGGATTAAACAAGCGGGTTATGACATTTCCAAACTGCGCATGATGCCCCATGTTAATACCACCGAACCTCTTGAATAGGGTGGTGTGGCCGGTTATTTGACCCCAACGCCGGCTGCCTAACAATACACTTGCTTGATGGCCGGTTTTACCTTAGGTTTGTCACCCGAAAAGACTGACTGTAAGCATTTGGATGTTGATTGGTGTCATATGATTGCAACATTGTCTGAATTTGATCGGGTGCCCAGAATCTTGCGGTTGAACATTGCCGGGCATCCTATTGAATGGGTAACCTGGCAGGATGCCGTATGTCTCTACGCCAGAGAGATTGTGGTCTGGACCATTGGCGATCCACTGCTGCGTATACGTGGCGGACACAATCGCTTCGACAGTATGCCCAGCCAACTGGACATTCACAGTATTATCGCCTGTGATGGACGGGTTGTTTCCAAAGAACAGTCAATTCCACCTTTGACCAATCCTGCTTTGTTTGTCAGGGACCAAAATACCTGCCTGTACTGCGGAAAACAGATGCAGGACCGGGAACTTACCCGGGACCATGTGATGCCGGTATCCCGTGGGGGTCAGGATTTGTGGGACAATGTGGTGGCCGCCTGCAAGCGCTGTAACCACTTTAAGGGTAGCCGCTTGTTGGCGGAATGCGGGATGGAGTTGATGGCCTTACCCTATGTGCCCAATTTTGCCGAATATCTCGCCTTGATAAATTCAGGCCGTATCCTGGGTGACCAGATGGAATTTTTACGCAAAAGTTTCAGCTCTGAGAGCCGCCTGCTGCAGTAGCCTGCTTGTGGCTTGATGCCCGGATGTCGCTAACGCCAACTCGTTTGAGGGGTTGGTTTTTCTTCAGCGAAACCCCCGAACACAGTCATAGCCATAAAGCCAATCAAGCTGTTGCATGGCAATTTCCGGAAGAAAGCGGGTGTTCAGGGCAATCTTCAGATAAGCCAAAAAACGTTTGCCCGGATGTTGCAGGTGTTGCATACGACGAAGGGTTTCTGCGTGACCGGCTCTGGCAATTTTGCGCATTCGCGGTTTACGGTAGCGCTGGTATTGGTGCAGTCCGTCGTGAATGTCCTCTTCATAATTTTCCAGCATGCGGCTGAGCACCCACACATCTTCCAGGCCGCTGCACATGGTCTCCCGGTAGAAAAACAGGGGCGGTAAACAAGCTTCGCCAAGATAAACCAGATTACCTTCGTGCCAGTATTCGCGGACAGCCGGCGCGGTTTCCGGCAAGGATACAGGCTGTGCCCGGTCGAGCCACGCCCGCAGTCTTGGGTGCCAGGTCTGCACCGGGTCATTGTCGTGGGTGTGCGCGGCGAAGTAAAAATGCGTGTGTTCCTTTGTCGTAAACTGCCAGCCGGTGACTGTCGGCCCTAACCAGGAGATGTTGGCTGTGGCCATATCCGCGTCCACCGGCAGCCGGGCGTGCCAAAGGCGAGAGGTCGGCTCAGCTTGCCGGTTCTCAGGTCCTGTATATTGGGGATGGGTGCTGACTGGATTCTGATCCGGCAGTTGGGTCACCAGCACAACACCAAATTCCTTTTGCAGGCGGGTGAGATCAGTGGCGGGCTGGACTTCTTCATCGGTACGCAGCAGCGCCAGCAGTTGGTCTCGCTCGATATTGACGTGGGGCGCATGGTAGCGGTCTTCACTGAATTTACCCAGCGGCAGCTCGGATAGCAGGTACGTGGACTTGGCAAATCGCTGCTGAGCCCGGCTGGGTGACCAAGCCCGGGCGGCCAGGGCCTGTTGACATTCCAAGGCATGGATAACCCTGGTTTGATTGGCCGGCAGGGTCAGGCCTTCAGGCAAGTTTGAGTCGACCCCGGGGGCAAACAGCTCTACCTGGTGAAAGCCGGCCAGGCGGCAGGCCCGGTAGGCTGCCCACGCAACAATGTCGTTACCAACAATGGCAATGGGGTACATATCACCGCCGCCGCCAGCGTGTTCCTTCGCGCAGATCTTCCAATTCAATACCTGCCTGTATCAGTTCATTGCGGATATCGTCCGCACGCTGGAAATCCCTGGCCGAACGTGCCTGATTACGCGCTTCGATCAGGGCTTCGATTTGTGCATTGTCCATGAAGGCAGAACCTTCACCCTGAAAATAATGTTCCGGATTTTTATCCAGAATCCCCAACATCCAGCCGCACATCAGCAGATTGTTCCTGGCAGTACCGGCATCGTCCGTCCCGGCAGCCCGGCGTAGTTCAGCGGCCAGTTCGTGGATGGCGGCCAGGGCCTGGGGGGTGTTTAGGTCGTCACAGAGTGCGGCAATAAAGTTAGCCGGGAAAGCCTCCACGGGAAGCTCAGCATAGTTCACCGGCGCGTCTCTGTGGCCGGGGACATCCCGCAAGACCTGATACAGGCTATCCAGACTGGCGCTGGCCTGGTCCAGAAGTTCCTCGGACCAGGCGAGCTGGGAGCGGTACTGACCGGACAGCAAGGCATAGCGCAGGATTTCTCCGGAATAGGTTTCTGCGAGTTCGTGGATGGTTTTTACGTTTCCCACGGATTTGGACATTTTTTCCGCCCCCATGGTGAGCATGCCGTTGTGCAGCCAGTATCTGACGTATTCTTTGGACTGATTGGCACAACGGCTCTGGGCAGCTTCGTTCTCGTGGTGCGGGAAGGTCAGGTCGGAGCCGCCACCGTGAATGTCAATGGTAGTGCCCAGGTGTTTGCGGATCATCGCTGAACACTCAATGTGCCAGCCGGGCCTTCCAAATCCCCAGGGACTGTCCCAACCCGGCTGTTCTTCGCTGGAAGGTTTCCACAGCACAAAGTCCTTGGCGTCCTTCTTATAGGGGGCAACTTCCACCCGGGCTCCGTCAATCATGTCCTCAAGGCTGCGTTTGGACAAACTGCCGTAGTCCGGGTCCGAGGGTACGTGGAACAGCACATGCCCCTCATTTGCATACGCGTGTTCCTGTTCGATCAGTTCACCAATCATGGTAATGATTTCAGCGATATGGTGGGTGGCCCGGGGGACCACATCCGGCACGGTTACACCCAGCGTCTGCATATCTTGTTGATAAGCCTTGGTGTACCGGTCAGCCAGTGCTTGGATAGGTTCACCGTTGGCCAGGGCGGCAGCGTTAATTTTGTCATCAATGTCGGTGACATTGGCCGCATAGACCACCTGAGGGTAGGTGGCACGCAGTAACTTAACCAGCACATCAAATACCACGGCGGGTCTGCCATTGCCGATATGTACATAGTTATAGACCGTGGGTCCACACACATAGACGGTAATCCGGTCCGGATTAATCGGTACAAAACGTTCTTTTTTTCCGCTCAGAGTATTGTGGAAGTAGATTTCGGGCATGCTGTTGGTGGCGCCACTGGCTTGAAAGCGCGCAAGTATAGGTCAGCTCTAAAAGAGAATCAGCCTGTTTCAGGCTCGCTGATGATCTCAACCTGCTCACCATCAACCTTGAGGTAAAAACAGTTGGGCCGGTTGGTATGACAAGCGGGCCCGCTTTGTTCAACGGTTAAGAGAATGGCGTCTCCATCACAGTCGATATGCATGGCCACAAGCTTTTGTAGATGACCGGAGGTTTCCCCCTTGCGCCAGAAGGCCTGGCGGCTGCGTGAATAGTAAGTGGCATAACCGTTTTTCAGGGTGGCTTCGATGGCTTCGCGGTTCATCCAGGCCAGCATCAAAACCTCTTTTGAATCCGCATCCTGGGCCACCGCTGGGATCAGCCCCTGTTCGTTGTAGGGCAGTTGATCCAGCACCTGGTTCAGGGGGATACGGGTGCCTGAGGCTTTGCTCTCCAGATCTTTTAGGTTATGCATTGCGGAAACCTTTTGGCCAGGTAGGCAAATACGGTGCGCAGCGCCATGGCTTCGCCACCTTCGGGATGACCCGGCCGCGCGCGGTTGTTGAAGGCCATCAAATCAAAATGTGCCCACTGAGTGTCTTTGACAAAACGCTGCAGGAACAGTGCCGCGGTAATGCTGCCGGCGTAGGGTGAAGCGGCGGAATTCACCATATCGGCAACATTACTATCGATCATGTATTCGTATCCCGGGTGTAATGGCATCCGCCACACCGGATCCGCCTGACTCTGGCCGTGTTCGTAAAGGGCCTGGGCCATGGTGTCGTTGTTGCAGAACATGGCAGCCAGCTCGGTCCCTACCGCAGATCGCGCGGAGCCGGTAAGGGTGGCAAAGTCAAACAGGGCAGCGGGTTGCCGTTCACAGGCGATGGACAAGGCATCACACAACACCAGGCGCCCCTCCGCGTCAGTGTTGTCTATTTCGACGGTTAAACCTTTGTGGGTATGCAGAACATCTCCCGGCCTGAAGGCGTTTCCGGCAATGGCATTTTCAGCAGCGGGGATCAACAGCCGCAGATGGACCGGTAATGCTTCGGACATCACCAGACCGGCCAGGCCAAGGGCAATGGCTGCGCCACCCATATCCTTTTTCATCCAACGGATACCCGACGCCGGTTTCAAATTCAAGCCGCCGCTGTCGAAGGTGATGCCCTTACCCACCAGAACAATCTCGGGGTGAGCCGGATCTCCCCAGGTTAAGTCGATCAAGCAGGGTGGGGTGGTGGCTGCACGTCCAACCGCGTGTATGGCGCCACAGTCTATGTCCAGCAGCGCCTCTGCGCGGGTAATGTGACATTGGGCGTCAAATTCTTCAGCCAGGGCTTGAGCTTCCGCCGCCAGATGATCCGGTGTCATGTCCGCGGCCGGAGTATTGATAAGATCCCGGCTCAGCGCGACCGCATCAGCCATATGGCGGATTGTGGACTGTTGGTTAACATCGGGAATAACCAGCCGTGCGGGCAGGCGGCTGGCGGCCTTGTAGCGGTTAAAGCGGTAGGCGCCCAGGGCCCAACCCAGCAGTTGCAGGTCGGTGACATGGCTTTCCAGGTGGTAATCACCTTCCGGCAGATTATGGGCCAGACTACCCAGGGTAAGAAAGTTCTCCTGATGGTCCGTACCGACCACAATACTGGGTGCTGAGCGGCCGTTCAGCCCTCCGTCCAGCCACGCCCACTGCCCCGGTGTGGCAGAAAAGGACTGTCTTTTTAACCAGGTCTGCTGGTCCTGACCCAAATCATGCAACCCATCTTGTAGTTCAGCTTGACTGATCAGGTGGATGGGGGTGGTGCCTTGCTCACTTTTCCCGGGTTCGCCGTTTTCCCCGCGCGTTTGTGGCGTAAAGCAGAGGTCTGATAGTGCAGGATGTTCAACCAAGTTGATGCCTAATTTCCGTTAATTGCCGGAGTTTACGGATTGTAGCGGATGGCGTCGACGCCGGTGGTTTGGTGAAAACAGATTGCCGGCTGGTCAACAGACTTAGATTTGCTTTTGTGGCTTGGTCTCCGCGACCAGTAGTATTTTGCCTGAAGTGCGGACCACCGCGGTTTGTTCGGTCAGGATGGCGTAAGACGGCCGGGTAATGCGCAACTCTTGCCCAAAGTCCGTGGCGCTGATGCCAATGGCACCGGTTTTGGGGTTGCCTTGCTTGTTAACGATAAAGGCGGGTCCACCCTCCGGGGCAAACGGGACTTTCTGATTAAACAGGGCAATCCACGCGCCGCTGCTGCCGGGTAAACCGGATTCCGCCTTCAGCGTTGCTGCGTTCATATGGTCCCGGGCCATTTGTACCGATTCGACAAAGTTGAATTGTGTGGCCACCATCTTCAGCCGGTTTTCGACCTGATATCCGCAAACCCCGGCCAGAGCGGCGGTCAGGAGCAGGCCGGTGATCAACAGGCTGCTGTTATGCACCGTCGTAACGCCGTTTGAGGGCACTGTTCAAATCTTGCAGTGCCTCGTGGATAGGTTTCAGTTCATCGTTCTTACGCAGGGCGCGTTCGTAGTCGTAGTTGCCGTTGCGCATCTGTTCGATATAGGCCACCAGGGCCACGGTGGGTCCGGCAACCCGCTTATTCATAATCAATGCTACCCAACAGGCAAACAGGACAAACAGCACAAAGCCGCCCAGGGCCAGGCTGGTGATGTCGACAAAGGCATCGTAAATGGGTACGTGGCTGCCCAAGCCGGGATTGGCGGCGTCCACCACCCCTGCGCTATTGAGCAGTCCATCAACTTGCTTGAGCCGATAGTGGATCAGCCCCACGGTTGTGACCATGATCACAAAGGCTCCGGACACGGTCCAATTGATGTAGCGTAGCTGGTAGCGGCTGGATCCAAAGAAGTTCTTGAGCTGACGTCGTGACTTTGCGGGTCCTTGCTCGTCGATCACGTCGCTGTGCATGGGCTGATCCTTGAGGGGCAAAAGGTCAAGAATACCTGGGCACGGTTGATTACGCGGTGATGAAATTCACACCCAAAAGATGTGAGGTAATTTCCAGAATAACATCACAAGATATTGAATTAGTTATATATTTTTGGCGGGAATAATGTTCAGACCAAGATTATTCTGGTCCAGGATGCGATCTGCCCGGTAACTTGAGCGCACTAACGGTCCCGACGCCACCTCGGTAAACCCCATGGCCAGACCTTGTTGGCGATAGACGTCAAATTGTTGCGGCGGCACCCAGCGCTCCAGGGGATGGTGGTTGGGTGTGGGTCGAAGGTATTGGCCAAGGGTGACAATATCCACCTGATGCTCACGCAGGTCCCGCAGGGTGGCGATGACCTCGTCGTCCGTCTCGCCCAGGCCAACCATGATGCTGGACTTGGTGTGAAGCTCCGGGCGCAGCTGCTTGGCATAACGCAACACATCCAGGGTTTGCCGGTATCCTGCGCGGTTGTCCCGCACCGGGTGGGTCAATCTTTCCACGGTCTCTATATTCTGGGCAAACACCGATAACCGTGAATTCACCACGGTGGCGACAGCGTCCTGGCTACCCCTGAAATCCGGCGTCAACGCCTCTACCGCAGTGCTGGAGTTGACCCGGGCAATGGCATTTATGCAATCGGCATAGTGCTGTGCGCCGCCATCCGGCAAGTCGTCCCGGTCAACGGAGGTTAGCACCACGTAACGCAAATTCATCAACTGCACAGACCGGGCCGCATTTGCCGGTTCTGCGGGATCCAGCCAACCCCTGGGATTGCCCGTATCCACAGCACAGAATTTACAGGCCCGGGTGCAGATTGACCCCATCAGCATGATGGTTGCGGTGCCGTGGCTCCAACATTCACCCATATTCGGGCAGTGGGATTCTTCGCACACCGTGGCCAGCTGATGTTTCGCCACGGTTTGCTGGACCCGGGTGTATTTTTCCGAGCGTTGCAGTTTGACCCGCAGCCAGGGGGGTTTGCGCTTGATTTCCCGGTCGGCACCCGCCTTGGATTTAACGCCGTCCTTTATCGCGACCACACCGTGTGTGGTGGTAAATTTTTCTCCGCTGGCGAGTTGCGGTTGCTCGGTGCCGGAGGTTCGATTAGCCATCCGCTAAGTTTAGTGCATGGCGCCGGACTCGGCCATCCCGGGGTAAGGCTTCGTCAGTTAACGCCATGCGCTTAGGAGGGTGATTGGGCCTGGTCTTGAAACTGTAAACTGTGCAGGGTGGCATACAGCCCATTGTTGGCTAACAGCTCGCTGTGGGTACCCAGTTCTTCAACCCGGCCCTGGTTTAAGACCAGCACCCGATCCGCTTCCTGAATCGTCTGTAAGCGATGGGCAATTAAGATTGAGGTCCGCCCCGCGGTAAGCCGGCGCAGGGCGTCCTGAATCAGTAACTCTGTTTCGGTGTCGATATTGGCGGTTGCTTCATCCAGGACCAGTATTTCCGGGTCTGCCGCCAGGACCCGGGCAAAGGCCAGCAATTGACGCTGGCCCTGGCTCAAATTTTGTCCCCGTTCGGTAAGCGGGGTGTTGTAACCTCTGGGGAGATTGGCGATAAACGGGTGGGCGTTAACGGTTTTTGCGGCAATTTCAGCCACCTGGGGTGTAATGTCGGGGTTGCCCAGCGCAATATTCTCGTAAATGCTGCCGGAAAAGATGTGGAAGTCTTGCAGCACAACCCCCACTCTTCGCCGCAGGTCATGGCTGTGAATGTGGTTGAGGTCAATACCATCCAGGAAAATTTGATTGTCGGCAAAGTCGTAAAACCGCCCCAGTAATCTGATCAGCGTACTTTTGCCGGATCCGGTTGGGCCAACAATGGCCAGTTTTTCGCCGGGTTGAATGGTAAATGAAACGTCTTGCAGAATGGGTATGTTCAGGTCATAGGAAAAATTGACCCGGTTAAAACGTACTTCCCCCCGCAAACGGGCCGGCAAAGGGGTGGGATTTGCCGGTTCGTGAATTTTCTCATCCCAATCAATGGCCTGGAATATACGCTCCCCGGAAGCCATGGCACGAAACAGAATATTGGTCTGTTCACCCAGGACCACCACCGGATGAAATAACATACCGATAAATTGGGTAAACAGGACCACCTCCCCCAGGGTCATGGTCAGAGTACTGACGTGGCTGGCGCCGTACCACAAAATTACGCCAATGGCCGTGTGGGCAAGGCTGTCATTAAAGGCTCCGTACAGGGTCTCCACCCGGGCGGAACGCAGTTCAAAATCTCTATTTTCCTCGTTGACCCGGGTATAGCGTTCTAAGTTGTAATCCTGTCGATCCGAAATCTGGACAACCTGTAAACCGGCCAGATTCTCTTGCATGTTCTGGTTGAGGGTAGACAGGGTTTGACGGACCTGCCGGAACAGGTAGCGGGTGGTTCTGCGAAAGTAGTAAGTTGCCAGGCCCAGGAACGGCAGGGCCAGCAGCAGGATAAGGGTCAATTGGGCGTCAATCGCCAGCATTACGGTTAGAGCAACAAAAAACGGTACAAACTCTCCCACCAGGGTACCCAGTCCGCGCAGCAGCTCAAACAGCGCCTCAATGTCGTTGGTGACCCGGGTCATGACACGCCCCACGGCAACCCGGTCGTAAAATGACGAGGGCCGGGTTTCCAGATGTGCAAACAGATCCCGGCGCAGATCGCGCAAGGCCCTGATCACCGCTCCCACCAGGGTCATGCGGTGGGCATGCCCGGTGAACGCCCAGGTGATTTGAATTGCGCCATACATCAGGCAGGCAATCAGCAGGGGGTGCTGGCCGGTCATACCGGCAAGCCAGGTGTTGAGTTCAATCAGTCCAAAGTCCGGCGTATTTGCGTCTGCTTCACCCCGAATGATGTGGTCTATGGCAACCAGAGAAATAATGATAGGAAGTAAAATCTGCAAGGTAGACGCCAGCAGAACCAGAATACTGCTGAGCACTAAAGAAGCGGAATAAGGCTTGAGCCAGTGCAACAGGCGCCCTAACAGGTGCATGTTGAGGACGTTGCCGGACAGATCCGCTTCGAACATGCTGTAGTCGCGTGCCTGACGGTCTGTGGACGGAGTATTGGTGCCGGTTGTGGTCACGGGTCAATCCTCGAGGTGGACAAAGCTTCGTCTTCACTCCCTTCCCGCTGTACCCTTTCCAGCTCGGCATAATAACCCTGGGCCGCCAGAAGAGATTCGTGGCTGCCGGACTCGATAATTTTGCCGTGGTCCAAAACAATAATTCGATCCGCATGGCGGGCGGTGCTGACCCGGTGGGAAACCAGGAGCGTCGTTTCCTGGGTACGCAGGCGCTTAAGCTCCGAAAGGATATGTTCTTCAGTTTCGGTATCCACGGCGGAAAAGCAGTCATCCAGTAGCAGTACCGGTGCATGCCGGATCAAACCCCGGGCCAGGGTGGCTCTTTGTTTCTGTCCCCCGGAAAGAGTTACACCCCGTTCGCCCACCAGGGTTTCCAGGCGCTCGGGAAATTCTTCAATGGTTGTGCGCAGGTCGGCTGAAGTGGCGGCTGCCCAGATTTCATCCAGTGCCCGGTTGGGCTCATCATAGGTGAGGTTATCTTTCAGGGGTTCGGCAAAAAGGAATGGATCCTGGGGGACCAGGGCAATTTGCGCCCTGATCTGTGACAGGGGAAAGCTTTTGACATCATGGCCGTCAATCAGGATCTGCTTGTCCTGAGGGTCGATGAGCCGGACAATTTGTTTTAACAAGGTGGTTTTGCCGGCACCCACCCGGCCCATGATGGCAACGGTTTCTCCTTGCCGGATGTGCAGGGTAATGTCATCCAACACTTTTGTTGAGGTATCCGGGTAACAATAACTTAGATTTTTGATACGAATATCACCGGCTATGAACTCCGGCGTATCACCGGTGGGTTTGTCACGAATCTCCGGCTCCAGGTCCATCACTTCAAACAGACGGTCGCTGGCGACAGCGGCGCGTTGGAACAGGTTGACGATAAATCCGGCAACCCTGAATGGCTGCACCACCATATTCACAAACATAAAAAACGCCACAAAGTCACCCACCGGCATGGTCCCGTTGATGACCTGGTAACCCCCGTAGCTTAAGATGGTCAGGGAGCAGATGGCGGCCAGGCTGGGCATCCATGCGGCCATGGCCGAGTTAATTTTTGCCTGGTTGAAGAAGGCGTCGGCATAAGCCTGATTGGTTTTGGAAAACCGGGCAATTTCGTTGTCCTCCTGCACCATGGCCTGGATGGTGCGGATGCCCGAAAGGTTCTCCTGTACGTGTGCGCCCAGGTCGGAAAGCCGGTCTTGGACATCCTTGGAGGCGATGCCCATTTTTAATGATGAATATTGGGCATACCAGAAGACAAAGGGCATGGGGGGCAGCAACAGGAGTGTCAGGAAGGGCGAAAAGTACAGCATAAAGGCAAAGCCGAATATCGTGGCGTAAATCAGAATGACCAGCAGGATGGTGCCCATGGAGATCAGCCGTTGGACCAGGGCAATATCCGCCACCGCCCGGGTCATCATGTCACCGATGGTGTGCTGATTAAAAAACTCGCCACCCTGTTGCTGCAGGTCGGCATACAAGGCCTGGCGCAGGTCAAAAGCAACATTTAATCCCACCCGGCGAACGGCGTACCGGGCGTAGGTGACCACGATATAGCGCAGGGTCACGGCGGTGACAATGCCAGCCACGGGCCAGGTCAATTGATAGTTGCCTTCGCTCATGCGATTGATGCTGACCGCGGTCAGAAAGGGCACCATGGCTTCAAAAAATCTGGCCACGCCAAAAGCGATGATGCCGCTCAGCAGACGGATTCGATAAGGCCATATAAACCGGCGGAGCCGCCAGAGGGAAGCAAACATAATTATTGTGCTGCTTTAACGCCGGGTTTCAAAACGAGGCGCTGTTGGGCACACGTGGAAAGGGAATGGCATCGCGAATATTGTCCATGCCGGTTAAGTACAAGACCAGCCGCTCAAAGCCCAGACCAAAGCCTGCGTGAGGCACGGTGCCGTATTTGCGCAGATCGCGGTACCACCACAATTCCTCGCGCAATTGCTCGTCCTGCATACGGCTATCCAGCACCGCCAGACGCTCCTCCCGCTGGCTGCCGCCAATAATTTCCCCCACTCCGGGCACCAGCACATCCATGGCGGCAACGGTTTGATCATCATCGTTCAAACGCATGTAAAATGCCTTGATGTCCTTGGGGTAGTCGGTGACCACAACGGGTCCACCAACCACGGTTTCGGTGATGTAGCGTTCATGTTCAGACTGCAAATCCGCCCCCCAGGTCACCGGGTATTCAAAAGTTTGTGAACTGTCCTGTAGCACCTTGATGGCATCGGTATAGGTCATTTTTTCAAAAGGCTTGTCCACCACGCTCTGCAACCGGTGATAAACGTTCTTGTCGATCCGCTCGGCAAAAAAAGCGATGTCGTCAGCACAACTTGTGGTGACTTCGTTGATCACATATTTCAGGAAACGTTCAGCCAGGTGAGCGTTGGTGTTCAGGTCGGCAAAGGCCATTTCCGGTTCGATCATCCAGAATTCCGCCAGGTGCCGGGAGGTATTGGAGTTTTCCGCCCTGAAGGTGGGGCCAAAGGTATAAACCTTGGATAAGGCACAGCAGTAACTTTCAACATTCAACTGGCCCGATACGGTGAGGTAGGTCTGGGTGCCAAAAAAATCGTTGTCGTAGTCCTGGGGGCGGTTGACCTGATCCAGGGTGGAAACCCGGAACAACTCACCGGCACCTTCACAATCGCTGGCGGTAATAATGGGGGTATTCACCCAGAAGAAACCGGCCTCATGGAAAAACTGGTGCACGGCGTGGGCAAGGTGGTGCCGGACCCGGGCGATGGCGCCAAAGGTATTGGTCCTGGGACGCAGGTGGGCAACCGTACGCAAATATTCGAAGGTATGCCGCTTTTTACTGATCGGATAACTCTCGGGGTCATCAACCCAACCCACAACCTCAACAGTATCTGCCTGGATTTCCCGGTCCTGTCCCCGGCCTTGTGACACCACGACAATCCCCTTGACCACAACGGCACACCCGGTGACCAGTTCGGCAATTTCGCTGTTGTAGTTGGCCAGGGTGTTGTCGGCAACCGCCTGGATGGTGTCGAAACAAGACCCGTCATGCAGGTGAATAAAGGAGAAGCCACCCTTTGAGGTACGCCGCGAGCGAACCCAGCCGCGGACCTCAACAGGGGTGTCCACGGGTATGTCGTGATTAAGCAGGGATTTGATGGGCACGGAAGGTGTGGTGAGATTGGGTTCGGAAGTTTGCGGTTGATCAGACATAGAGAAAAGAATTTGCTCAGCGAGGGGCCAAAGTTTAATTCAAGTGCGGCCTGATGGGGGCGATGAACAGTGATTATTTTTTTCCGGACAAAACCCACCTGTTTTTAGGCGGTTCCCGTCAGCAGAAACTAAATTGGTATACAGTGGCAAGCCTTAGCAACTTCAAAAGAAATATATGCGCGTCAGTTTTCTCTTTGCTGGAATTGTAATGGCCCTGATGGCTATTTTTGTGGTGAGTTATTGGGCCGAAATTGCTGAATTTGCCGGGATGAGTGAACCCTCCGTTTCTATACCGGCGGTTCCCCCTGCGGAAAAGCTGCCCGAGGGCCAGGTTGGGGATGAGGTGATGGAGGTCTCCACCTTGCCCGCAAGCGCGCCGAAGCAGCAACCGGAGCCGGTCGCTGCTGTCCTGCCCGCGCTGCCGGAGTTGGACCATAGCGATCAGTATGTCCGTGAACAACTTGAGCAATGGGCGTTGCCGGAACCCTGGCTGCAGCGTAAGCAATTGATTGCCCGGGGCGCGTCCGTGCTGGCCAATGCCGCCGCCGGCCGGGTGCCTTATCGTCAACTCGACTATCTCATCCCCACTACACCGTTTCCGGTTGTGCAAAGAGGTGACCGGTACTTTGTTGATCCCAGTGGACCTGCACGTTACGACAACTACGTTACGCTACTCACCGCCGTGCCCCCCGCGCGGGCCGCGGCGCTATTTCAGCGCTTCAGCCCCTTGGTCAGCGAAGCCTTGGCCCAGCTTGGTGAACGGCGCAGTCCGCGGGTGTTGTTGAAGCGGGCGATCGACACCTTTGTCAACAGAGCCAGGGGGCTACCGGGATTGAGTGAAGAAACTGAGTTGCTGCGGCCGAATCTCACCTATATTTATGCGGATCCGGGCCTGGAGTCCTTACCTGATCTGGATAAACTGATGCTCAGAATGGGTAGGCAGAACGTTTCTAAGTTAGCTGACTATCTTGTTGAAATAAAAGAACTTATTTAGGTTTTTTTGTCGGGGATAGCTGCACCGTGCGGAGTTTGTCCAAGTCTGTGGAGGCTTTAAACGGGGTATGGGCTTCGACATGGGCAATGTCCTGGGAGACGTAGCTGCGTTCCTCATCCAGGAAACGGGCAACCGCGTCGCGAAAGCGCGGTTCTGCAATCCAATGGGCGGAATAGGTGGCCTGGGGGAGGTAACCCCGGGCCACCTTGTGTGCGCCTTGGGCACCAGCTTCAACTTTCTTCAGGCCATGGGTGATGGCAAAGTCAATGGCCTGGTAGTAGCACACCTCAAAGTGCAGGAAGCGATGGTCTTCGATGCAGCCCCAATTACGGCCAAACAGGGTGTCCCCGCCGATAAAGTTGATGGCACCGGCAATGTAGCGATGGTTCCGCTTGGCCATGATGAGGAGCACATCATCCGCCATCACCTGGCTGATGTGGGAGAAAAACTCCCGGGTCAGGTAGGGGCTCCCCCATTTCCGGGATCCCGTGTCCACGTAAAAACTGAAGAATGCATCCCAATGGGCTTCGGTGAGGTCTGCGCCGGTAAGCCATTCGATATCAATGCCATTAGCTAAGGCTTCCCGCCGCTCGCGGCGGACATTCTTGCGCTTTTTTGAAGCAAACTCGGTTAAAAAGTCATCAAAGCAGGTGTAGCCGCCATTGTGCCAGTGAAATTGTTGATCCATCCGTTGCAGGAAACCCAATTGCCCCGCCTGTTGCCATTCATCTTCCGGCATAAAGGTGATGTGAATGGACGATACATCAATCTGCCGGGCAATCTGCATACATGCGCTGAGCATGAGTTCGCTGTGGGCCGGCTTGTTTTCGCGGGTCAAAAGCCGTGGGCCGGTGGCCGGGGTGAAGGGTATGCTGACTTGCATCTTAGGATAGTAGGTACCCCCGGCGCGCTGCAGGGCGTCCGCCCAGCCATAGTCGAAGACATATTCACCCTGGGAGTGATTTTTCAGGTACATGGGCACAACACCAAGCAACATATCCTCCTGTTCCAGGGCAATGTGAAAGGGCTGCCATCCGGTGCGGGCGCAGGCGCTGCTGCTGGCTTCCAGAGCGTTTAGAAACTTGTGAGTCACAAAGGGGTTGTAGGTATAACGCGCCGCACAGCTATCCCAGTCAGCGGCGTCTATTTCGTCAATGCTGTGTAGAATTCGGGCGGTTGTTCTGTTCTCGTCATGGGGATCAGATTCAATATTGCTCAAGCGCTTCGGTGTCCATGTGGAATTTTGGCTTATGCCTGAATTGTAGACGTCAGAACATGCCCAGCTCAATGCCCGCCGCTATGGTGGCCCCCAAGGATTCACAGTCTTGCAAGACCGCTTCGCTGACGGCGCCGCGGCTGATGACCGGCTCCTGGACGGCCACAAATGGATACCCGTTGGCGATGCGTGTAATGGCCGATAAGGCGCCGCGCCCGTCGTTGCCCGCGGAAATAAATACCCCGTAGGGCAGGGGTTTTAGGTGGCCTTCAACTTCGTAAAAGGTGCGATCAAAAAAATCTTTTAGGGCGCCGCTCATATAACCAAAATTTTCAGGTGTCCCCAGAATCAGGCCGTCCGCCCACAGCAAATCTTCAGGCGTGGCTTGGGCGGCGCGTTTGCAGCGTACGCCGACGTTGATGTCCGGCTGTTCCGCGCCCCGCAGCACAGCCTGGGCCATGGCCTGAGTATGTCCGGTTTTGCTGTGGTAGACGATTAAAAGGTGCTTCAATAGGGTCTCGTTCTGATGGTTCGGTGCAAAGGCAAGCTGGCATGAGTGTGACGTTAACAGACATTAATACGGCCTTCGATCAAATTGCGGGCCACATCGTGCGCACCCCCTGCACGCGTTCGGAGACCCTGTCGGCCCAGTTGGGTTTAGATCTTTTTATCAAATTTGAAAATCAGCAATTTACCGCTTCGTTCAAGGAACGTGGTGCGTTGAATTGTCTGCTGGCAAATTCCGGCCACAGCGGGGTAATTGCCATGTCTGCGGGCAATCACGCCCAGGCTTTAGCCTATCACGGCCGGCGGCTGAATAGGCCGACCACCATCGTCATGCCCCGCACTACCCCTAATGCCAAGGTGGAATCCACCCGGGTATTTGGTGCTGAGGTCATTCTGCATGGTGATCATTTTGATGAAACCCGGGTCCATACATTGAAGTTGGCCCAGGCGCGGGGCTTGCACTTGATTCACCCCTTTGACGATCCTCTGGTGATTGCCGGGCAGGGGACGGTTGGCCTGGAGATTCTGCAGCAGGTGGATGATCTGGATGTGCTGGTGGTACCAGTTGGGGGTGGCGGCCTGATGGCGGGTGCCGGGGTTGCGATAAAGTCCTTGGCGCCGCAAGTAAAATTAGTTGGGGTGCAAATGTCCCGGTTTGCCGGAGCCCATGCCGCCTTTCATCAGCGGGTTGAGGCTGGGCAGGATATTGCTTCCACCGTGGCTGAGGGAATTGCGGTGAAGACCCCGGGGGAGCATACCGTTGAACTGATGCGGCAATATGTTGACGATTTTCAGCTGGTGGATGAAGCGGATGTGGAGCAAGCCATTTTTGACTTGCTGGAAATCGAAAAAACCGTTGCGGAAGGGGCGGGCGCGGCTCCCCTGGCGCTGTTGCGCCGGCACGCGGACCAATACAGGGGCAAACGGGTCTGTATGATCTTATCCGGCGGCAACATCGATATGATGATCTTGTCGTCGGTGTTGCAGCGCGGTCTGGTGCGTTCAAACCGGCTGTGCCGGTTGCAGGTGGAAATACCCGACTATCCCGGCGCGCTGGCCGAGTTAACAGGGTTGTTGGGCAAGCTGGACAGTAATATTGTTGAGATCAATCATCAGCGCGCCTTTGGTGGCTCATCGGTCAGAGCCACCCTGGTTGAACTGGTCTTGCAATTGCGCGGCGAGGAACAATTGCAGCAGGTGACCGGCAACCTGGCCAAGGCAAACTATGATGTGCTTGTCCTGGAATAGGCGGTAAATGTAAAGCTCAGCGCATGGCAGCAGCCAGCTTTGCACATTGGTCGAGCAATGGCAGAATTTTGTCCGGGCCCGCCGGTGGCAAGGTAAAAATCAGGTGATCAAAACCCTGCTCCACCCGGCCCTTTAGCTGGTCGGTGTCCATGGGTGCCCCAAACAGGGCAAGATCCAGGTCCTTCACATCACGTCCCCGGGCACTCAGGGCTTCTTCCATACGGGCCATGTTACCGCTGCCCAATCCTCCGATGGGCATCCAACCGTCCGCATATTCCGCCACCCGGTCAAACACCCACTTGGAATTTGCGCCAATCCAAATGGGTGGTCCGCCCGGCCGGGTTGGCTTGGGCCAGGACCATAAGGGGTCGAAGTTGACATAGTCGCCATGGAATTCTGCTTCGTCGTTGGCCCAGATCTCCTTCATGGCCAGAACTTTTTCCCGCACCACTTTCCAACGGTTTTTATAGTCTGCGCCGTGATTCTCCATTTCTTCACGATTCCAGCCGGCACCGATGCCCAGGACAAAACGGCCGGCGGATATCACATCCAGCGACGCCACCTCTTTGGCCAGAGTGATCGGGTCCCGCTCGATGACCAGGCAAATCCCGGTGCCCAGAGTAATACGCTGGGTGACTGCCGCTGCCGCCCCCAGGGCAACAAAGGGGTCGTGGGTTCGCCAATACATTTCCGGAAGATCACCACCGCCGGGAAAGGGGGTCTGGCGGGATGTGGGGATGTGGGTGTGTTCGGGAAAAAACAGGCTGTCCAGGCCACGTTCTTCCACAGCTTGGGCCAAGTCCACCGGTTGTATGGCTTGATCGGTTGGAAACATGGTTACCCCAAAAGAAATGTTGTCGCGAAATGCCATTAATCCTCCTGTTTTCCTATTTTTTAAGGTGTCTGTGGTTAAACTATAGATCCGAGAAGTTGCCGTGGCGCCCCTTGCCCGAGGCGAAACGTGCCGCCCCTGCCCGGGTTTCGCCGGAACGAACCACGTCCAACCCCAGCTCGGTTTCCAGTTTCAGCGCATCGTCCAGGTTTTTATCCCACTGCCGGTAGGCTGAAAGGCGATCGGAACGCATGCAGCCCTGGGGGAACTGACAAAGTTGTTCAGCCAGTTCCAGGGCACCGTTGAGAGCCTGTCCCGGTTCGGTCAGGCGGTTGGCCAGGCCCATGCGCTGTGCTTCCTCGCCGCTCACCGGCCGTCCGGTGAGAATCAGGTCCATGGCGTGGCTGGTACCCAGCAAACGCGTAAGGCGAATGGTGCCGCCGTCAACTAACGGCACTCCCCAGCGGCGGCAGAATACGCCAAACACCGCATCGGTGGCTGCGACCCGGAGGTCACACCAGGCGGCAAGTTCAATCCCCCCGGCCACCGCGTACCCTTCCACAGCAGCAATCACGGGCTTGTTCAGTAACATCCGGGAAGGTCCCATGGGGCCGTCACCATCCGGACTGAGCCGGTTGCCGTTGCCGCCGGCGACCGCTTTTAGGTCAGCGCCGGCACAAAAGGTATGGTCCGCACCGGTTAAGATGGCGACATCACAATTGTTGTTGTTCTCGAAATTACGGAAGGCGTCAGCGAGAAGGGCAGCCGTTGGCCCGTCAACGGCGTTACGCGCCTGGGGCCGATTGATGGTAATGATGCGTATGCGATTTTTCGTTTCTTCAATCACACTTTGGCCGGTGGTGTCCGCCATCGTCAGAATTTCCCCTTATCAATTGAACCAAAACACTATATAACATCCTGCGGACACTTAAAGAGGAATGGGAGAATACCTATGCGACTGAGTCAACCGCGCATTTCTGCGCAAGCGAACCAAGAGTGGTCGGCAGAAGCCCAGGAGTTGATGGCGCCTATTATTAAAAGCGGCGGCAAGATTCTTAATATTTTCCGCACCCTCACCCACCACCCCAGCCTGGCTCGTCGCTGGATGGTATTTGCCAATCATATCCTGGGTAAATCCACACTCAGCCCGCGCGACCGGGAAATGCTGATATTGAGAATTGGCTATTTGTGCCAGGCCGGTTATGAATGGGGTCAGCATGTCCTGATTGCACGGGATGTGGGTATGTCCGATGACGAAATCAGGTTGTGTAAGTCCGGACCGCAAACGCCGGGTATCAGTGATCTGGACCGTTTGTTGCTGACTGCGGTGGATGAACTTCATCAGGATGCCCACGTCAGTGACGAAACCTGGGCGGGCTTGAGCCAGCACTATAATACACAGCAGATGATGGATGTGGTTTTTACCGTGGGCCAATATAATCTGGTCTCCATGGCCTTAAACAGTTTTGGTGTTCAGCCGGATGAGGGCCTGCCGGGATGGGACGTTTAGACAACAAAATTTGTATGGTGGTGGGCGCGGGACAAACTCCCGGCGCAACCATAGGTAACGGTCGCGCAACCGCCTTGCGGTTTGCCCAGGAGGGCGCCCGGGTTGTTCTGCTGGATAAAGACCTGGCGTCCGCCCGGGAAACACAGCAGATGATCGAGGCTGAAGGCGGGCATGGCATAGCTTATCAGTTAGACGTTACGGATGAAGCATCTTGTCAGCAAGTTACGCAAACCGTGTTTAAGGATTTTACCCGTGTTGACGTGCTGCACAACAATGTTGGCATTGGTTCCGGTGACGCCGGTCCGTTAAAGATCAGCACGGAAAATTGGGACCGGGTATTTGATACCAATGTAAAGTCGATCATGTTTATGTGTCGGGCGGTTGTACCGCACATGCGCGAACAGGGTAGTGGGGTGATCACCAATATTTCCTCGGTTGCGGCGGTGTGTACAGCCAGCAACCTAACTGCTTACAAGGCGTCTAAAGCCGCGTTAAATGCCTATACCCATGTCCTGGCCATGAGTAATGCGCAATACGGTATTCGCGCCAACGTGATTATGCCCGGGCTGATGAATACACCCATGGCGATCGAAGGTCATGTTTCCGCCGGTCAGGACCGGGATGAGGTCATTGCCCGGCGGGATAATGCGGTGCCGCTGAACGCTAAAATGGGCAGCGCGTGGGATGTGGCCAACGCAGCCTTGTTTCTGGCCTCGGATGAAGCGGGATTTATCACCGGTGTGACCTTTCCTGTAGATGGTGGACAATCGGCAAAAATTGGGTAAGCCGGGATTGCGCTTGGGCGATATTATAATATGGAATATGAAGTGTGATTTAGATTGCTTTTGATTATTTACCCATTACTGAAATGCTCGCCAGTACCCAGATTTACATATTTTTTGTCACTTTGTGTAACAAATAGGTTGACTACGAATTAGGGTTAAAAAACAATGAACCTGCATATGGAAATGCTTTTTTGACCTATCAAAAACAGCACAAATATTTG
>JANQMF010000188.1 GCA_028280225.1 Pseudomonadales bacterium | reverse complement strand
GCAACACTAATCTTGCATGCGGGTTAGCCACAATGTCTTTCGCCACCTGCAAGGCATTGGTCCGCGGTTGAACCCGCATGCAAGATTAGTGTTGCTTGTGATGCTTATCGAACTGATCGGCGCAGCGGCAATGGGGGCCATGGCCATCTATGTTGCCCAATACGTGATTGGTGCGCCCTGGATAGCACCCATTGGGATCGGCATCTACCTGGTGGTGCAGATGGCTTCGGTACCGGTTTGGGTGAAGCTGGCGCAACGGATTCCGAAGCACCTCCTGTGGCGTTACGCCATGATTGGCAGCGCCATGACGTACGGCGGCTTATTTTTTCTGGCCTTCTTCGAGAATCAAACGCTGCAGATCGCCTACAATCTTGTCCTGGTTTTCCTGGCGGGGTTTGCCGCCAGTTGTGCCGGTACAATTGGCCCGTCTGTGATGAGCGACATCATAGACTACGATGAACAACAATCGGGAGAACGTCGCGAAGGTGTGTATTTTGCGGCATGGAGTTTTGCCGCCAAAAGCGCAGGGGCGGTGACCATCGCCTTTGTTGGGGTGGCGCTCAGTCTGATTGGTTTTGTACCCAACGAAGAACAGACACTGGCTACGCGTATCGGCATGACGGCCATCCTGGGGCTGTTCCCGCTGGTATGTTATGGTGTGGGCGCCTGGTTGTTTTCACGTTACAGCCTGGACGCGGACTAGGATGGACTAGAGGTGGACTAGAGGTGGGCTGGAGGTGGATAGTTGATAGCGGCCAAACCGGACTTGAATTTTGGCGACCTGTACGAAGCGGTTGCTGAAGCGTTTCCCGAACGAACGGCCATTATCCATGGTGATTTGACCTATACCTGGCGGGAGATGGATGAGCAAGCCAATCGCCTGGCCCGCAGGTTGGCGCAGGCAGGTCTCCAACCAGGCAGCAAAGTCGCGTTTTACTTACGCAATACACCCGCTTATGTACTGTTGTGGAACGCCTGCGCAAAAGGCCGATTTGTTCATGCCAACATTAACTATCGGTATGTTGAGCAGGAACTTTATTATTTGCTGGACAACTCTGATGCTGAAGCGGTTGCCTACCATGCGGAGCATAGGGATTACGTTGACCGGTTGAAGGCAAAACTGCCCAAGGTGCGTATGTGGCTGGAGGTTGGCGACGAAGACGTGCCCGGCTTTGCGGTTTCTTTCGAAGCGGCTTGCCTCGACGGTGACGGCTCACCCTTGGATATTAAACGTTCGGGTGACGACTTGTACTTTATGTATACAGGTGGCACCACCGGGTATCCAAAGGCGGTGATGTGGCCGGCCCGTGAACGCATTGCCGCCATTGAAATGACCTCTGCAAAAGATTTGGCCGGCCATGTTGAACAACTTCGGTTGGACCCCTCGGTACCCATTGCTCTACCCGCGGCACCCATGATGCATTCGACAGGCCTGACCACTATGATGAACTGTTTGGTCAATGCGGGTTGTATTGTCATCCCGCCCATGCGTTCGTTCGATCCGCAACTGTGCCTTGAAGAGATAGCTGTGCATCGTGTATCGCGCCTGGCGATTGTGGGGGATGCGTTTTCGCTCCCTCTAATTGAGGCATTACGCAAAGGGACTCAACACCTTGATCTGTCATCCGTGACCCTGATCAGTTCGGCGGGGGCCATGTGGAGCGATCACGCCAAACGGGCGTTGCTTGACTATTTTCCCAACGCAACCATCTCTGACAGCCTCGGGTCGTCAGAGGGTTCCCGCCTGGGTTCGTCCATAACCAGGCACGGGCAGGAAGGCACCACGGGCCGCTTCGAGCCCGGCCCGTTTGTTAAAGTGTTTCGCGAAGATTTTACGGAGATACCCTTTGGTACCGGAGAAGCGGGGTTGTTGGCAACAGCGGGCGCGCTCCCGCTTGGATACTACAAAGACCCGGAAAAAACCGCAGCAACCTTTCCCACAATTAATGGGGTCAGATACTCCATTGCGGGTGACTGGGTTCGGGTAGACGAAGATGGAACCATGGTCTTGCTGGGGCGCGGCAGCAATTGCATCAACACGGGCGGGGAGAAAGTTTATCCCGAAGAAGTGGAAGAGGCGCTAAAACAGGTCCCCGGCGTGCTTGATGCGGCTGTAGTGGGTGTGCCGGATGAGCGGTTTGGCCAGGCGGTTGCGGCCCTGGTTAGAACGCAGGATGGCCGGCAAATACCGTCTGACCACTTGCGTTTGCATCTGGATACGGCCATCTCCCGTTACAAACATCCTCGACATGTTTGGGTTGTGCATGAGGAGTTTCGCCATGACAACGGTAAAGTCAGCTACCGCACGGTAAAAGATATGGTCGCCAATCTCCTGCCCGGGTAAATTAGCGTAAGCAACTGGGGTAGAATGCCTACGCCACATTGCTGAAACTGATCATTCGAATAAGGGGAATATAATGAAGATATCCATCAGTGCGCATTATTCGCGGGGTAATATTGCTGATCAGGCGGACGAAGTGCGGGAACTGGAGAAGGCAGGCGCAGATTATATTTGGGTTGCCGAATCTTATTCGTTTGATTCCATCAGCGCCCTGGGTTATCTGGCTGCGGTGACAGAAAGGGCAACCCTGGCCTCGGGTATTGTCAACATATACAGCCGTACCCCGACCGTGCTGGCCATGTCCGCTGCCGGACTGGATGCGTTGTCCAAGGGCCGATTCATGCTGGGTATTGGGGCTTCCGGTCCCCAGGTGGTCGAAGGTTTTCACGGTGTGCCTTACGATGCACCGCTGGCCCGGATGCGGGAGGTTGTGGACATCTGCCGAAAGGTCTGGAAGCGGGAAGACAAACTTACATTCGAAGGCAAGAAGTACTCACTGCCCCTGCCGGCTGATCAGGGTACGGGTCTGGGTAAGCCCCTGAAAATCATCAATCGGCCCTGGCGGGATTCCATTCCGATTGCGCTGGCCACGCTTGGGTCGAAAAGTGTGGCGATGACGGCAGAGAAAGCGGAAGTCTGGCTGCCGGCCTTCTTTAATCCTCAACATGCGAACAAGGTATGGGGCGATGCGTTAAAAGAGGGCTTGAAGAAACGGGACCCGCAGTTACCGCCCCTGGAAATATTTGCCGGTGGAACCGTGGGTATTGGTGAAGGTCTGGAAAGCCACCGGGACCTGGCTCGTCCCCATGCGGCTCTTTATGTGGGTGGCATGGGCGCCAAGGATAAGAACTTTTATAACCAGATATTCAGAAAATATGGATACGAAGCGGAGGCGGAGACCATTCAGGAGTTATTCCTGGCCGGGCGCAAGTCTGAAGCTGAGGCTGCCGTACCCCAAAGTCACTTGGATGAAACCTCGCTGATTGGTTCGGAAGGTTATGTGCGTGACCAGATCCAAGCCTATCGGGAAGCGGGGGTTACCTGCCTGTCGGCTTCCTTTATGGGCCCAACCACAGCCGAGCGGGTGCGACAATGTGATGAGCTTAAGAACCTGTTAGAGAAAATCTAGTCACCAATATCGTCAACCTGAGAGTGGTTTGGCGTATAAACATGTTGGTTGACCATATAGTAAATAGGGGGTTAAACTTACGCTCTAATTAGCCCACTATTGCAGGTTCCAGATTTAGACGGTAACGGTATGAATGTCAAAGTTTCTCCACGGCGTACCCAGGAGCAAAGAAGGGAAAAATCCAGGCGGAAATTGCTGGATGCTGCCACAAAGTTACTTAGCGCCCGGGGCTATGCTGGTACCACCATGGTAGGGATTGGACGTGAAGCCGGGGTCAGCCACGGCCTGGTGACTTATCACTTTGGCAACAAAAAAGACTGTATCAAAACGGTGTTGGAGGATGTTCGCAAGTCCACCATACAGATTAATGGCCAACTCACCGAGGGGTTACGCGGGCTTGCTGCATTGGATAAGCAATGTGAGTCTTACATAAGGGGTGCAAGCCGGCGCAATTCAAGCGCCAAGGCGGTTTTTGTGGCCATTGTGGAATCCGTGAGCGCAACACCGGAGCTGGCCGACTTGACCGCACTCAACGACGATGTAGCCCGAAGCACAATAGACCGGGTGTTGCGGGAAGCCATTGAAGATGGGGAGATCAGTGCGTCGGTGGATGTTGAGACGCAAAGTGTCCTGATAATGGGGGTTCTGCGCGGCGTGGTACAGCAACGGTGGGTCAAGCGTGCGCAAGTGGATCTGGACAAGGTGATACCCCAGGCCCTGGCGATGGTGCGCGCAAGCTTATTTACTTAACTACAGCATAAAAGACGGCATAAAAACAATGGCACAAAACGCACAGACAGGGGCCCTGCACGGCATACGGGTTGTTGATCTGACCACTATTCTGATGGGTCCGCTGGCATGCAGGATACTGGCCGATCATGGTGCTGACGTCATCCAGGTGGTGCCGCCGTCGGTAGAGGAGACCGGTGCGGGCGGTGATGACGGCATCGGCGGAATTGCGCTTGATATCCACCGCAACAAACGGAGCGTTAAACTTAATCTCAAGTCGGAATCCGACCGGCGGGCGATGTGGGACCTTATTGCCAGTGCGGACATATTGGTGACCAACATGCGGGCTGCTGCCCTTGCCCGCCTGGGGTTTACGGCGGAGGACGTGCGGACCAAATATCCCCGTCTAATCTACTGTCTGGCCAATGGGTATGGACAAGATGGTCCTTATGCATCTCGGGCGGCTTACGATGATGCCATTCAGGCGTTGTCCGGCTTTGCGGGTATGTCCGCCATGATCAGCGGCGAACCCCAGTACGCACCTTCTGTCATCGTTGATAAGGTGTGTAGTCTGTTTATTGTGCAGGCGGTGATGGCCGCGCTGCTTAACCGTCACGCCAACGGTGAAGGACAGACCATCAATGTACCCATGTTCGAAACCATGGTGGCTTTTAATATGGTTGAACACCTGCGTGGGGCCGCCTTGATCCCGCCCAGGGGTAACGTCGGGTATACACGCTTGTTAAACCGCGAACGGCGGCCATACCAAAGCGCGGACGGGTGGGTGGCCTTGTTACCGTATTCGGAGGCCAACTGGCACGATTTTTTTGATATCATTGGCTCGCCGGAACTGGCAAGCAATCCCAAGTACGCCACCCACAGTGCCCGCATGCAGAATGCTGAGGAGCTGTATCGCATGGTTGCCACGGCAGCGCCGCAGAAAACCACTGACGAATGGATGGCGATTTGTGATCAATATTCGATACCTTGTAACCCGGTGTTGGGCTTTGACGAGCTTATGACTGATCCTCATCTGGATGCCGTGCAACTCATGCCGGTTGAAAACCACCCTGTTGAGGGGCCGTACCGGTATGTGCGCGACCCGATCGAATATGACACGTTAGATACCGGATTGAGATTTCATGCCCCGGTACCGGGTGAGCACACCCGCGAGGTCATGGGGGAACTCGGCTGGGTGGATGATGATATTCAGACACTGCAGGTGTTCAGCTAAGTTAGATTCGAAGTCGCTGCCAACGCCAGTCCGCCTAAATATCTTTCTGCATAGGGCTTGCATATCTGACGGCTATACTATATGGTCAACCAACATGTTATAGCATGATAGTATAGAGTCCGTTTTTGCGCTGAACCTGTTCAGCAAGGGGAGAATTAAAAGATGATTCGGATATTTTCTTGGCTTCGCTTTTCGCTTGTTCTGTTGTTTTTTGCATCTGTAGCTAATGCGGAATCGTCGCGTGATCGATTGATCGAAGAAGTTGTCGTGACGGCAACAAAGAAAGGTGTTGTGGAGAGTGTACAGGAAGTGCCGATTTCCATTACTGCCATTGGTGAAGGGCAACTAGACGCCTTAAAATTCAAAGACCTTACAGACATCGGTTTTTTGGCGCCAAACGCCAATTTGCAGCCGGTTACTACCCAGGGTACTGCATTTTTCAGTATTCGCGGGGTAACACCTTCCAGTTCCATTATCTCGCGTGACCCATCGGTGGGTGTATTTACCGACGGTGTGTACAACCCGACCGGGCAGGGCACGGTTTTCGATAACTTTGATATCGAAAGTATTGAGATTCTGCGTGGTCCCCAGGGTGTGCTGCAGGGCCGCAACGTGGTTGGCGGGGCCATCCTTGTCACCACCAAAAAGCCCTCCGAGGAATTTGAAGCTGACATTCGGGTGCGTGGCGACACGGGATCCGACGGTGGAGAAGACATTACTTTAACGGGCAGCGTTTCAGGCCCCATAACCGAAGGGTTGCTGGGCAAGCTGGCGGTTTATCGTAATGATGACGATGGCTGGTTCGAAAATGAATTCAACGGCGACAACGCCGGGGACAACGAGGTGACGATTATACGTGGTGCGTTGTCTTGGGATGTTACCGACGCCGTCAACATGTTGTTCCAGTACGAGTACTTTGATCAGGACGGTTTTGGTCTGGTCAACCAATCCCATGATCGCAGCAGCGGCAGGGAATTTACCCGGCCTGACGGCAGCCTGGGACAATTTGAAAAAGGCACTCACGATTTTGGCACGGAAATGGTAGGTAGCTGTGTGGGCTTTGAAGTAGGGCCAACCTGTGATGAGTTGGATCATTTCTTTGAACAACGGGTTGATTCCTTTACCTTTACCACCACCATCGACGTCCCGTTCGGCGACGGTACGATAACCAATATCTTCGGATGGCGTGATCTCGAAGCGCGATCTCAAGGGGATATCGACGGTACCACCATTGCGACTTTCCCGGCATGGGGCGGCAGCAACTTAGAACACTGGAGTAACGAATTGCGTTATTTCGGTACCTTCGGATCAGTCGATGTCACCACCGGGATTTATTACCTTGATGTAGAGATTGAAAGCGAAACCAACCAGTCCTTGCGTGTTAGTGGTGCTCCCACGTGGATCAACCGCAGCGGTGGTGGTTTTGCGGACTCCGAGACCTTTGGTATTTTCACTAACCTGGATTATGCGGTGACCGACACCGTCACGCTGTCCGCCGGGTTACGCTGGACCGATGAAGAAAAATCCGCTTCCAGCCACGCGTTGAATAACAACCGTGCTGTGGAAGGCTCCCAACGGTTTTTCGGCTGTGGGTTTGTCGTTGGCGATGGCACCTGTATCCTTGATGTGGACGGTGCTGAAGACGATTGGAGCAATGTTTCTTACCGCGCCGGGGTAACTTGGGATGTGGATGATTCCACCATGCTGTATACCACCATTTCGCGCAGTTACCGGGCGGGCAGCTTCAGCCTGCGCCGATCCAACGTTCCGGATGACCGGGGTGCGGTGGATGAAGAACGCATGGAGCAATTAGAAGTTGGCCTCAAATGGGATGTGACTGATCGCTTCCGCATGAATGCGGCCCTGTTTGTCATTGAAGCCACCGATTTGCAGCGTGTCACCCTGGCCCAGGATTTGTCCCAGGTCACGGGTAACGTAGCGGACGCCCGCTTCATGGGGTTAGAAATTGACGGTCGTGCGTTTTTGACCGACTCTCTTACCCTCACCTATGCGATTGGTATGAATGACGGTGAATACCTGGAAGTTAACACCGACATCAACGGTGATGGTGACATCAACTCAATAGACGAAAACCTGGACCTGCCGGGTCTGGCTAATCTCATGTACAACTTTGGTTTGCTGCATGACACCAACATTGGCGATTACACTTTGTCCTCACAAGTGTTGTACACCCATCGGGATAACATCACCGACGACGAGAACGTGCAGAATCGCGGTGCCGTTGACACCATTGACGTTAACTTTTCGTTGATGCCAAGCAGCGGTAAATGGGAGGCCTCGTTGTATGGCCGCAACCTGACCGACCATGTCATCTATACCCAGAGCACGGAGCTTGGCCTGAGAGATGGCGCGCACCTGGCGGGCCTGGCCAAGGGTCGACGTATTGGTGTTGAATTCAGGTACTTCTTTAACTAAGACCCCTGTGGGTGATCAAACCCCGCTGTCTTCTGGCCAGCGGGGTTTTTTTGTTGGGGAGGTTGCGATTCGTTCTGAATGGCCCCGGGCTGAATAGGGCCGGGTAGCGATGTTCTGCCGGCCATCCACCAACCGGCAACTAATAAGAGATAACCAATGAAGATAGATGCTCATCTGCGTGACAAGTGGGAACAAATTCCCGAACGTGTTCGAGAACTCGAAGCCCTGGGTTACGATGGCTTGACCACGGTAGAGATTAACCACGACCCCTTTTTGCCCTTGATGATTGCCGCTGAGCATTCCCAGCGGATTGGTATCGGCACGGGTATTGCCGTGGGTTTTGCCCGCAATCCCATGAACCTGGCCAATCTGGGTCATGACTTGAACGCCTATTCGAAAGGCCGGCTCACCATTGGCCTGGGCAGCCAGATTCGCGCGCATATTACCAAACGCTTCAATATGCCCTGGGGTGCGCCGGCCCGGCAGATGCGGGAACTGGTGCTGGCCATGCGGGCAATCTGGGCAAGCTGGTACGAGGATGAGCCGTTGCGTTTCGAAGGAGAATACTACCGCCATACCCTGATGACTCCCGGGTTTGTGCCCGAGAACCGCGATTACGGGCCGCCCCGGGTCGTGCTGGCGGCGGTAGGGCCGGTGATGACCGAGGTTGCGGCGGAAGTTGCAGACGGCTTGATTGTGCATCCCTTCAGCAATGAGAAGTACATCCGCGAGGTGACGCTGCCGGCGGTAGAACGCGGCTTAGAGAAGTCCGGGCGTAAGCGGGAAGATTTTGAGATCAGCTTCTCCCCGCTGATTGTGTCCGGTGATGAAGCCACGCGTGCAAAGATGGCGGAAAATATCAGATCGCGGATCTCATTTTATGGTTCCACCCCCGCGTACAAGGGTGTGCTTGCAGTTCATGGCTGGGGCGACCTTCAACCTAAGTTGAACCAGATGTCCAAGGAAGGTAAGTGGGACAGCATGCCGGACATGGTGACTGACGAGATGGTCAACACCTTTGCCGTGGTTGCGGAACCCGGCGAGGTTGTGCGCGGTATTAAATCCCGGTTTGGTGATCTGATTGACCGAACCGGTGCAGACTTCGAATTTGCCGAGCCTGATCAGCGGCGGCAAATGATCGCTGAACTGCGGGGCTAGATGGGGGCGGGGGACAACCCCGGCTCAATCCCCCTCGCCCTGCAACATGTCTTGCATGTGGACAAGGGTTGTGCCGAGTTCTTCCAGCAGTTCGTACATCACACCACGAACATCGTTTTGTTGACTCAGCATACCCACAGCCTGTCCCGCCGGGTAGGTCACCAGAGGCTCGGGCTCATATTTCTCCATTCTGTATAAGGCTTCGTTGATCAGGATCGATTGCAGGGGCATGGGCAGGGCCTTGGGCGCATTTTCCTGTTCCCAGGCATCGGTCCATGCACTTTTCAGGCGCCGGGTGGGCTTCCCGGTATTGTAGGGTGAGCGGATCGTATCAGCGGAGGTGGCCGCGAAGATCTTTTTCTTGATCAGGTCACTGGTTTCAGCTTCTGATGTGCCCAGCCACAATGTGCCGGTCCACACTGCCTGTGCGCCTAGTGCCAGGGCTGCGGCAATTTGCCGGCCCCGGGCCACACCACCCGCGTGAATGACCGGGGTTGAGCCGGCGGCATCAACAATTTGCGGGGTGAGCACCAGGGTGGCGATGTCACTGTTGTGGCCCGCCGCCTCGTACCCGGCGGAAACTAAAATATCAACTCCGGCGTTGAGATGGTGTTTGACATGACGTACCTGCCCCACCATGGCGCCCACTTTCATATCCAGGGCGTGGGCGCGCTCTATCTGTTCGACGGGTGGCACACCCAGCGCGCTGACAATCATGCGCACAAGCTTGGGATGACGGAATACCACGTCCAAGCGTTTGACGGCCTCGGTGTGTGTACGCATCAGACTGCCCATGTAGTCGGTCAGCAGAGATTCGCTCTCTTCCCGGGACAGCTCGGGAACGTTGTATTTTGCCAGCAGATCGTTGACAAACTGAGCATTGGCTTGGGGGATTACCCGTTTTACATCCTCTACGGTCAGCTGCTCCGTGCCCTCAGGTGGCCGTGTAGCAAACATCACGTCTACCCCATAAGGGCGGCCGTCGGTATGTTCGTCGATCCAGTTGAGCTCTAAATCCAGTTGCTCCGGGGTGACATGGGTGGTGCCCAGCACGCCAAATCCCCCGGCCCGGGACACGGCGGCAACCACGTCCCGGCAATGTGAGAAGGCAAATACCGGGGCATCCATATCGAACCAGTGCATGAGTTCTGTTTGCATATTGACTTATCTCTTATAAATAAGTTGTTCAACCCGCATGTTCTGCTTGCGGATCGGGTATATCACCTATGCAGCAAACAACGTGCCAGCCAATAGTGCTGCTGATTTAGTGCCCCAGGTGGATGGGTGTCATCCAGATGGACATAATAAGCTGGCCTTGTCGTTACGAGCGACAAGGTAAGCTGGCGGATGCAGCTGCCAGCGCGGTGGAGACTGGCGCGTGAATTGCAATGCATATTGCGTCATGAATTGCATTATTGAACAACAAGTTACCATGGTCTTGGAGAGAAGAAATGAGTTTAGTGAATCGTGCAGCGGTATTCTATGAGCCGGGCCGACCGTTTGAGCTGATTGAGTTACCCATACCGGAAACCAGACCGGGTGGGCTGACTTTGCGTATTACACGTTCAAACGTCTGTGGTTCTGATCTGCACAACTGGCGGGGTGACGGTAGGGCCAAACCGGTGGATCCGACAGGTACCGTGTTTGGCCACGAAGCTGTGGGCGTTGTGCATGAATTGGGCGACGGCGTGACCGCAGATTGGAATGGTCAACCCATCAAGGTGGGCGACAGGATTGCCTTTCAATACTTCCGGCCCTGTGGCAGTTGCAGAAATTGTCAGCGCCAGATGCCTGAAGCCTGTACCGAAAGTTTTAAAATTCGCTTTGGTGATCGTAACGAATGGCCTTACGTGCGCGGCACGTTTGCCGATTATATCTATCTGCACCCGGGGCAGGCCATTTTTAAGGTGCCCGACGCGGTACCGGATGCGGTAGCTGCAAGCGCCAACTGTGCATTGTCCCAGGTCATCATGGGTCTCAAGCGGGTGGATGTCACCCTGGGGGACCGGGTGGTTATCCAAGGTTGTGGTGGCTTAGGTATATATGCCTGCGCCATTGCCAAGCAACGCGGGGCAGAGATGGTGGTTGCCATTGATGGGGTGCAGGACCGGCTGGATCTTGCCCGTCAGATGGGTGCTGATCACACCATTAATGTATCTGAAATTACGGATACCCGGGCGCGTGTCAGCATAGTCAAAGAACTCACTCAGGGTTTTGGCGCTGATGTGGTAGTAGAGGTGGTGGGTTCCCCGGCAGTGATTAACGAAGGTCTGCGCATGTTGGGTTGGGGTGGCCGTTATCTGGAAATTGGTGTGGTTTTCAGAGGGGAACACTTTGAATGTGACCCGGGACGTCTGGTGGGTCAGAACCAGAGGATCGAAGCGGTGGGCTCGTATACCGCAGCCTGTCTGCAGCATGCCCTGGGCTTTCTGGACAAGAATATGGAAAGCCTGCCGTTGAATGAGGTGTTGGTGGAATATCCGCTGGAAGAGATTAACCAGGCTTTTGCCGATCAGGAAGCAGGCAAGGTCCGGCGCGCTTCGCTGGTGATGGCGTAATTTCGGCGCCGGGCGGGTGGTTTAGGACGTACATTAAGGAGAGTGCGCTGTGAGTGAATTGGGTACCTACGAAAATATATTGGTTTCGCTGCAGGGGCATGTAGCATTGGTTGAGCTCAATCGGCCGCCCCATAATTATCTTGATTTCAACCTGGTGCGTGATCTTGCCGACGCCTTTGAACTACTTGATGCAAACGACCAGTGCCGGTCCATTGTATTGGCTGCCCGGGGAAAGTCGTTCTGCGCCGGTGGTGGTTTTGCAAATCCGGATAACAAAACGCAGGATATCCCCCAAGTGGTTAAAACACCGGGCAAAAATCCCGTCTATGTTGAGGCCGTGCGTCTGTTCAGATGCGGCAAACCGGTGGTTGCTGCGGTTCAAGGCGCTGCGGTTGGTGCGGGGCTTGGGCTTACCCTGGTGGCAGATTTCCGGGTTGCCTGTATGGAGGCCAGGTTTGTTGCAAACTTTACTAAGCTTGGCTTCCATCCCGGTTTTGGTTTGACTCATACCTTGCCGCGGGCGATTGGCCATACCAATGCAGAGCTGATGCTGATGACCAGTCGGCGGTGGAAAGGGGATGAGGCTAAGGCGCTTGGATTGGTCAGTGTGCTGGTACCCCAGGACGAAGTCCTGAGTTCCGCCCGGGAGCTTGCCTCCGAAATTGCCGAATGTTCACCCTTGGGAACATGGGAGACACGCAAGAGCATGCGCGGAGAACTGGCTGATTGTGTACTGGCAGCCACGGATCACGAACTAGCGGCGCAGACACAATTACGGCAAACCGAGGACTATCGGGAGGGGGTAGAGGCGGTTAAAGCGCGTCGGGTTCCCCAGTTTACCGGCAAGTAACATGACGCGGCGCTGTGCTGGAGATGGCTGAGAATGACGACAAAACAGAAAAAAGTAATGGGGCAATCGGTCCCGGATGATGATTGGGTCGGGCAGGTTGTTGAGGATATTGTTGAGCCGGATTTGCCCATCATAGATGCCCACCACCATCTGTGGGTAAGGCCCGGGCACCGCTACCTGGTGCCCGAGTTGCTGCAGGATCTGCGGTCCGGCCATAACATTGTAGGTACCATCCATGCCGAGTGTCATACCATGTACCGCAGGGATGGCCCGGAAGAATGGCGTTCGCTGGGTGAAACTGAATTCGTTACCGGCTGTGCGGCCATGGCGGAGAGTGGAGCATTTGGTGACATTGCGTTCTGCCGCGGCTTTATCGGCAGGGTAGATCTGTCCCTGGGGAATGCGACCCGGGAGATTTTTGAACGCCACCTGGCGGTCTCCAGCGGACGGTTTAAGGGGATTCGTTTTACTACAGCCTGGGACGCACATGAGCGTATTCAAAACCAGGTGCCTCATGCACACCTGCTTAGAGAGCCTTCTGTCAGAGATGGGGCCAGAGTTATGGCGGAACTGGGACTTACCCTCGACATATGGGTCTATCACCCCCAATTGTTGGAAATTGCCGAGTTAGCAGACGATATCCCCGAACTCACCATTGTTGTTAACCATACCGGAGTGCCCGTTCTGGGTGGTCCTTACCGGGATCAGCGTGAGGCGGTGTTTGCCGACTGGCGGGAAGGTATCCGGGCGATTGCAGCGCGTCCCAATACCTATATGAAACTGGGGGCCTTGCCAATACGATCACATGGGGATGGGGTTGATAGAACACTGCCCCCTACCTCCCAGGAGACAGCAACAGCCTGGCGGCCCTGGATGGAATCGTGTATTGATGCCTTTGGTGCCCAGCGTTGTTTTTTTGAGTCCAATTTTCCCGTACAAAAACTGTTTGCCAGCTATCCGGTCACCTGGAATGCGTTTAAACACATTGCCGCCGGTGCCTCGGCAGATGAAAAGCGTTGGCTCTTTCACGATGCGGCGCTTGCCGCGTATCGCATTTAGTGCCGATCATCCGCTAAACCGCTAACGTTGGGGTCAGACCCCAGCGTTGGCGGTTTCCGCTATTAACCTATCTGCTAACGCCGGGGTCTGACCCCAACGTTAGCGGTTAGCAAAGGCGGTTAGGGGGTGTACCAGATGGGGCTGCTGTAGGCGCGTTCTTGAATAACTTTATCGCCAACGGTGGGTGCTTGCAGACCCAGAGCCAGGGCATCCAGCAGTGCGTGCCGGGGGGTTGGGATTTGCAGCACCCGAATGTAGTAGAAGGCGGGTTGAGTGGGATCAAAGTCGGGGTCGTTCCAATTTGCGGTCAGTTCCGCGGCGCCGATGGTGTTTGTCCAGGTGCCATCGGTTTCGTTTACGGTGTTGCCAACCGCCGGCAGCGAACCGTCCGCCCCGGCGGTTCTGTCGCCGGACCAGGCAACGTTATAAATCTTCTCATGGGTTTGACCGTTATCATCCAGCCAGCCCTTAACCACTTGTATGCGATCCAGGTTGGCGGACTTTGGATCTTTTTGCGCCGAAACGTTCAGGCTCAGGGCTGGCAGGGGACCGGTAATTTCTGAACCCATGGGGGATTGCCCCGCCGGGGTGACAGCGTGGTAGTGCAGGCGAATACGCGGTCCGGTAGTGGCGTAAACTTCCCGCCGCTTAAAAGCAGCCACAATGGCTTCCCGGGTATTGTCTTCTGCCCAAACCGCAGCCAGGCCACCCGCTTGCATGGACCAGCCGGTGGGTCCCGAAGCAATGGCGTTATTTTGTTTCCGTTCCGGGATTGAGTCGAAGGCCATTTTGCCCCAGAAATTAGGTTCTTCCGCAGCAGACAACCCCGTGTGGCTATCGGTGGAACCGATCATGCCAAATTGGAACGGGTTAATGCCCAGGCTTTGCTCCAGTGCCAGGCCGGTGCGTAATCCGGATCGGGCATAGTCCGCAGCGGTTGGCATATAAGTCTGGGTGCGTTCCTGCTGGATGTACCAGGGGTACAGTTCAAAATCCGCAAAGGGATCATCCGGGGAAAGGTCGGGATGCGTTTCAGAATCCCCTTTGTACTGGGTGACCTCGACCACAGGCTCCCAGGTGCGGCTCAGCTGCGCATAGTCTTCGTCCATGGCTTCGCCGCGCAGGGTAGTTTCGCTGAACATCAAACCTTTGGAGATATTTGAATTATGCGGAATGGCAACAAAGTTTGCCTGGGTTTCCTTGGCGGTTTTCTCAAGCCAACGCCACAGGTCATCCGGGTAAGGGCTCTCGGTGGATGAGAACGGCATAAACTGCCCGGCGGTTTCGCCATCCGCGTCGGTTATCACCACCCGGTGCAAATTACCCCCGCCGGGAATGGAGCTCCACTCCCAGCCGATCAGGGTACTGAAGGTGCCGGGTTGGTAGTGCTTGTCGGCGCTGTCGCGCATACGCTGCCAGGCGTTGTTAGCGGAGATATCGGCACCGGGAACCTGTCTTGCACCGGCTTCCTCGCTCCGGGCCCGTGCCGCAACCACCGGATCTTCGGTGACGGGCAGTAACCTGCTAAAGTACTGTGGCCCGGTTTCGGTATCAATGGCGTCGCGAATTTCTTTTTCGTTATACCAGTAGAGTATTCTGCGGATAAAGTTAGCGTCCTTGTCCTGGATGCCGTCGTAATAGATGTCCCGTATGCCCCCGTAAAACTCGGCGTGGTCGGATACAACAAGAAAGTCCAGGGGTGTATTGATTTGTACCCGGGTGCGGTTGTAGGGGTGGATAACGGGTTCACCCCTGGCAAAGCGGTAGGCAATTTCCGGGTCTGCGGACAGATTGCCGTTTAGAAAAGCGTCGAAGGAATAGGACGTATGCAGGTGGGTATCACCCCATAGCAGGGTCTTCTCCGCAGCCATCACCGTATCCGCCGCAAGGGGAGCGCACAGCAGCAACACCAGTATAAACGTGGGCGGATGTGGGAAACTTGTCGTCGCAGGGGTGTTGTGCTTGTGCATATCTGGCCTCTCGCCCGTAATAGTTGGCAAATGAGCTTTTTTCGAATCAGGGCAGGGTATCTTTAACATGGCAGCTATCGCAAGCCCGGGGGGACTTGTGTCAAGCTAATCGCAAGCGTCAGCGCACAAATTTGGAAGACGGGCCAAACAATTGCCGGTTTTGCCGGAGGGTTCACAGAATATCTGGCGCCAGCGCCTATTATGCGCGCCATGTAGATGTGTAGAAAAGTAACATGAGAGCTTTGAAATCAGGTCCTAAAGGCCAATTGGCCCGCCTGGCCTTGTTGTCGGGTGCACTGTTATCCCCGGTATTTGCCTTGGCCCAACAAGTGAGCCAACAGGCAGAAGCCACAGCACCCATGGCGGATGCACAAAAGGTTGCGGTTGATCTCCAACCCGCACCGGCAACACCGGTGGCAACCACTTCGGCAGTACCCAACGTCATGGTGAATGAGCAGGTTGACGTGATCACCCGGGACGAAGTCCTGTCTGAACTGAGCGTTTTGTTAGCGTCCAGCAATTCCGCATCCAACGACTAGGCACCTTTTCCAGGGTGTGGGGTGAGCGGCCCGCCCATCGAGTAATACAACCCGAATTAGCCACGCAAGCTAAGGTGGATCTGTTATCCTCAGACGTTTGACCTGAACAACGCATGGGAGGAGGGACATGGGTCAACTAGCAGGAAAAATTGCCGTGGTCACCGGTGCCAGCCGGGGTATCGGCAAGGGTATTGCACTGGCTTTGGCGGAGCAGGGTGCAACGGTCTACGTCAGCGGCCGCACAACGGGAGAGGGTGAGCGCACCATCGACACCACAGCCCGTCTGGTTACCGAGGCTGGAGGTGAGGGCCGTGCCATTCAATGTGACCATGGTGATGACCAGCAAATTGAGGCTTTGTTTGCCCGTATTGCCGGCGAAGTGGATCACATCGACATTCTTGTCAACAACGTCTACAAAATCCCTGATCCACCCGCTTGGGGCGGGGGTTATTGGGACCACCCCATTCAAATCTGGGACGATCAAGTCGGCATTGGCTTGCGGGCCCATTATGTGGCCAGTTGGCATGCGGCAAAATTAATGTTTGCCGCAGACTCCGCGGCCATGCTGAATGTGTCTTCACCGGGCGGTCAGAGCTACCACTTCAGCAGCTCTTATGGCGCGGGCAAGGCTGGCCTGGACCGGCTGACCAAGGATATGGCGGTGGAACTGGAGCCCAAGGGAATTCCCGCAGTGGTGTTATATCCCGGATCGGTATCCACGGAATTTATTCAGGATGCCGCACAATCCCAGGGGATGGACCTGTCCCAGTCACAAACCCCTTTATTGGTGGGCCGGGCGGCGGCAGCCCTGTTGGCCAGCGGCAATCTGATGGCCCGCACCGGGACAATTCAGTGGGTTGAGGATCTCATTGAAGAATTTGACCTGTATGACGAAAACGGCAGCCGCCCTACCGAGCGCTACGCGCAACGAACAGGTTAAGCTGCCTCGTTATCCCCGGCACGTTTTTGGTGGTAGTGATCCAGATCAAGTTCATGGGTCACCTGCCAATACTGTTGCAGGCTGAAGGGTGAGTTGTTCACCACTCTGCCTGCGCTGTTTTTGTACCAGCTTTCGACATTGGGATGACCCCAGGCCAGGGTTTGGCTGATAGCCTGAACTTCGTTGTTGTACGCATCGTTTGCTTCAGCGGTAACCTCCAGCGCGGCAATGTCTTTTTCCAGCATGGTGGTGATGCACTGCATCACAAAGTGTATCTGGCACTCCACCTGATAAATAATGCTACCGCCGTGGACAATATTGGTGTTGGGACCGTACAAACAATATAAATTCGGGAAGTCGGGCACCGATACGCCCTTGTAGGCATTTGCGCTATCCCCCCAGACTTCTTCGAGGGTTTGACCCTGTTTGCCAACAATTCGCATGGGCCACAGAAACTGATTGGTATGAAAACCGGTAGCAAGAATAAGGATGTCAGCCTCGTGGACAACGCCGTCCTCGGTTTCCACTCCTTTATCTACAATGCGTGCAATTGGCGCGGTAATCAGATCCACGTTGTCCCGGGCAAGGGTAGGGTACCAGCCGTTGTCCACAATAAGACGTTTACCCCAGACGGGGAAGTTGGGCACACATTTTTCAACATAGTGGGTTTTGTCTCCCAGCCCTTCTTTAATAAAACCGATCAAGGCCTCGCGCATGGCGTGGTTGGCTTCGTTGATGGACAAACGGGTTTCCCGCCAGTCCGGATCGGTGACCACCGCGGGCCAGACACGATCACCAAAGCTCCATATCATGCGGGCCCGGTGGAACTCGGCGTAGAAGGGAATGTGGTTCAAAGCCCACAACTGTCCGGCTTCAACCGGGCGATAATAATCTCTTGCCGGTGACACCCAATGCGGGGAGCGTTGGAAGACCAGTGCCTGTTTGGCCGCTTCAGCGGTTTTGGGTAACAGTTGAACACAACTGCAACCCGTACCAATAACAGCCACCCGCTTGTTGGTCATGTCCACGTCATCGCGCCATCGGGCAGAGTGCCACATTTGTCCGGCAAAGGTTTCCAGGCCGGGGATATCAGGCATAGCGGGCCGGTTTAATTGGCCCACGGCGCTGATGACTATATTTGCAGTCATGGATTGGGTGGCGGGGGAAGTGGCATCGGTAAAGTTGATGTGCCAGGTGTCTGTGCCGGTATCGTACCGGGCGGCTTGTACTTCGGTGTTAAAGCGGATGTGGTCGCGGACGTCAAAAGTGTCCGCGCACTGGTCAAAGTAGTTAAACAACTCATCCCGTTTTGAGAAATAGCCGGACCAGTTTGCATTCCGGCTGAAGGAGTACGAGTAGTAGTGATTCGGTGTGTCCACCCCACAGTCGGGGTAGGTATTTTCGTACCAGGTGCCGCCAACCTGATCGTTTTTCTCTAAAATTTCAAAATTGATCCCGGCGGCCTGCAATTTTGCCGCAATACCCAAACCGGACATACCGGCACCAATGATGACCACCTTAAAGTGCTTTGCCGCACCGCTGGCCACTGCGGCCTGAAGCTGCGATTGCCACATGGCGTCGCGGTTTGAGAATTGAGTTTCTTCCATCAGCATGGCGGCATAACCGTCGTCCACGGGTTCTGCCACGGTAAAACTCATCAGCTGTTGTAAACGCGCTTGATTGGGCGGTGGGG